>JANMRU010000524.1:0-12234 GCA_031388585.1 Pseudanabaena sp. SOY_30_concoct_251 | reverse complement strand
GTTGATTTTAGAAACGCCAACCTGTCTGGGCAATGGCGACTCTGATAGCCTGACCAATCTTGCTTTACTACGAGATAGCATTGATGAAAACAAAGCCCTACTCACAGGGGCATCAGTTGCTGGCGCTTTAAGGAACTATCTCAATGAGCACGAATATGGCTTTGGTAAAGCTGAGCAAGATGGGTTAGCAACTACTTTGTTTGGTGCAACTCGCCAAAACGATGAAGGCGATCAAAGTCCGCTAATTGTTAATGATTCTATTTGCAGTGAAACATTTGAGATTGAACTGCGGGATGGCGTGAAGATAGATGGCAAGAAAGGCATAGCGGTTAATAAAGCGAAATACGATATTGAGGTTCTCGTTGCTGGTACTGAATTTCCTCTCTATTTTGAATTATTAATAGAGGAGAAGGAACAAGATGCTCAAAAGCAGGCTATATATGAAGAGGAATTAAAGCAAGGATTAGCGATCTCCCTATCTGGACTAGAAAAAGGTGAAATCGCAATCGGGATGAAAAAGCGACGAGGCTTTGGTCGATGCACAGTAGCTCAATGGCAAGTATGGGAGTTCGATTTAAAAGATGATCGCGATCGCATAGCTTGGCTAGCCTTTGACAGAGAATGGTCAAGTGAATGTGCTATTGCTCCCAAAGAGGACAAGATCGAAAAGATCTTAAAACCTAATGTACCTATCCAGGATCAGCGCGATCGCTTCACACTCGAAGCAACATTCAAACTCGCTAGCCCAATGCTGATTCGTTCTGCTGACTACTCAAAGCAAAAGAGTCCTGATGCAGTGCATCTCAAATCAAAACGAAATGGTGAGTGGCAAAGCATTATCTCTGGCACGAGTCTTACTGGTGTTTTACGACATCGGGCTGTGCGAATTGTTAAAACACTTAACCCTAATATATTTGTCCCCGAGGGGAAAGATAGGCAGCCAGAAATCATCGAGCAAATCTTTGGTTTTGTGGCGAAAGATGAAAAGCGTAAAGATAGCCCAAAAGCGCAGTCTAGTCGGCTTATTGTTCAAGAAAAAGTTGTTGAGAATCCCAGCGAACTTGTCCAAACTCGCATTGCCATAGATCGCTTTACAGGTGGTGCGTTGCACGGAGCATTATTTGATGCTCAACCTATTTTTGGAAGCGATCGAACCTGTGTAAAGCTAGAAATAGAGTTACGCAACCCCGCATGTTATGAAATCGGCTTATTTTTGCTCTTACTCAAGGATTTATGGACAGGCGATTTACCTATTGGAGGAGAAAGCAGTATTGGTAGAGGTAGGTTGCAAGGTCATTGTGCAACGATTGCTCGCGGTAATGAGGTGTGGACTATTCCGCAAGATGGGGAAAAACTAATCCAGAAGGATACTAAGGCATTACAAAAATTTGTTCATGATTTGAAAAATAAAATTGCAGGAGGTGAAAAGTGACTGTCACAATTAGCGAAATTATCGGAAATGGAGTTTTGTTCGACATCAAGAACTGGGAAGGGATAATGCCAGCTATGGACAATCTGCAAAATAATATTAATAGGCTATTCGAGATTCTAGTAGAACGAAAGATTAACTATCTCCTGGTTGGAGGTGTAGCTATCTTAAGCTATATCGAAGGTCGCAATACTCAAGACATAGATTTTATTCTGCCAAGAGCCGAACTAGAATCACTACCTGAGCTTGAGATCGCAGAAGAGAATAAAGATTTTGCTCGCAGTACGTTTGATACATTACAAGTAGATATCTTACTGACCCAAAATCCACTATTCGATTTAGTGCAGAAAAAGTATGCGACAGAGAGACAGTTTGGCGATCGCCTCGTTCGTTGTGCCACTGTAGAAGGATTGCTGCTATTAAAATTCTTTGCGTTACCCTCTTTATATAGGCAAGGAAATTTCAACAAAGTCAGCATTTATGAAAATGACATCACTCAATTACTATTAGCTTACACAATAGATTTGCCAGAACTCCTCAAAGTTCTCAGCAAGTATATCATTCCATCGGACTTACTAGAACTTCAGACAACGGCTGAGGATATTCAGACAAGAATCCAAAGCTTTTATTCGCGCCAAAGCAAGTTAGAAATCAGTAAAGAGGGAGAAGAGGAATGAGTACAGAAATTATCAACGCAATTGTCAGTGATCGCGAGTCTCCTAATTTTTCTCAAGAAAATAGCCTCAAGGAATGGATAGAAGTAAAAGCCAAACAACATAAATTAAATTATCTGTTAGCCCATGCTGAAGATGGTGTTATTTGGGGAAGATTTGATAACGAGCGTCTGATTACCTCTGGGGATATTTTCCCTGGGTTTGCTAAATTGCGATCGCAAACTCTTCAGCAATGTCGAATTTTCGGCTCTGATTGCGAGGTAATGCTCTGGAAAGTTAGAGAAACTTGGAAATCGCGATCAATTACTGACGCAAACAATCCCGATTGCTTACCAGACGAAGATCAAATTTTATGGGGAACACAATCTGAAAAAGAAGAAAGAGGATTTACACTCGTTTCGGATGGTTCAGAGGGCTTGAAACATGTTGTCCCTTTGGCTAACATTTCCTTCGACCAAAGCAAAAAACTATATCGCCCTTTGCGGCTTACTGTTCGCCATTACCTTGACGAAGACAAAGATACGGGAGTTGTCCGCGTGTATCTAAGCCGCCTTGTTAATCTCTTTGATTCTACCAAGAAAAAGGAAGCTAATCGTGTCTAACAATCTGCCCAAGCACATTAACCACGTACCCGACAATAGGAAGGCGATCGCTCCCTATAACTTTGTAGAACTGCCTGACAAGGTTGTTAGAGCAGAAGATTTACCTGATGGCGATCGCTACCATCCTGAGCGTTATACAGGCAAAATCGAATGTACTCTAACCACCTCCTCTCCCCTTTATATTCGCTGCGGATATACTCCCAATGATTATGCTGATTTTGGAGAAAAATCTTTTAATGAGTTGGATGAGGCGCAGAAACTGGTACGGGCTGATTTTTTTAAAAACCCTGCTAATTCAAAGCCTGTTATCCCTGGCAGTAGTTTGCGAGGAATGCTAAGAACGCTAGTGGAGATTATTAGCTTTAGCAAGATTGACAAAGTTTCAGGACAAGAACATTTCTTTTTTCGAGCGGTAGCAACTACACCAAGAAGCGATTCTTTAGCTGCGGAGTATAGAAATTATGTTAACCCTGATTTAGTTAAAGCAGGCTTCTTAAAGAAAGATGGGGATCGTTGGCGTATTCATTCTGCTAAGAGCGTCAATGGTGTTACTTTCTCATGGGTTAAGCAAAGAGATATATCTAGAGAAGTTTCATTAATTAAATTTGATGAATCTGGATATATACCTCAATATATACCAGTCAGCTTTACAGGGAATCCTCACCAAGCTAGAGGAAGAGACAGGCGCTTTTTCTTAAATGAGGTTAATTCAGTCGATGCTTATCCAACTACAAGAGGAACTCTTGTTTCTAGCGGCAATATGAAACAAGGAGACAACGACTCCTCTCGTAGAAATCACTGTGTCATATTTCAGGAAAGTTCAAATTCTCAAGTATTTACAATAGCTTCTGTCGCCATCCAGCATTATTGTCGTGCTTTGACTGAATTTCAGAAAGCCCAGCCTTTCAGCGCGACCATGGGAATTTTAGAGAATGATCGTCCCGTCTTTTACTCTAAACCAGTTTCTGGAAACATTGTAGGCTTCTTCGGTCAAAGCCCTAATTTTCGCATTCCCTATTCACCCCAGGGCAATGGACATGCAGCAACAGCTAGAGACTTTATTCCACCAGATCTGAAAGATCCGGAAGAGAAAGAATGTCGAGAACCAATTGTTGATATCGCTGAAGCTATTTTTGGATTTGTTAGAAGTAATAAACGAGAGAATAGCGATCAATCTCGCGCGGGGCGAGTTTTTGTTAGTGATGCAAATTGTATTTCTGATGGTGAGGTTTGGTACGAACAGCAAGCAATCACTCCGCAAATCCTGGCAAGTCCTAAACCAAACACCTTTCAGCATTATCTAGTCCAACCTGAAGAAACCGAAGCTGAAAAGTCTAAATTAAAGCACTATGCTAGTGAAGGAAATGTAATTAGAGGGCATAAGCTTTATTGGCATAAGGGGAGTAGTCCTGATATTAAGCATCCTGATCCCAAAGAGGCGCAAGAGAAGCAAGCAACTCAAATCACAAAAATTAAGCCCATCAAATCTGGTGTCTCTTTTGAGTTTACAATTCACTTTGAGAACTTAAGTAATATCGAACTAGGAGCATTATTGTGGATACTCGACATTGCTAAGGATGATGACTATCGATTATCTTTAGGGATGGGTAAACCTTTGGGAATGGGCGCAGTTAAGATAGGGTCTGATCTCTACTTAAGTAATCGAGAGCAACGATATCATAAGTTATTTCAGGGTGATGCATGGGCAGTTGGTGAAACTCTAAAAGCCAATTCAGGTTTTGTTTCAGAGTTTGAGGAATATATGGCTAAGCAACTAGAACCTGCAGATAGCTTTAGAGAAATTCGCCGTATTCAAATGTTACTCTCAATGCTGAAGTGGAAAGATTTTCCACCAGTAAGGGATACTCGGTATATGGAAATCGAGCGCAAAGATAGACCGTTGGATAACGAGCCAAATGAATATAAAGCTAGGCGCGTACTCCCTACGCCCTTAGATGTTCGCCAGAGTGATCGCAATCACAATCCCCAAACTCCACCTAACATAGATACCATAAAACCAAAGCCTAAAAGCTCTGACACACCTAAATATAGAGAAGGAGATACACTGGAAGCTCAGATAACAAACATCAATGGAACTAATGTTACTTATGAACTTCCAGATAGAACTAAGCGGACTAAAAATAAGTTTAAGCAGGCTGGTTCTTTGCAAGTAGGACAGAATGTCAGGGTCAGGGTGGTGACATTGAAAGAGGATGGCAGTATCAAAAAGGTTGAGTTTGCTGGTAGTTTAAGCAACATTGCTTGAACTAGCGATCGCCTAATTCCCACACTAAACTTAAACTTCCATTATCCCGCAAATTAATTCTTGGTATCTATATGTCTTTCAGTAACTTTAAAAGTCTTGGAATCACAGTTAAAGAGCTACAAGTTATTTATACAGAAGCAAGTTTTATCTCTCAGGCGATATTTTCTGTGCCTGACTACTTTCGCCAAGATCTAGAACATGTGATGCGAGAAGGAGTTGTAAACAATTCGGAATTTGCGATCTGCGAAAATATGATTTATCCCATTCTCAAAGAAATATGGAAATCCTATAGCAGCACATTTACACTCTGGAGCCATCAGCTATTAACCTGTGATGATGCGCTCTCTGGCTTTCCTGAATATATTCTCGCGAGGCGATCGCCTCTTGGCAAAGTTGTGTTCGACAAGCCTTATTTATTAATTGTTGAAGCCAAACAAGATAATTTTGATTGGGGTTGGGGACAGTGTCTTGCTGAGATGGTGGCTGCCCAGAGGTTACACGACATTCCCATAACGATCTTTGGTATTGTCTCTAATGGTATAACTTGGGAATTTGGTAAATTGGCAGGGTCTAGTTTTACGCACCATCCAGCCCCTTATAGCATTTTTGATTTAGAGAAATTATTTGGTGTGGTTAACTTCATTTTTCGTGAGTGTGAGATTCAGCTAGCGGCTTACTTAGAGAAAGCTGCTTGACAGGCTGTCTAGCACATTGTGGGCTACGTGATGTCATCCAATTCAGGAGTTCTTCAACCGACTGCACGAGATTTTATGTTCATAAGCCTAACTTGCATAATGAAGAAGAGTAAAGATATGCGCCAGACATTATTTTTTGGATTGTTCTTAATGGCTGTAGTTTTTCAACCCCCTGAAATATCTAAGGCTCAAAGTCTTCCCCAGACTCAACCATCACCGTCTGTTATCGGAAAAACAATTTCGCAAGCCGAATTAGAGCTGATTAAAGAACATTATAAAAACTTAAAGGAACAGAATGAAAAACTACAGACAGCAATTCAAACTGAGAGGGAAAAACACTATAAATTTGTGGAAGGAAGATATTTAGGGCTTACTGAATAAAGCTAGAACCTATACAAAACAGGAGTTTCAAGTCTTTTTAAGGCAACCAAATGCAAGGTTATGGCATTTAGAGGCTCAAAATCCATGCACTTTGGCGGAAAATCGCGGGGTGCATTTTGGAGCCAACCTCTGAAACCACTTTTGATAGAGCTGTATGGTATCTAGATTCACTTTGTAGACTTTTTCAGCAAGCCCTATTTAGAATTACAGTTCTTTATTTCTGTATTCACAAAACTTTATGTTTAGAGCAACGTGCGATCGAGCATGGGCAAAGCATTGAGGCTGAAATCAAAGCCATCCTTCAAAGCGTATTAACTGCTGAAATGTCAACTAAACCAAACCTTGCCAAAGCCATTGAAAAACACTTTGTCCATCTAGACGGTTTTGAACTACCTGAAATTACTAGAGAACCTATGAGAACAACACCTACTTTTGAATAAGCTGAAGCATGAAAACCGTTCTTGATAACAATGTATTTGTCTGAACTCATGAATCCTAAAGGCCTAATCACAGTCAAAAATTGGGTTGCCTCACATCCTAGGGAAGACATATTCATAACCAGCATCACCCAAGCGGAAATTCTCTATGGCATCGCAATTCTACCCGATGGTAAACGTAGAGATGCTTTAAGAGAATCCGCACACACCATGTTTATCCAGGAATTTATCGGACATATTCTTGCCTTTGAATCAAAAGCATCTGAATGTTTTGCCGAGATTTCAGCAACTCGCAAGAAAATTGGCAAACCTATTTCTCAAGCTGATGTCCACCAAATTGTCGCTATTTGTTTAGCCAATAACATGGTGCTAGCTACTCGAAATGTCGATGATTTTAGAGATACTCAAATTGACATAGTTAACCCTTGGTTTTAATCAAAGGAAATATGGTAGTTCGGCGATCGCTAGTATTTCCCACTTCTATCTTCAATTTCCACCTTCAACCTTCCTTCTTCCGTTTTTAAACCAATGTTTGACCTACGCGATCTCAATTATCCCCATTATTCCGCATGTTCACTCGACTTAAGATACATAGAGCGATCGCACTTTGGTATTTGTTGTAGTTATGGATGGGGCTAAATATACGCAAAAAACTTAATGTTTTTAATTTGAATCCTAAAACAAGTTTAAAGATATGAACCAATCTGTAGGGATCAGCATAAGATGTGCCACGTGTGTCTAATACCTACAGATTGTCGTTATGCAGTTTCTTCAGATTGTCGTTATTAAGTTTCTTAAAGAGCTTTCACTATTAGTTCGGTTAAATAGTTAATTAGATATACTCATTTCAGGTGTGATGAGGTATTCGGAGATGCGAAAATACTTTCTCTTGGGGTTAGCTTCATTTGTTATTGCGCTGTTCCTTGGAATGCAAATAACATACGCACAGCTTTCTCAAAGTTTTATTGATGCTGCTTATGCAGCTACAAACCCGTACAACAACGTTAACTTTAAAATGCAAAGAATATGCTAAATCGCTAAATACTTTTTTGAAGGTGAATGCGAACAAGTTCGGGGTTAAAGGATTCAACCATTACAAAATCACTGTCAAAGATGTGGTGCGTCCCTATATAATCCATGACTCTTACCAAAGCAGGGAATGAAACCGCGATCGATGTCTGCAATTGCGAAAAAGACACATCTCTAGAAGACTTCAAAGGCTTTCAAGAATGGGTCAAGACGTACTATAAGAGTGATTTCTCCTCTAGTTGGGTTCGGCTAATTCGATATAATTCAGCCAGCAGCATTGCTTCTATTGAATTATTCTTTAAGCTGCTTCAGGAATATCAGCAACATCACGTAAGTGCATAAGCCTTGACATAGATTAACCTCGTATATCTATCTAACAATCCCACTGCACCAGACCGATACAATTTGGATTAAGGAGAATTAATGACAAGCGCGATCGCAAACAACACCGCAACCGATCAAAGCGGCGACGGAGAGACAAAAATCAGATTAAAGGTTGGTATTCCCAAGGAAGTACGTGATGGAGAATGCCGAGTAGCCGCTACGCCTGATACCGCTAAGCGCCTGCAAAAACTCGGCTTTGAAGTACTGATTGAATCTGGGGCTGGTAAATCCGCTAGCTTTTCCGATGAGGCATACAGCCAAGCGGGCTGTCAGGTCGTCCCAGATGCTTTAGCGCTTTGGGGTGGATCGGACATCATACTGAAGGTATGCGCGCCCGATTGGCATCCTGGGCTTGACCGACATGAGACAGATTTACTGCGCGAAGGTGGATCGTTAATTAGCTTTCTCTGGCCTGCCCAAAACCAAGAGCTGATAGAAAAGCTTTCCCATCGCAAAGCCACAGTGTTGGCAATGGATGCAGTGCCACGCATCAGCCGCGCCCAAAAGATGGATGCGCTCAGTTCTATGGCAAATATTGCAGGCTATCGTGCCGTAATTGAAGCGGCGAATAACTTTGGGCGCTTCTTTACTGGTCAAATTACCGCTGCGGGTAAAGTCCCTCCAGCAAAAGTGATGGTGATTGGGGCTGGGGTGGCGGGACTTGCCGCCATTGGGACAGCTAAGAGTTTGGGCGCGATCGTGCGCGCGTTTGACACACGTCTTGTGGTCAAAGAGCAGGTAAAGAGTTTGGGCGCAGAATTCCTCGAACTCAACTTCAAGGAAGACGGCTCCGGTGAAGGCGGTTACGCCAAGGTAATGAGCAAAGAGTTTATTGATGCCGAAATGGCGTTGTTTGCTGAGCAAGCCAAGGAAGTCGATATCATCATCACTACTGCGTTGATCCCTGGCAAAAAGGCTCCACTCCTGATTACTCAGGAAGTGGTCGAGAGCATGAAAGCAGGATCTGTGATTGTCGATATGGCGGCGGAACAGGGCGGTAACTGTGCCGTTACCAAGTCAGGTGAGGTTTACAACTATCATGGTGTCACAATTGTTGGCCTTACCGATTTGACTAGCCGCATGGCAGCGCAATCTAGTCAACTCTATGGCACCAACCTGTGCCACCTTTTAGATGAGTTGGGCGGAAATGACAACTTCAAGATCGATCTCGATAACGAAGTTGTGCGCGGTGCATTGATCTTGCATGATGGCGAGATTACCTGGCCGCCAAAGCCGATCGCTCCGGCTGTACCTCCAAAGACCGAAGCTAAGGCTGCGATTGCCGCACCTACAGCGGTAGAAGCCGCAAAACCAGCGAAAAAATCTTCAGGTCTGCTATGGCCTTTATTGATGGGAGCAGCTTTGATCGGTGTGGGAGTAAGCGCTCCGCCATCATTCTTATCTCACTTGACCGTGTTTGTACTGGCTTGCTTTGTTGGTTGGCAGGTGATCTGGAATGTTAAGCCTGCACTACACACGCCACTGATGAGCGTCACCAATGCGATTAGCGGCATCATCATTATCGGCGGTATGCTCCAAATTTCAGGAGAACTCACTTCGCCAACTACGATTCTCGGCGCGATCGCCATTTTCCTGGGAACGATCAATATCTCTGGCGGCTTTCTGGTTACTCAGCGCATGTTGAAGATGTTCCAGAAGTAGTGTCTAGAAATCTAGAAATATTGTCCTGTCAAGAACTCAAAGTCTAAGAAACTAAACTATGTCAAATAATTTGCTCACCGTTGCATATATTGCAGCTAGCGCTCTCTTCATTCTCAGTTTGGCAGGATTGTCTAATCAGGCAACTGCCCGCAAAGGTAATTTGTTTGGCATTATCAGCATGGCGATCGCCATTGTTGCCACTGCACTCAGTCCTGCAGTCACTTCCTATTCCACTCTAGCCATGGTCGTATTGCCAGGTGTGACAATCGGTGCGCTGGTAGCGTCAAGGGTGGAGATGACCTCCATGCCCGAACTCGTTGCCATCCTACATAGTTTTGTCGGTGCGGCAGCGGTTTTAGTGGGAATGGCCAGCTACTTGCAGCCAGAATCCTCTCTGATTGGAGTGGAAGCGACAATTCACCAAATTGAGATTTTCGTGGGTGTATTTATCGGCGCGATCACGTTTACTGGTTCGGTGATTGCCTTTGGTAAGTTACGCACAATTATTAGTAGTAAGTCATTGATGTTGCCTGGACGGCATCTGCTCAATCTGGGGATGGTGGCGGCGACAGTCTGGCTCGGTTACGAGTTTATGGGTGGCCAGGTTCTGACTGGGTTGCAATCGTTGCTGATTATGACCGCGATCGCTTCGGTTCTGGGCGTTCATCTGGTGATGGCGATCGGTGGAGCTGACATGCCCGTAGTGATTTCGATGCTGAATAGCTACTCTGGTTGGGCAGCGGCGGCGGCGGGCTTTATGCTCTCCAATGACTTGCTGATTATTACGGGTGCATTGGTGGGTAGCAGTGGTGCGATTCTGAGCTACATCATGTGTAAGGCGATGAACCGTTCGTTTATCAGCGTAATTTTGGGTGGTTTTGGTACAGTTACGAGTAAAGCCTCTGCGATCGAAGGCCCCGCTGGCGAAGTAATTTCTACCACAGTTGATGAAACAGTAGACTTGCTGCGCGAAGCTCAAAGTGTAATCATTGTCCCTGGTTACGGCATGGCAGTAGCTCAGGCTCAGCACCCAGTTTCAGAAATTACTAAGATTCTGCGCGATCGCGGCGTAGAAGTACGCTTTGGTATCCATCCAGTTGCGGGTCGTCTACCAGGACACATGAACGTTCTTCTAGCGGAAGCCAATGTCCCATACGATATCGTGCTGGAAATGGATGAAATTAATGAAGATTTCCCTAAAACAGATTTGGTTCTAGTAATTGGAGCTAACGATACGGTTAATCCTAGTGCGATGGAAGATCCATCCAGTCCGATCGCTGGTATGCCTGTTTTAGAAGTTTGGAAAGCTAAAAACACAATCGTGATGAAGCGCGGGATGGCAAGCGGTTATGCTGGCGTGGAAAATCCTTTGTTTTTCAAACCAAACACGCAAATGTTGTTTGGCGATGCCAAGAAAAATGTTGATGCGATTTTAGGCAGGTTAAACCAGTCTAATGAAGCTCAGACTTCTGCAAAGGTTCTCACTACAGCTTGAGCCTAAAGTTTTCTCGGTAATTACCAAGAGCATAATATTTTTAGATAAGGATGTGAGGTCAGTTGGCTTACACATCCTTATCATTTTATAAGAAGATGTGCATTAATTAATTCTGCTAGGCGGGCAAGTTCTACTTCGGGAAGAGAAGGATAAATCGGCAAATAAAGTGCGTTATTTATTAGCCTTTTCGCGCGAACTGATTCTTCTCCAATGAATGTGAGACTGGTTGTCCCGATTGTGGCATCAAATCCTTCTGCAATGAGCTTTTGCCTCAAAACAGAAGGGTTTTTAATAAGCAAAGCAACTAGCCAGTATGAATTTTGGATTGTTTTCCTTCCGAACTTAGTGTCTGATTTATTGAGCAAATCAAAAAAACGAATCGCCAATTTCTCTCGTCTCTCATAACGCCAACGATCTAGATTATTTAATCTGTGTTGCAAAAGTTTGAGCATTCTATGCGGGGGACGATATCTTAATTGAGACAAGATATCTCCTTTACTAAATCCTCGTGCTAAAGAACAAATAAATTTATCTGAATCTATTTGTAGAGAATGCAAACCAGCTATAAAAATGCCAAAAATATTAGGAGCTGAAAGAGACTTAAGACAGAGATATTTGAGTAATCTTTTAAGGAACCACAGGTCACTCTTATCTGGGTAGGTTTGCTCGATCCTCCGCATTTTCTCGGCTAAATTTCGATTTTTTACTAGGGTGACAGCACCTCCCAAGGCAGTACAGGACTTGATCGGGCCAAAACTAAAAAGACTGATATCAGCAGCAGCATATCCATGATATTGGAAGCCAGCAAAGGCTTGGGCGCAATCTTCTACAAGTAAAATGTTGTTGATTTTGCATACTTCCATGTATGGGGCTAGGGGTATAACAGAACCAAATAAATGAGCTATGACAAATATTCGACTCTTGTTTGAAATTGATGCTTTGAATAGTTCTAATGAAGGAGCAAGCGTCTCCAAGTCAATATCAACAGGTACCGGAACGCATTTGTGCATTTTGACAATCTCTTCAATGTGAACTATGTTCACAGCACTCATGATGATTTCCGAGCCAGTAGGTAAGCATAACGATCGTAGCAGCAGATCGAAAGATGTTCTCGCGCATAGCGTGACAAGAAGATCTTTGTCTGTGTGCCAAAAAGATTGAATTTGAGTAACTGTTGTTG
>JANMRU010000518.1:0-5493 GCA_031388585.1 Pseudanabaena sp. SOY_30_concoct_251 | reverse complement strand
GGGGCACACTGGAACCTTTGCGCTTGACGCAAGCAACGCTTTAGGAGATTTGCCCTCTACTCTGTCTGGAGCAATCCTGTCAGGACAAGGCAGATCATTGATTAAAGAATCCCCGCGCCTTTAGGTCGGGGAGTGTCAAATTAATTCTGGCGATATTAGCCGATGGTAGAGCCTTAATCTCCATTTCTTCATAAATCCGCGAAATCTAGGTAAATCTGCATTAATGCTGAAGGTTGTATTAGTCTATCCCCAAATTCCGCCGAACACTGGTAATATTGCACGCACCTGTGCGGCTACAAATACACCATTGCATTTAGTCGAGCCATTAGGGTTTGAAATTAGCGATCGCGCCGTGAAGCGAGCCGGCCTAGATTATTGGGAGTATGTCGATCTGCACGTTCACCCCGATCTTGATGACCTTGCAAAGATGTCAGGGCGTTGGGTAGGTTTTTCAGCTAGGGGCAAGCAACATTTTCGCGCGTTTGAATTTCAACCTGGTGATTGCTTACTATTTGGCAGCGAGACAAGTGGGTTGCCACCAGAAATTTTAGATCGACACCCATCCGTCTATATACCTATAGACCATCCCCAGGTGCGGAGTCTAAATATTTCGGTTAGTGTGGCGATCGGGCTCTTTGAGGCACGCCGTCAGCTTGAGCTATAACTTCTGCCCTACAAACTCTGGGTTAGGCAATCTAAGCAAAAAAATAAGTCAAAAAAATAAAAAATCTGCGAATAATTAAAATTTTTATTAAAAAATTCCTACAGAATGAATAGTTGAACATCTGTGAATAAACAGGTGAAATTAGGAGTAAAGAAGAGCATTTTATGGAAAAGCCTAATTCTCGGGATAAAGATTCACCTATTCTCTTGGATGAGGTCATATACCAGAACAGCTTGATTTTCCAGAGTTGTAGATAGTTAATTTTTATTTACTTTCAGGAAAATGCACTTCATTTTCCGAATCTGGAAGGCTATTATGCCGAAGTTTTATTAGTGTAATTTCCGCTAATCAACTGTTGACAACTAATAAGTATTTATGCGTTTAGATAGCATTGTGAGTTTAGAGCATGGATTGTGATTTATTTCTGTTTACCCTGAACGTGTTCGCGAGAAAAAATCAATGTAACTTAACAAAGGACAAAGGGTAACGTAATTTTAAAGCTCCTCACGAATCCCTTGGTTTTTGTAGGGGGCACATGTACACAGCAACTGCGTTTAAAAAAATTTGCAGACGCAGATAGTTTAAGGAGGCTACTTTTGAAAGGATTATCTTCTGAAGAGCAAGGTCGTATTGAAAATCCAAAGACGATATTGGACAATCCAGGATCTTCTCTAAAGGTACGCAGATCGGTGGCAGTCTTAGGACTAGCTCTTTCTGTTGGTACGACGGGGGTACTTATTGATCAACAGAACTCCAGGGATTTGCATGTTATTCCAATAGTTCAGTCACCTCAAACCTTTGCGAATGTTTTATCTGAGCATCAGGGGAACAAATTTGAGCTGTCTCATGCGTTGATCGGATCGAGTACTTGGGGCAATAACAAGGGCGTTCTAGTGCATGAGGTGCGCGAAGACGAAACCTTATTTCAACTAACTCAGCAATATCGGATTGATGCAGCAGCGATCGCGACATCCAATGGCATTAGTGCTGCCACCCCTTTGCAACCTGGCACAAAGCTACTGATACCTCCAGTTACTGGCATTATCTACAAAGTCAAATCTGGCGATACTCTTGAGGCCATTTCAAAATTTTACAATGTCCCTAAAAGTGCCATTGTCAAGTACACATCTTTGTCATCTTCAGAATTAATTGCTGTCAATCAGCCTATAGTCATTCCTGGTAATGTCTCGACTCTAATTAAAGTCCGTGAAGATGATGCGAAGCAAAGATTATCAGCTAAACGCGATTTTTTGCGACAACGCCTAGAATCAGTAGAAGGCAAGAAAGTTTTAGTTAGCTCTTCAACATCTAATAAGCTCAAAAAACAGCCTAAATTTGTTCAATATACGGTTAAAAAAGGAGATACGGTTGAGACGATCGCTAGGCGATATGGTACATCTCAGCGACTAATTGCTCAGCATAACAAGATTCACGACTTGAACTGGTTGTTTGTAGGTCGAGAGCTAAAAATTCCTGCAACTAAAGATGCTTCCTCCTCGCAAACAGTAGCTTACAACCGTCAAAAGCCGCAGAAGCTTGCTTTCGCAGTTCCAAGTAGATTAGAGAGACAGCCTACTGCTCTATCAAAGTCTAAAGTTAATAAGCCTGCATCCGACAAGCTTGAGACTGTAAAGAGTGTGCCTGGTAAGACAGAAGTTTTAGCGATTAAGGTGAATGCCGCCACACCGATACTCTTGCCGAGTGCGACCTTAAACCCAAAGGCCGCTGTTCCTGCAACACAAACATCAGCTCGAAACTTGCAACTCCAAGCAACTCTGCCATCAGCATGGGATGGTTTCGTGCAGTTACCTAAGCTGGCGGTTGCACCAACAATTCAGTCTCTTGATATTCCCGAGCAATCCACTACCAAGTCAAAACCGTTAGCTAATTCGACTAACTCGTTAGTGGCCCAACCTGCGGCAGAATCTTCGTTGGATATGTCTAAGAAGATAGCGGTTGCACCGTCAATTCAGTCATTTGATGTTGTTGAGCAGACTTTGGCAAAGCAAAAGCCCTCAGAGTCTACTCAAATCCAACCAAATTCGGAGCCATCGATCAAACTACCTAAGTTTGCAGTTGCTCCGTCTACTCCAGCCGTAGGTATTATTGAGCAAAGCATTTTGCCTGGAAGCGTTCCTGTCGAATCGTCGACGATTCAACCAGTTGTTGAACCATCCATAAAGCTGCCAAAGTTTGATGTTGTGCAGACAATTTCGTTAGCTTCCAGTAGAGCGATCGAACAGCAAAATGCTGGTAAGGGTAATCCTACTGAAATTGCGTTATTGCCCGAATCTGAAGCTCGGATGACCTCTCTAGAAGTAAGACGCTTAGAGCTTGAGGTTGAGCAACTGAATGACAAGGTGAAACAAGCGGAAATTGAATCTGCTGCTCGCAAAGCCGAGGCTGCGCGTCAGGCTGAAGCTACACGTCGAGTTGAAGAGCTAAGACGTACCGAAGCTTCCAAGATTGCCGCTGCGAATATTAGACCTTTTAATACTTCGGAACGGAGTTTTGATAATGGTCGAGAGGCGATCGCGAACACTGGGAAAGCTTCGCCTCTAGCACCTAATCTACCTGAGCTTGTGGCAAAGGCTTACTTACCTGATTCTGGTTATGGCGTTCCTACTGGCATGGTTTGGCCAGCCGAAGGTACGTTGACGTCCGGTTTTGGCTGGCGCTGGGGTCGAGTTCACCAGGGTATTGATATTGCTGCGCCCACAGGTACGCCGATTTTGGCTGCTGCCACTGGTACCGTTGATTTTGCTGGCTGGAACGATGGTGGTTATGGCAACATGGTTGACATCCGTCATGATGACGGTACAATTACTCGCTACGGCCACTTGAGTGCGGTTTACGTCAAGACTGGTCAACCAGTAAATCAGGCGCAGGTGATTGCAGCTATGGGGAGCACCGGATTTAGCACTGGTCCTCACCTCCACTTTGAAATTAGACCAGGTGGTGGTAGAGCTGTCGATCCAATGAGCTTTTTTGCTAGTGCCAAGAGATAGTCGGGAGACAGCTGGTTTAAGCATTTAGACCATATTATTTCTCTTAACTCTAATTCTTAAAATATAGAAAGAGCAGGCATGTTGCCTGCTCTTTTTTACCCAAATCACGGAATTCCCAATTTTTATTTCTTGGAATTTTTCTGAGGATATATACCCCCTAGTATTAAGGGCTATATTCATCTTTAGGAATGAACTAATGTGAATTGTCAATGCCCATCACGCCACCCAGTCAGCCGCACGATCGAAAACTAAACCAATTATCTGAATTGCTCCTGGACGAACAATTCCTCCATCCCGATTGCCATAACCAAGAGGCGCTGAGACAAGTTGGTTATGCCTTTGTAGATTTGATTGTGGATGGCGTGCTGGCAAATCATGAAAAGCCTTTTGTCAAAGATACGTCGCCCATTGACCTGAATATTAAGGAGATTGGTGAGAATTGGCAAGATTTATTGCTGGAGGTGCGATCTCAAATTTTGCCGCGCGCGCTTAACCTGCATAACCCTGGCTACGTGGGACACATGGACAGCGTGCCCTTGGCGATTACAATCTGGGCCGATGCTTTGATTGCGGCGCTGAATAATAATATGCTCAGCGAAGAGCTAGCTCCAGTATTTACGCAGCTTGAAGCCCAGTTGGTAAAGTGGTTTGGGCAGCTATTTGGGTTTGGCAACGACTGCTTTGGTACGCTTACGGCTGGCGGTAGCCTCGCCAATATTTCGGCGCTATTGCTGGCACGCAATCATCACCAACCGCACTATATATTTCGAGGTGTAGATAACAGCGGTGGTACGGATCCAGAGCATCGCCGTTTGGTAGCATTAATTTCTGATGCTGCGCACACTTCATTTGATAAAGCCATGAATGTGGTGGGTTTGGGGCGAGATAATTTGATTAAAGTTGCGACTAACACGCGTGGTGAAATGGATGTTATCGCCCTGGAAGCTAGCATAGACTCGGCGATCGCCCAGGGCAAAACCCCTTTCTTTATCGGCGCGATCGCTGGCACAACGATTACGGGAGCAGTGGATAATTTACCTGCTGTAGCTGCGATCGCCCAAAAATATGGCTGTTGGTTTCACATCGATGCTGCCTACGGTGGTGCCGCAATTCTCTCCCCTCAATGGCGACATTTACTCAAAGGTACAGAGCTTGCAGATTCCATTACGTTCAATCCGCAAAAGTGGATGTGGGTAGCCCGCACCTGCGCCATGTTATTAGTGAAACAAAAACAACATCTGATCGATGGTTTTGATGCCCACCTGCCCTACATGGCCAATAACTCCCTCAATTTTGGCAATCTCAATCTGCAAGGTACACGCCGCACCGATAGTTTGAAGCTATGGCTAGCACTGCGATCTCTAGGCACATCTGGATTCGCACAGTTAATTGATCGCTCTATGCAACAGACATCCGCCTTGCAGGCATGGGTCGAGCAATCCGATCAGATCGAACTAGTTTGTGAGCCTACTTTGAATATTATTTGTTTGCGATCGATAAATCCCCAAATAGATAACGCTACGCTTCGACAAAAATGGATTGAGCAAGGCAAACTATGGTTATCACTACCAATCTGGCAGGGCGATCGCATCTTAAAAGCGGTAGTTCTCCATCCCTACGCAACGTGGCCTATAGATGAGATCGTATAGACATACCACTACAGTAATTGCCATATATTCTCAGACCGATTAAGATAGGTGCGGGAATTTGTTTTAGAAAATTCGTTACAACTCAGGTCAAAAAGAGCTAGACAAAAATAGGATTACCCAGAAAGATATTGGTAAGAGCCTCAAGAACATCAAGCCCCTGTTTTTTGAGAGT
>JANMRU010000458.1:0-21168 GCA_031388585.1 Pseudanabaena sp. SOY_30_concoct_251 | reverse complement strand
CAACAAGACTCGTAAATGTCGCTAGTATGCGAGAGTCCAGCAGCAAGGCTCAGACAAATACCAGTGCAGCTTGGCCACATCGTTTCGGAGAAGTTCGTCATCAAGACAGCGAGTATACACTTGTAATTCCAAGGGTTAGCTCGGAGAACCGTGCTTATCTACCAGTTGGCATTGTGAAAGGTGGAACAATTATTGGCGATCGCAACTTCGCCCTTTACGATGCTCCACTCTGGAACATGGCACTAATCGCCTCCCGCCTCCACTGGGTTTGGATCGGCACAGTTTGCGTCCGCATGAGAACCGATTTCTCCTACTCCAACACCCTCGGCTGGAACACCTTCCCCGTCCCCACCCTCACCGACCAAAACAAAACCGAACTCACCCGCTGCGCCGAAGACATCCTGCTCGCCCGCGAAGCCCATTTCCCCGCCACGATCGCCGATCTCTATGCCCCCGACAAGATGCCCGCCAACCTCCGCCAAGCCCACGATCGCAACGACGAAACCCTCGAACGCATCTACATCGGTCGCCGCTTCAAAAACGACACCGAACGCCTCGAAAAACTCTTCGAGCTATATACCAAAATGACCCGTTAAGTGCGGAATGCTAAAATCAAACTAATCCCTTAGAGCAAAGCGATCCCATGCTAACCCTAGACCAACTTATCGCAGAAGCAACCGCATTACCAGAGGCAGCCAAGACTATCCTTATTGACAAAATTGAGGAAAGCATGACCGAACAAATCGATCGAGATATGTTGATGGCGGGAGTGAAGAAAGCCCAAGAACGGATCGCTGAAATCGATCTCGGTGCAGTCCAAACCATTCCTGGAGATATTGCCTTGGCACAAATACGGCAACTCGCACAGAAATGAAGTATGAATTTCACCCAGCCGCCCTGCAAGAATATGCGGAGGCAGTGCAATTCTTTGGCCAACAAGATAGACAACAGGATTTCATCGACACAATCGAAAACGCCATATTTCGCATTGTTGGCGCGCCAAAGCGCTGGCCGATTGTTGAAGGGCAGATTCGGCGCTGTTTGACCCTCAAGTTTTCCTATGGCATCTTATATCGAGTCTATCCAGACAGAATCGTGATTGCGGCGATTATGAGTTGTCGTCGCGATCCAAACTATTGGCAAGATCGCCTCTGACATAAAAACAAAAAATCCCACCCATGAGCAACCCGATCGCAACGACGAAATCCTCGAACGCATCTACATCGGTCGCCGCTTCAAAAATGACACCGAGCGCCTCGAAAAACTCTTCGAGCTATATACCAAAATGACCGCGAGGCAAGCCTTACCCAAAAAACTACCAACCGCAACACAAAAAATATCGAAAGTTGACGTACGGCAATTTGCCGCATATACTTAACTTATATCCATTTTCTCATTTTATAAATCTGACACCATGACTAATGCAACTGATTCAAAGTCGCCAGCGCGGCTAGAAGCTCGTATAAGCCATGAAATCAAGGCTCTAGTGCAAAAGGCTGCTGACTTAGAAGGACGCACGCTGACAGATTTTGTGGTTGCAAGCGTTCAAGCAGCCGCCTACAGAGTTATTGAGCGTCACCAAACTCTAAAACTTGGTATTGAAGATAGTGAAGCTTTTGTTGATGCAATTCTCAATCCTCCTCAGTCCAATGAAGCCTTGAAATCCGCTGCTTTACGCTATCAACAAACAATGTCGGTCTAATGGTTCTCAAAATCAATCTGCTTGATAGTCGAATGCATATCCGCTCTAGCTTTTGCTGTGGAGAAGAAAGTTTAGATGCTTACCTACATCAACAAGCCTCTCAGGATCTCAAAAAACGAGTCTCAACCATATTTGTTTTAACTGACGATCCTAAGATGGATGTTTTAGGTTACTACACACTCTCTTCCTTCACGGTTGATGTTGCAACATTAGAGCAAAGTTTTGCCAAACGATTACCTCGTTACCCAGCATTGCCAGCCACACTATTAGGTCGTCTTGCAGTTGACAACTATCAAAAAGGTAAGCGATTTGGTGAACTATTATTGATGGATGCTCTTAAAAAGTCTTTAGATGCTGCTATGCAAGTTGCATCTATTGCCGTAGTTGTAGATGCTTTGAATGAGAAAGCTTTGAACTTTTACATAAAATACGGCTTTAAACCATTTAATCAGGAGCCGATGAAGCTTTATCTGCCCATGAAGTCTGTTGAAGAGCTTTTCTGAGATCTTGGAATCTAGTTAATACATCATTGCCTAACACCTCAACATTCATTCAACCCATGAGCAATCCGATCGCAATTCCTGCTGTTTCTGTCACCTATGCCCAAGATGGTACTTCCACAAGCTCAAACGCCCTCGGTATGCGCCCCATGCAAGAACGCGCCTACCAAAAGCGCGGCGAACAGTATCTCCTGATCAAATCGCCTCCCGCCTCTGGCAAAAGTCGCGCACTCATGTTCATCGCCCTTGACAAACTAGAGAACCAAAAGCTCAAGCAAGCGATCATCGTCGTACCAGAAAAAGCGATCGGGGCAAGCTTCCACAACGAGCCGCTGAGTCAGTTTGGCTTTTGGGCAGATTGGCAGGTCGAACCGAAGTGGAATCTCTGTGACGCACCAGGGGGAGACAATGGCGGCAAGGTGGAAGCGGTGAAAAAGTTTCTAGCCAGTGATGCTAAGGTTTTGGTCTGCACCCATGCCACATTCCGCTTCGCCGTAGACAAGTTCGGCATAGAAGTCTTCGACGATAGCCTGATCGCAGTGGACGAATTTCACCATGTTTCCGCCAACCCAGACAATAAGCTAGGCGAACACATGCGTCAGCTCATGGCTCGCGACAAAACCCACATTATCGCCATGACTGGCTCCTACTTTCGTGGTGATGCGGTCGCCGTGCTGCATCCAGACGACGAATCAAAATTCGACACCGTTACCTATACCTATTACGAACAGCTCAACGGCTACCAATACCTTAAGCAACTCGACATCGGCTACTACTTTTACGCAGGCAGCTACACCGACGAAATCATGCAGGTGCTAAACCCCAAAGAGAAAACCATTCTGCACATTCCCAATGTCAACTCCCGCGAGAGTACCAAAGACAAAATCCGCGAGGTGGAGCATATCATCGAAGAACTGGGTGAATGGCAGGGAACCGATCCCCAGACAGGGTTTCAACTCGTGAAAACCGCCGATGGAAATGTACTCAAAATTGCTGATCTGGTAGATGACGATCCATCCAAGCGGGATAAAGTCGCCGCCGCTCTCAAAGACCCCGCCCACAAGAACGATCGCGATCGCGTCGATATCATCATTGCCCTCGGCATGGCAAAGGAAGGCTTTGATTGGATCTGGTGCGAGCACGCCCTCACGATCGGCTACCGTTCCAGCTTGACGGAGATCGTTCAGATCATCGGTCGTGCGACTCGCGATGCCCCAGGCAAGACCCGCGCTCGGTTCACAAACCTCATCGCTGAGCCAGATGCTACCGAATCCGCAGTTGCCGAGGCGGTGAACGATACGCTCAAAGCGATCGCTGCCAGTCTACTAATGGAACAGGTGCTAGCGACACGCTTCGAGTTCAAACCCAAACGCCCCGACAATCAACCGACACCTGGTTTCGACTACGGGGAAGATGGCTACAATCCGAGCAAGTGCAACGTGGGCATCAATCTAGAAAGCGGCCTCATACAAATGGAAATTAAGGGGCTAGCCGAACCCAAAAGCCCGGAAGCCGAGCGCATCTGCCGCGAAGACTTAACCGAACTGATTACCGCCTTTGTCCAGGACAAGCAAACAATCGAGCGCGGTCTATTTGATGAGGAACTAGTTCCAGAGGAACTGACTCAGGTGCGCATGGGCAAAATCGTCAAAGAGAAGTTCCCCAATCTTGAAGAGGAAGATCGAGAAGCCATCCGCCAACATGCGATCGCCGCGCTCAACCTCGTCCAACAAGCCAAGAAAACCGTGAATGAAGACAGTGATGAGACAGCCAAAAACACATCACTCATCGATGGGGTGAGAAAGTTTGCCCTATCCGTCACAGAGCTTGATATGGATCTGATCGATCGCATCAATCCCTTTGGCGAAGCCTATGCCATCCTCGCCAAGTCCATGAGCGAAGAACGGCTGAGGCAAGTCGCGGAAGTGATTGCCGCCAAGCGGATTACCCTCACCGTAGAAGAAGCGCGGGAATTGGCAAAACGGGCACGTCGTTTCAAACAGGAGAAAGGCAGGCTACCATCGCTAACAGCGGCAGACCCATGGGAAAAACGGATGGCAGAAGGAATTGCCTTCCTGCAACGTCAAGTGAAGGAAGAAAACAATGCTTAAGTACACGACAGACGAAGATCGGGAATTACTCGACGAATTGGGAGTGGACACAGCGACCGAGCAAGCTAGTCAGCGCTCCGCCAAAGAAGAGCGGATCATTGCAGGTTTTGAGGAGATCGAGCGCTTTGTAGAAGAATATAGAAGACTACCCCAGCATGGAGAAGACCGCGATATCTTCGAGCGGCTCTACGCGGTGAGACTGGATCGAATACGGGATTCTGAAGAATGTCGCGAAATTTTGAAGCCGCTAGACTCACGCGGAATGTTAGACGCCGGAGCTAATGCCAGCCTACCCGAAGAAGAAGACCTCAGCGATGAAGCTTTGCTAGCCTCTCTTGGCATTGATGGGGACTCAGAGAACGGCGTTACTCAGCTCGTGAATGTGCGATCGCGCAGAGAAATCAAAGCAGCTGAGGAAATTGCCCAACGGTCTCCCTGCGCCGATTTCGATGACTTCAAGCACATCTTTGGCCAAGTTCAGCAAGCGTTGAAAAGCGGTGAACGGCAAACTCTGAAATACCAAGATAACGCCCAAATCAACCAAGGCGATATATTTATCATCAATGGTCAGAAGGCACTGGTAGTAGAGATGGGCGAACACTTTATAAGTGATTCCGGTTTGCCAAACTGCCGCCTGCGAGTTGTTTATGACAATGGTACAGAAAGCGACTACCTGCTGCGATCGCTCCAGCGTGCTCTTAATAAAGACAAAACCAGCCGCCGCATCACCACCCCAGATTTAGGATCGCTCCCACTTTTTTCGGATACAGAAGCATCTGAAGACTTTTCGACTGGCTATATTTACGTGCTTAGGAGCAAATCGGAACATCCCTTCATTGCCGAAAATCGGTCTGTCATTCACAAGATCGGTGTGACGGTCGGCGAAGTAAAAAATCGGATTGCTAACGCAAAGAAAGACCCGACCTATCTGCTAGCGGAGGTGGAAATCGTCGCCACCTTCAAACTGGCGAATATCAACCAGAAGGAACTTGAGGCTCTACTTCAGAAGTTTTTCAGCAGCGCTCGATTGGATTTGGCATTGAAAGATCGCTTCGGCGCAACCGTGAAGCCGAGGGAGTGGTTCCTCGTTCCTCTGGAGGTGATTGAGGAGGTGATTGAGAAAATCAAGGAAGGAAACATCGATCAATTTCGATATGATCTGGAAACAGCCAGTCTCACTCGATTTTAATGTCACCTACTGCGTAACTTCTGATGCTCCTAACCAGTGAAACCCTACGATCGCCCACTCAATCACTATTACAAGACCAAGTTGTAGTGACGGCGCAACAAATGCGAGCGATCGAACAACTTATGTTTGAGGCGGGTATGCCTGTCGCTGCCCTGATGGAAAAAGTGGCGGGTTTGATTACACAACGACTAGAGCAGATTTATCCCGCCGCTAGTTACCCCAAGGTCGGTATTTTAGTGGGGCCAGGGCATAATGGCGGCGATGCCTTAGTTGTAGCCAGAGAACTCTGGCTTCGCGGACGCGAAATTAGAGTTTACCTACCCCTAGGAAAACTTAAGGATTTGACAGCAACACACTGGCAATATTTACAAAAGCTGGGAATTGCTAAAGCCGAGCTTGCAGATCTGCAAACCTGCGATCTGATCGTTGATGGGTTATTTGGCTTTGGATTGGAGGGACTGATCGTAGGAACATTAGCCGAAACTATTAATGCGATCGCTGACTGGCAAATCCCCATACTCAGCATCGATCTACCATCAGGATTGCATACAGATTCGGGAGTCGCGCTTGGTACAGCAGTTAGAGCTAATCATACTCTGTGTTTGGGTTTATGGAAGCGGGGGCTGCTAGCTGAAGCAGCGGCCCCCTATGTAGGCAAGCTGGAAAGGATTGATTTCCATATTCCCAGCCAATTTGTTTCGGCAATTTTAGGCGGTCAGCACCATCTTTGGCGGATCGATCGCGCTCTAGCCTTGGCGCAGTTACCCCGTCATCGCCCCGTAGATGCACATAAATATCGTATGGGGCATTTACTCTTGATTGCTGGTTCGCAATGCTATGGTGGGGCGGCAATCTTGGCAGCTTTGGGCGCTAGAGCCAGTGGTGTTGGTATGCTATCCGTGGCAGTGCCGCAGTCTTTAAAGGATTTAGTTTTAGCACAAGTGCCTGAAGCATTGGTAATTGGATGCCCTGAGACTGCTTCGGGTGCGATCGCGCAATTACCCCAGGATATAGACCTGACAAAATACAATGCGATCGCCTGTGGCCCTGGCTTATCCCTAGATGCAGAGGCCGCGATCAGACAATTACTCAGTCATGCATGTCCGCTGGTTTTGGATGCCGATGCCCTCAATCTATTGGCAGAGATTGGTGTAGATCGGCTAGTGCATCGCCATCAAATGGGGTATTCCACGGTGTTAACACCTCACTGGAAAGAGTTTTGTCGCCTATTCCCCCAATTAACCCAGCCAGCCCAGACGTGCGATCGCCTCGCAGTTGCCCAACTTATCGCCAGTGAAACCGGCGCAATACTTCTGCTAAAGGGCGCAAGGACAACGGTAAGTTTTTTAACCAAAGCAAAACAACCCGCATCCTGCCAAACTTGGATTAATCCTGAGAGCAGCGCCGCTTTAGCCAGGGGAGGCAGTGGCGATGTCTTGACTGGCTTGATTGGTGGTCTATGGGCCCAGGGTTTATCTGGTCACACAGCCGCGATCGCCGCTGTGGCATGGCAATCTCAAGCTGCTCTGCATCTAGCCAAAGAACGCACCGATATGGGGGTAGATCCCGTGACGCTAGCTCAAAATCTGATTTCGGTTTTGTGATGTTGCCTATTGTCTGTGGTTGAGTTATATTTAGATATGCGAAAGCACAAATTCTAGATTTTGTCCGATTAGGCAACAAGGAGGTGATGCCCATGCAAGAAGACAGTAGTATACGCATGAGTCATCAAGTTGCGGTAACCACTCTGTGTGCTGGGGCTGTTCTCTAAACAGTCTTAACTATAATTCAGGGTTTATCCTTGGATTCAGCGACTAGCTAGGGATTCCACCCAGCAGTTTGGTTGCAACTTGAAGACCCGCTAGACCGCTCCCCCAGATATGTAATGAGTCCGATCAAGATTCTATGCGCAACTGGGGGAGCGGATAGTTTTAGGGGAAGTAAATTTTTGTTGGTTTTGCAAAATTTTACAATTTTTACAATTGCCTGGCATAAACTTTACTCACTTAGAAACGAAGGGTCAACAAGTAAAATATAGTTAATTTCCCTAAATTTTCCATGCAAACTGAATTATTCAGTGAGACTTTCCCTCTATTTGAAGCTGCGGATGATGAAACCCTGGAGTGGCTACTCTCGGTCGCAGATGAGGAAAACTATGCCGCTGATCGCTCAGTATTATCAGAGGATGCGTGGGGCAATGCAGTCTACTTTATTCTCTCAGGGTGGGTTAAGGTTCGATATTTGCGCGATCGCAAGCCAATTGTTCTAGATATCTTGGGACAGGGTGATTTTTTTGGGGAAATGGCAATTCTTGATGAGTCGCCTCGCGATTTAGAAGTTGTGGCCTGTTCTAACGTGCGCCTTTTAAGCGTTCCCGCTCAACGGTTCATTCAATTTTTATTCAAGGATTCTCAATTACACCATCGCATGTTGCAACTGACGGTAAAGCGCTTGCAGCAAAATAACCAGCGCTTGCAACTACTTCAGGAAACCCCAACTGTAAGGATTGCCAGTATTCTGATAAATCTAGCTGAAAATTATGGCACCTCAACAGATGCTGGGTTAGAGATATTTAATTTTCCGATTGAGGATATCGCCGATCTAGCTAATGTCGATGAGCCAGAAGCAGCTAAAGTGATCGAAAAGCTGAATGAAAAGGGCTGGTTGCAAATTGATGCCATAGATCGGGTAATTAATCTGCCAAATCCCAAGCAGATCCTACAATTAGTTGGTGGGCGATAACTGTTAATTGGCGCAGGATTGAGGATTGATTGACAGCATAGGGGCTAGACGGGTAAGACACATAGGTCATCCTACATTAATGATTTGCTGTCATCATTGTCTTTGGATGGCTGAATGTCATTTGCTAACGTCCAGACGATCGCGCCATCTCTACCCGTCCAATACAGGCGAATATTAGCTTTATGGATGGCTTCTACATTAGTATCTGTGACGATCGCAGTAGAGGCGATCGCCGTAGTTGGTTTAACAGCTTCTAAAAATTCAGGTATTATTTCGCCGCCATTCCACCACAGAATATCGGCTTTGAGACTTGAAGAGAGGGATGCTTTATCTAGCAAAGCATTCTGTACTTTAGGATCGGCATCAGCAAGGAGCAGCCACGAAATTTTATCAGTTTGAATGCGCAAAATGCCTGGTGATTGATGCAGTAACTGCAATTGCACCCGATCGCCAAATTCGATAGTGGTATTTAGAGCGATCGGGCTTGTACTAATACCTTTAGCAGATAGAAGTTGAGTCATTTTTGTATAGTCCTTGGAGGCAACACCCGCTCCGACATCTCTAAATTTCTGCACGCCAATCGAACTAGCTAAGATTGTTCCCCAGCCTTCACTGACCTCAGATTGCGGGTCGGTGGAGATCGCCAGATCAATTTGGTTAATACCAAACTTCTGAAACAAAGGTAGCAGGGCAAAGGTAGCAGATTGCTTGTCACCACTATTGATTAGTAGAGTTTTACCCTGGTTTTGTACCATCATGACTGGAGATTGGCCAGTTGCTAATAGGGTTACTTGAAATAAGTTGCTGCGCTCTACGGCAATGGGAATAAAAATAATTGCAATTGCTAAAGCAACGATCAGCAGCCAAACTTTGCGAACCATGGGGTGTAGCCAGACCAGTACGATTAGGGCATAGGCAACCAACATTTGCCATAGTTGGATTGCGCCTGCATTCGTCACTGCTCCTGGCAAGCTGTGTATCCATTGTGCGATCGAGATCGTTAAATGGAGCGGAGCATACATCAACCAACTTGCCATCCTACCGATGGGCAGGGGTTCAAAAATCGCACCTAATACGCCGCTGAACATGCCGCCAAGCGTAGTAAGTGAGACAAGTGGGATTGTGAGAATATTCGCGGGAATGCTGTAGGCGCTAATGCGACCAAATGTATAAAGCTGTAGTGGTAAAGTCCAAATGTAAGCCGCAAGCAAAACAGCTATTGTGGTAGCAAACAAGGGGGGTAACCGCTCTAAACGCTTAGCGATCGGATCGACCGTTGTTACTAAGCCCAGCGTTGCTAAAAAGCTAAACTGAAAGCCCAGATCCCAAATCCACATAGGTTGAAAGATTAACAGGATGGTTGCCGCAAGGGCTAAGCTACCTAGGGGGCGCTGCTGACGCTGTGCGACTATCGCAATCAGACCACCAAATCCCATGACTACTGCTCTCAATACCGAGGGTGTAACCCCTGTGAGGCAGAGATACCCCAATAGGCAAATAGTCCCAAGTCCAAATTGCTGGAGTGGGGATTTTCCCCGACTCAGAAATAATACTGCACCTAGGATTAAAGACACTTGGAACCCAGATGCAGCTAGAGCTGCGGCCAGTCCAATATCGATGAAAGTATCTTTTAGATCGTTGGGTAAATCTACGGCACGATTGCCCAAAACTAGGGAACTAAGCAATATGCCCTCTGGAACTCCTGCTCCTGCAACGTGAGCGCGTACCATACGATTGCGAATCGACCAACCACCCCATGCAGGCGCATCACCCTGCAGCTCAAGATTGCGTCCGCTAAGGCCAGAAAAAATTCCCGATCGCGCCAAATATTTTTTAAAGTCAAATTCCAGGTCGTGATTTGGGCTAGCGGGCAGGTAAAGTCTGCCTGACACTTTAATTAACTGTCCTGGCACTAGCCCTGTTGCCTGCGTTAACGATGTTGTAGCGTAAACATCACCAGACACTACCTTAACTTCTGGTTTAACTTCTGGTTTTTGCGATCCTAGCTGGATCTCTTCAGCCGAGAGGATAAACTTAGCTCGACCACTGCGGGTCAAACTGGGAGATTCTTTTACCGTACCTTTAACGACAACCTCAGAAGCAGGCGCGAACTTGGAGATATCATTTGCTTGGGGTTGGGGAGTGCGAAATTGGGCATAGCTGCAGGCTAGAGCCGCTATTAATGCGGCCAAAAACCATACCCACCGCTTAGGGCTTTGACGATGCCATATAGTCGGGACAGACAAGCCTAAAACTATACCTATGCCAAATATGGTTGCAGTGCCAGTCCAATCTGGGAAGATACTGGCGAAGGTACCTGCAATAAATGCCAGGCAGAGGAATAGAGTTATCTGGGCAGTCATTTTAATCTGTCATACTTTAAGTTATTAATTTTTAGCTTTTGGCTTTTAGCGAGCTAACCGCTAAACCACATTATTTACTGTTCAATCTTTAAACTTCATTCTTCAATCTTTCTTTTTATGGCCAAACCAGCGCCAGCAAGACTGCGACTGTAGCACCGATCGCGGTATTAATACCATTGACTACCTCATTTGTAAGCCAATTCCATTTGGTTTGTAGAGTAGCACCAATCAGGCTCTCCAGGTTAGTTGCCACAAAAGCCGCGATCGCACACCATACAATTGCTAAGGGGCTGGCGAGAATACCAACTGACAGAGCGATCGCTGCAATCAAAAGTGAGCCAACAATGCCTGCTGCTGTGCCTTCTAGACTGATCGCGCCTTCTGTACCTGCGGGCACTGGCTTGAGTGTAGTAATTAGATATGTACTTTTGCCGTAAGCTTTCCCGATTTCACTAGCAGTAGTATCAGACAGTTTGGTACTAATGCTGGCGGTATAACCAACTAGCCAGAGGGGATGGGGTATAAATGTGTAGCCTAGGGCGCAAATTGCACCTGTTAAGGCCGAGCCCCAAAGATTTTCGGGACCTCGAGCACCATCGCGTTTTTCAGCAATGCCTTTAGCTTCTTTGATTTCTTTACCAATGTAGGTAATGCCAGAGCCAACAATCAGATAACAAAACATAATTGCATAGCCTTGCCACCCTAAACAGCCCCACAGAATGACACCTAAAAACCATGCGTGCAAAATACCTGTAGTAGTGAGTGCTTTGCGGGGCAGCGCCAGGGCGATCGCGATTAGTACAGTATTAAAACCAATGGCAATCAGCCAATTTGCTAGCATTGGTTGACGATCGTATAAATTTATGAGATCGGACATATTCAAATACCCAAATGTTAACAGCATTCAACTTATTCTGGGATAACATTGCTGGATTCATGTCATGGAATCTATTTTTAGCATTTATTCCATTTGCTTTCAGTATCTTCCTATTCAGACGTCAAGCAAAACGTAATGTCCTTTGGTGGTTAGGTTTAATTATATTTACCTTATTTCTGCCAAATGCAGCCTATGTAATTACGGATATCATTCATTTTGTCAGTGATGTGCGCGAGCCAGAGATATCGGGAAACGGCATCATTTTTGTGATTATCCCTCAATACCTCATTTTTCTTATTGCAGGTTTTCAGTGCCATGTTTTATCTATTATTAGATTGCTTAATTACCTTCAAATCAAGGACAACATAGCAAAGCTAATTGGAATAGAGTTAGGGATAAATTTGATCTGTGCATATGGAGTCTATCTTGGCAGATTTCCTCGCTTGAATAGTTGGTATATCATTTCCAAGCCATATCGACTAGTAAATACTGTGGTTGAAAGTTTTATGGCCAGAAATTTTTGGCATACAATATTTATTTTCTTTATCACGATCGCATTGCTATATTACATTTTTAAATCGATAAATTTATCCTTAGGTGCATGGTGGAAAAATTCCCAAGCACAATAAATTATAGATAAGCCCCTCTGGATGGAATTGAACCACCGCATCCGACGTTCGTAGCGTCAGTGCTAGCTCCACTAGCAGAGGGTAAATCCACCAGGGAGGTACTGCCCCTCCTGTCAGCACAGTTATCGGCTGTGTGCGTCACTATTTCCGCCTCTGGTGGGAAAGGAGAGTAGAGGGATCGAACCCCTAGAGCGTTGCCCTACCCTGGTTTTCAAGACCAGTTGCCGGCCATTCAGCGGTACTCTCCATTTGAGGTGTCTGACCAGACTCGAACTGGCTAATACTGGATTCACAAACCAGCGCCGCGACCGCTTTAGCTTCAGACACATGGGGATAGTGGGACTTGAACCCGCAACCAATCGCTTAAGAGACGATCGCTCTACCAATTGAGCTATATCCCCAAACAGTGGATTCTGATCGGAGTTGAACCGACATCTTTCTACTTGCAAGGTAGACGCTTTCCCAATTAAGCTACAGACCCATAACGAGGATGGCAGGATTTGAACCTACACGTGTCACTTTAGAAGAGTGACGCTCTATCCGTTGAGCTACATCCCCAGTAATTTTTGCTAGAATTAGTTTGATTTCCTTCTTGTTGCACTGGCGCTTACTAGCGGCATAAACTGTCCTGTCGTATGCCTGACGAGCAACTTGAGGTGTAATAAATTCTTTGAAGATGACATCTCTAACCTTCTCTAAAGAAGGTAATTCGTGAAATGTAATGTAATACCAAATACCGTCCAGCCTGCGATAGTAGCGATCGCCAATAATCACAACATCGTCTCTCTGTGCATTTTGGCTTTGGGGTTTTGTCTTTGGCGATCGCGTCGCCAAACAAAGAATGCCAGTATCGGGATAAATATAAAACTCATCACCATACCACCTGTTGCCAAGTTCATAACCTCTGAACCCTCGAGACATTTTGCGGTAGGGAATGCCATCGACGATTTCGACATGTCTTTCAACATAGTCCCAAACATGACCGATTACATGTTGAGCGAGCATTGTACTTGCATCAAGCCGTTGACATATTTCGTGATAGATCCCATCCCATGGCTGTCCTACTTTTGAGTAAAGCAGTCGGCGTAAGGGCGCAAGATGATCGGATAGATATTTTGAACGATTCCGAACCTTGATCAAATAGGGTTGGAATAGTCCATCAACGCTGGCTTCTTTGGTAAGCTTGTAGAGCAATTTCTTGTTGCCCTTAAGGCTTGTGGAACTTAGTCTCATGCCATTGCGGGGTCGCTCAATCGTGATCTCATTCAGTCGATGTTCGCTCATAGTCTTAATTGTTTAGTCATAAGGGATTGGAATTTCAGAAGATGGCAGCTAAGCTGCAAGAGATATATACGTAGCATTTGTTTCTCCTTTGGTAGTCACTACATCACATCCGCAAAGCGAATGACAGGATTTGAACCCGCGCAAAGACGTTGGAAGCGTCTCATGCTGCCGTTACATCGCATTCGCATTGAGTAGCGCCAAGCTGATGACAGGAATTGAACCCGTAACCCTCTGTTTACAAGACAGATGCTCTTCCAGTTGAGCTACACCAGCAGATTTGGTGGCAGGGGCAAGATTTGAACTTGCTGATATTGACGTTATGAGCGTCACGAGCCGCCATTGCTCTATCCCTGCGAAGGGTCGTACTGGAGTTGAACCAGTCTATAAGTGTTTAAAAGACACCCGCGTAAATCCGCTCTGCCAACGACCCGTGCGATCCCAATCCGAGTGATAGGGATTGAACCTATGACCTTCTGCTCCCAAAGCAGCCGCGCTCCCTCTGCGCCACACTCGGATAATACTCCTGACTGGATTCGAACCAGTACCTACCGTGTCTAAGACGGTCGCCTCTGCCGTTGGGCTACAGGAGCAAACTCGGAAGGAAGGAATTGAACCTCCAAACAGCGCATTCAAAGTGCGATCGCTTTGCCTATTTGCGTACTTCCGAATAACTGCCGAGGTAGGGCTTGAACCTACACAACTCCACTTTCAGAGAGTGGTGACTTTGCCAATTCGTCTACTCGGCACCAAAACTGCCTCGGTAGGGATTGAACCTACGACCGTTCGCTTAACAGGCGACAGCTACTACCACTGAGCTACAAGGCAATAAGTCCCCCAGGTCAGCATTGAACTGACGACCTCCTGTTCTTCAAACAGATGCTACTACCAACTGAGCTACCAGGGGATAAGGAGAGAGAGGGATTTGAACCCTCGACGGTTGTTAATCCGTTCCTTCTTAGCAGGAAGGTGCTATAAGCCACTCAGCCACCTCTCCACTATATAAAATGCGAGAAAGAGAAAGGCGCGGGGACTAGGACTTGAACCTAGAACATCGGTTTTGGAGACCGAGGTGTTGCCAGTTACACTACCCCTACATGGTTTTGGTAGCAGTGGCGGGACTCGAACCCACATAGACCAAGTTATGAGCTTGGGACTTTACCGTTAAGTTACACTGCGTCGAACAATGGTGGGTATTTACTGCGATTTTCAAAAAAGCTAATCGCTTCATTACATCACCAAAGGCTGAGGTGAGATTCGAACTCACGCTTAGAAGCTTTGCAGGCAACTCCCTTAAACCACTTGGGCACTCAGCCATTTGGGAGCCTTGACGGGAGTTGCACCCGTTGCTCTCTGAATGAGAATCAGAGCGACTTCTCTATTCGTCCACAAGGCTGCAAAGCGAGGGTAAGGAGATTTGTAGACGCTTTGCGGCTTCCCGAAGGGTACTCCCGATCTTTGGCTCGACAGGCCACTGCTTTAAACCGCTAAGCTATACCCCCATCCATTAACTTCTTACATTCAAACCACTCAAAACGTTGTTTGATTTGAATAAACAATTTCAACTTAGTCAAAATCATTCTTTGCAAGAAGTTGAATTTCTCTTTCTCAACTTGATGGCAAACTATTTAGTTTTCATGGTTCGGTTGGAATCCTTTTGTCATCTATGTACTATGTTGTAGTACAAATGCTACAGGTTTGTCAATAGGTTTTGGAAAATATTATTCCCGATTGTTTGAAAGCGTTGCTAAAGAATAGATTGAGAATCTTTTAGTTTGCAGTTAGCGAAATCCAGATTTAGTAATCTGACCTTATACAGTGGGCTTTGCAGTTAACGGAACAATAAAAGCAACCCAACAAATAAAATTCGCAAGCATCAATATCGCATCCATTAAACATATTAGATGCGATATTGATTTGATCTGGACGAGCAAGATGCCCGTACTTCTTATGCCAATTCACTTTTATGAGGTTACTGATTAAACCCCTCCCATCCTCCCCTTGCCAAGGGGAAGTACCGTAGGCGGTTGGGTGAATCTGTCGCTAGATGCTACAAGTTAGAGACTCTAGATTAAGTTCCCATCCTTATAATGAGTAGGAAACTTGTTCCTGTGTCATCTGCCATACTCTATGCAGATAGGATTCAACGCGATCGCTAAAAGCAGACACGAAGATTCCTTCTTCCGCATTGGGAGATGCAGCCAACCACACACCTTTGACACTAACTTCAACGTAATCAGCTTCAACGATGCCTAAGGAAATAGTTTTGCGATGCTCTCTTCTAATCGCATTTTTTAATAACGATAGGTCGGGTGTATCTATTGGTAATAGAAACGAGGCACAGCCAGGTTCAACGTGAATCGTGCTGGCACTTCTCATTGCCAAAATGACTCGATTGGAAACAAATGCCTCCACGGAGCTAACAAGCTGCTCCATATGTAAACCAGATTCGATGTATGTGAGTTTTAACATAACTCTCTTTTTGATGCTTTTTATTTAGTTTTGAGTTATTGGGAGTAGGGTGGGCAATGCCCACCCTACAGGCTCTATCCAGTAATTTCCTTTTGTTCGCGCCAGAATTGTTCGGCGAAAGCAACTGTGGGATGAACTGGAGCCTTGGGCTTAGTTCGTAAAGTCATACCAACCTGTTGAAGTGTGCGATCGCCCTTGGACTGATTGCAACGCTCGCAGGCAGTAATCACGTTTTCCCATGTATGCGGCCCACCCTTAGAGCGAGGGATAATGTGATCTAGCGTCAGGTGCTTAGTACTACCGCAGTACTGACAGTTGTGGTTGTCACGCCGTAGAACCTCTCTACGGTTCACGGGTGGCACTCGCCAAAACCGCTCAGTTTTACCGATCGTGAGTCGAATATGCTCGGGTACGAAAAAAATTTGGCGGGGTGCAACTACTTCCCATCCACTTTCGCCCATCAAACTTAGTGGTTCGGCACGACCTGTAATTAGAAGGGCGATCGCTCTTTTGATATTGATGCGACAGATCGGTAGATAGTTTTGGGAAAACACTACTACAGAGTGTCGTAGCACCTCTGGTTCAAATTGCTTTGAATGTTTCACTGATTTACTCCGAAAATCCAGGATTTAGACGATGGGGAGCAAGAGGTATAAAGGCATAAAATAACCCCCTGCTTTGTGCTAAAGCAGGGGGTAAAAGACTGAGGTTGTCTGTTTTACCTGAATACAGTCGATCGACTGTATTCCCTACTTTGCTGACTGGGCTGGAGTTGCTCTCCTAATGCCCAATTAATCGAAATATTCGAGTTTGTAAATTCTGGAAGTCGGCGATCTCTTGACCGAGCATTACTGCACGCTGGCTTGGCGGTGGGTTTATCAATACCTTGCTCTCTATGGGCCTCAACTCCATAGTCCGCAAATAAAGATGCGCCAGATTGCATGCCCACATGCAGATCGAGTTGGGTTGGCGTGCCTATTTGTAGTGTGGCTGTTGAGTAATACATAAAAAGCTATTGAAATCTCCAAACAAAATACTACACTTGTAGTATAAATTTGTCTACTATATTTTTAGACCTATTTTGTTGCATTCGTTGTCAAAGGAGTAAAAATCGTGCAGACACTACACCAGACCTCAACCACCGAAATGGAAGTTACCAGCATTCGCCTAGAGCGGGAACTGAAAGAAAGGCTGAAAGAACTAGCGGGGAATCAGGGGTATCAAGCTTTAATTCGCGATGTTTTATGGCACTACATTGAGTCGCAAAGCACTGCCGACCATCGACCTAAGCTTGCCCGTAATGAAATTAGGGCGAGCGTTTCTGCTGTTGCTCAGCAGGAGGAAAAGTGTGTTTTAACGGGTAAAGCAATTCAACCGCACGAGTCGATGTTATTAGGGTTGACCGCTAAAGGGGGGTGGGTTCCATTGAGTGTGGAGAGTCTGGCCGCATAGTTTCAGGGGAAAGTCGGGCGCGATCGCACTTAATTAACAAGTATTAACTACATAAATATGTCTGACGGTAGATAAAATTTACCCGCACTTGCGGGAATGCTTAGCTATGCGAAATTTTGATTTTGCCGAGTTTAAGGTGTGAAGACCATGTTTAAAAAATTTTTACCTCGTCTCGGAGCTTCCTGCTTCCTGTTGGTTACCTTGCCACTTGTGGCCGACGAAGCGATCGCCTACTTTGAAATTCCACATATCTTTGGGGGTGTGGCAGCGATCGCCTCATGCATTGGCGCTTGTTTGCCTGTACTAAGCATGTTCCAAAATTCTGAATCCTAGCTAAACGAACCCTGGCAAGCTCCAAAAATAGTTAAGATATAAGTTGTTGTTTTCTATACCTTAACTGCTGTGCATACTGTAGATACTACTGAATTTGGACTTTTAGGTTTAAATTTACTTCTGGGGTTATTAATCCTGCTCAATGTTTTTCGGATTATTTTGACCTGGTATCCGCAAATATCACTCGACAAATTTCCGTTTAAATTGATTGCCATTCCCACAGAACCATTACTTTTTTTGTTGAGGCGGCTGATAGCACCTGTGGGCGGTGTTGATATTACGCCTGTAATTGGGGTCGGTATTTTCAGTTTGATCCGAGAAATGCTCTTGGGCCAGCAAGGTATTTTGACTACGATGCAATCCCTTAACTAGAGAGCAAAACGCGGTCTGTTTCATCGCATTTACTGGAATTTTTTAATTATGCAGATTCGTCGTCGCCTTGCCTCTAGCCAGGAAAGTGGTTATGAGATCGCTGAGCCTGAAGCGCAACCCCAAAATATACTGGAGAAAATAGTCTGGCATAAAGAACTGGAGATCGCTCAAATCGAATCAGGCGATATGTTTCCTGGGCTGCTAGACAAAATCGAGGAGGAAATTAACAATGCCCCACCCACTCGCGATTTTCGCGCTGCATTAGTGCAAAGCCCCACTAAGCCAGCTCTAATTGCAGAAGTGAAGAAGGCTTCGCCTAGTAAGGGAATTATTAAACAGGATTTCGATCCCGTCGCGATCGCTCAGGCATACGAACGGGGTGGGGCTACCTGCCTCTCTGTTCTTACCGATGCAGAATTTTTTCAAGGTAGCTTTCAAAACCTCTCCCTTATCCGTCAAGCAGTAAATCTACCGCTGTTGTGTAAGGAATTTGTTATCGATCCTTTGCAGGTGGCGATCGCCAGAATTCATGGAGCCGATGCTGTCCTCCTAATTGCCGCAATTCTCGCCGACTATGACCTAGTACATCTATTAGAGTGTATCCATGCCATGAATATGACAGCTTTGGTAGAGGTGCATACCGCTCCAGAGCTAGAACGAGTATTAAGGCTAGATGGGGTGCAGGTAGTCGGCATCAACAACCGTGACTTAGAAACCTTTAACGTCGATTTGAATACAACAAAAGGATTAATGGCGGGTTTAACAAGCGATATCCGCCAAAATATCCTCTGGGTTGGTGAATCTGGGATCTCTACTAATGTCGATTTAGAGTTTTTGGCAACCTGTGGGGTTGGGGCGGTATTAGTAGGGGAGTCCCTGATCGAGCAGAATGATATAGCAGCAGCAGTGCAAACCCTGATCGATAAATAGCAGTTCCTGTCTTAGCGATCGCCTGGATTGGAAATTCCTTTAATATTCAGAAAACCCACTCTCGGCGATTAAATTCTCAATCAGTTCAGCAGTTTGCCCGTCAGTTTCATAAATCAACACAAAGCCAGATTCAAACAGTTTGGGATTAGCAGTGCGTTTACTCCAAACGCTTTTTGCATCCACATCCAAATATTCCCCGCCACTGAATCCTTCTGGCAAGATGACGCGAAGCTCAAACATAGTATCGTTTGGGATCGCCTCTTCACTTACAAGCTTGATCCCTTCTGGAGTGATATCTACCAATCGTCCCATAGGTTGCCCCGTACTCCTGATCACAACCTGCAAGTAGAATAGCAAGCTCGATCGTTTATAACCTCTTTGACTCTCTACTTGACTTTCAAACATAAATAATTCTCCAAGAGTTTTAATTTGAATAAAATCTGATAGCCCCCACTTAACTATTCTATCAACGATTAGGTAGTCATAGAATTTTGCAAATAGATGCAATCTAGTTACGATTCTTTACTATTGAGCGACGCTCCAACCGAATTATTCATAGCCCTGTCACTGATGTATAGACTACCCCAGCCAGACTAAAGCTAATAGCTACACTATAGATTAATGGTGGTAGGACAGCACTCAAAGTATTCGCTAGTAACCATAATGTGAAGAATTTCCGTCTAGAGTTTGGCATCATGATTAGGATATTCCTGAGGCATTTTGGGGATAGTCTCTGCGATCGGGATCTAACGCGATTAAGTCCTCTATATTGCGCCGCATGTTCTGACAAATGTTATCTAGCGGCAAATCGTTAGCATCATGTCCAAATGGATCTTCAATTTGAATACCAATTTCCTCTATTCCAAATACTGTAAAGCTGATCAGGGCTACGGTTAGGCCTGTTAGCCAACCCAAACTGCTCACAAGTTGAAATGGTAGGGATAAGCAATAGATTAACAATAGTTGCTTGAGATGAATGGAATAGGCTAAAGGCATGGGCGTTTTTTGGATGCGCTCGCAAACCCCAAGGGCATCTACCATATCGTCAAGCAAACTGTGCATGGCAGTGAGTTGATATCTATCCAAATTGCCTTGCCGATGCTGATTCTGTAGGTAGTCTCCAATCCAAAAAGCAATTTCTAATGGTGGGTGATTCATATCCTTTAGCTTCGTATACTGCGATCGCAATAGCAGTGCTTCTATGTCCCCCTTGATTGGTTCCTGCCGCAGATGCAGCTTCATGGCGATCGCAAATGCTGCTAACAAACGTAAAATCGCCGCCTTTTTGGCAAAATCCTCGGGCGTTGGTTCTGCGATCGCCACTAAAATTAATCGAGATAGATTGCGCACGGCATTGACGATACTGCCCCAGGCTTTACGCCCTTCCCAAAAGCGATCGTAGGCAGTATTGGTGCGAAATACCAGTAGTAATCCCATCACAATATTGGGAATCAGACTGTCAAGGGCAGGCAAAGATACTGGGATGCCATTAGTGTGCAGTAAATGGACTCCCACACCAAACGCACCACAAAATGCGGCTCTAGGGAGAATTTCAGGAATAACCGACCCCCGATAGCTGAGCGCGGTTTTAAACCAATTATTCTTCTCTGAATACATATTCTCAGGTTTGAAGGTGCCGATTTGCCCACGAGGTCTAATTTCGCATATCCCTGGGGCTGTAAATCCGATCGAGTTGGTGTTCGCTATTAATTTCTACCACAAGATCTACTAGCTCGGCATTTCGCATCAGTGGGGTAATGAATAGTTCCGGGTGCAATGCCCGCCAAAAGTAATCGACGAATTCACTCACTTTTTCATTGCTCATACCCCCAGCACCTGCGGCGATCGCCTCTTGTTCTGCCTGTTGCCGCCACTGTTTGCTGAAGCGATAATCAGCGGGATAAAGCACGATCAAACTATCTAGCCGCTGCCAGAGGGGTAAATAATTTTGCAGGCTAGCATTCATATCAATCGCAAACTGGCGATCGACTGCGGTGATAATTGGCGCTGGAGCGCGATCGAATACGGCAGGATCTACTGGTTGCGTCCCCACAAACCAACCTTCAAATAAAATGATGTCTGCTCCGATTATGTTTTCTGGTGTAGTGTGATCGCCTGCCCCACCATACGCAGATTTATCAAAGCGTGGGATTTCTATAGCTGATTGAGTACTTTGACGCAGTCGATCAAGCACCTGAATACCTAGCTCCACATC
>JANMRU010000447.1:0-2887 GCA_031388585.1 Pseudanabaena sp. SOY_30_concoct_251 | reverse complement strand
CAAAGCCATACTCCTCACCTCCCATCAGAGCCGCCATCACCACATCCCAACCTGTCTTAAAGCCGCCGTCAACTCGCAACAGGACGCGATCGCGTAGGTGATTCTGCATCAATACTGTATGCACTTCCGTCAAGCCCAATTCCCACGGTGTACCAGCGTGCTTGATCGAACTTAATGGTGATGCGCCAGTGCCGCCATCGTGACCAGAAACCTGGATGATGTCCGCATTTGCTTTTGCTACACCTGCTGCGATCGTGCCAATGCCAATCTCGGCAACTAGTTTGACTGTGACTCTCGCACTGGGGTTGATTTGGTGTAGATCGAAGATTAATTGCGCCAAATCTTCAATCGAGTAGATGTCATGGTGGGGAGGTGGAGAAATTAGGGGAACGCCAGGTTTGGAATTTCGTAACATGGCGATATAAGGACTGACCTTCGGCCCCGGCAACTGCCCACCTTCGCCAGGTTTAGCTCCCTGGGCCATCTTGATTTCCAATTGATTGGAGCTGACCAGATATGCAGGTGTGACACCAAACCGACCCGATGCTACCTGTTTGATCGCGGAGTTAGCTGTATCTCCATTTTTTAGCCCCTTAAGATGGGGGAAGGTTGGTGATAATCCAGTTTCAGGATCGACATCATTAATTTTGAGATAGCGGATTGGGTCTTCGCCGCCTTCGCCGCAATTGGATTTGCCACCCACACGATTCATGGCGATCGCCAGCACCTCATGAGCTTCACGGCTGAGCGCTCCCAGCGACATCGCTCCCGTACAGAAACGCTTCAAAATCTCTGCAACTGGTTCGACTCTTTCAATGTCGATGCTTGCGCGATCGCTCTTAAATTCGAGCAAATCCCGCAGCGCCGTGGGGGGACGATTTTGCAATTGCTGCTTATAGACTTCGTAATGGTCGTAGCCTTTTCCCGCCACCGCCTTATGAAGGGCTTTCGCCATTTCGGGGCTGTTCATGTGATATTCGCCACCGGGACGGTACTGTACAAAGCCAAAGTTTTCCAATTTCTTAGTTTGCAACTCTGGGAAAGCACGGCTGTGGAAGCTAATCACTTCCGATGCGATATCGTGCAATTCCATACCATCGATGCGTGAAGTTGTACCTCGGAAGCAAAGATCGATGACTTCGCTACTCATCCCAATCGCTTCAAATATCTGAGCGCCATTGTAACTGGATAACAGAGAAATGCCCATCTTTGAGAGAATTTTTAGCAAGCCACCTTCCACGGCCTGACGGTATTTCTCCTGCACTTGGACGATCGAGAGTTGCTTGATTTTACCCTGCTGCATTTGCATCTGCGTTTTGGGCTTACCCCACCACTGGCGAGCGGTTTCTAACGCTAAGTAGGGACAAATCGCACTGGCTCCATAGCCAATCAGACATGCAAAATGATGGGTACTCCAGCACTGCGCTGTTTCCACCACAATCGAAGCCTGCATACGCAATCCTTCAGCAATCAGACGATGATGCACCGCACCGGCAGCTAACAAGGGTGGCACAAAGGCGCGATCGCTATTGAGCGCGCGATCGCTCAAAATCAGAATTTCCGTGCCAGCTTTGACCGCCGAAACCGCAGCATTACAGATATCACCAATTACAACTTTGAGTCCTTGGGGGCCGCGATCGAGTGGGAAAACCGTATCTAGTTTGGTGAACTTAAATCCCATCTGCTGAATTTGAATAAGTTCACTTTCGTTCAAGACGGGGCTGTCGATCTTGATCTGTCTAGCATACTCAGGCTTAGCTTCCAGCAGGTTACCCCGCTTCCCTAAATTCATTGCTAGAGACATCACCATACCCTCCCGCAAAGGATCGATGGGAGGATTAGTCACTTGGGCAAAGCGCTGTTTGAAATAGTCATAGAGTAAATGAGGGCTATTGGATAGCACTGCTAATGGCGCATCATCACCCATGCAGAAGACTGGCTCTTTGCCATCTTGTGCCATCGCTTCGACCACCATGTCTACATCTTCGAGCGTGAAGCCAAAGGCGGTTTGGTAGGTGAGTAGCTTTTGCTCATCTAGGGCAGTCTCTGCGGAGAAAGGCTGTGGACTAAGTTGTTGGCGATGTTCTTGAAGCCATTCACCGTAGGGATGCATTTCAGCAACTCGCTGCTTGATATCCCAGTTTCTCAAAATCTCATGATTAACCAGGTCAACGGCCAAGACTTGACCGGGGCCAAGTTTACCTTTTTCTACAATTTCCGATTCGGGAATATCGACAGTTCCCGCTTCCGAACCCACGATTACCATGCCATCGCGGGTAATCGTGTAGCGAGCTGGACGCAGTCCATTGCGATCGAGACCAGCACCTACGATTTTGCCATCGCAAAATGCCAACAGGGCGGGACCATCCCAAGCTTCCTGCAATCCGCTATTGAATTCGTAAAAGTCAACGATTTCCTGGCGATCTTTAAGATCTGGTTGGCGATCGTATGCCTCTGGCACCAGCATCATCAAGCTTTCTAAGGGGCTACGTCCGGTTTCAATCAGCAACTCAAAGATGTGATCGAGGGCAGCCGAGTCGCTTTCATTAGACTTGAGCACAGGTACGATATCCGCAATGCGATCGCCCCAGTTTGGATGTGAGAGATCGCCTTCTCTTGCCATGAACCAATTAATATTGCCAAGTAGCGTATTGATTTCACCGTTATGACCCAAGAAGCGCATAGGCTGAGCTAAAGGCCATTTGGGCATCGTATTCGTGCTAAAACGACGATGATAGAGGGCAAAAGGAGTGATGTAGGAGGGGTTGCGCAAATCCTGGTAAAACTCACCCAGCACCGCAGAGCGCACTAATCCCTTGTAAATCATCGTGCGATTCGAGAGCGACGCAATATAAAATTCGGAATGCCATTCGGGATGTCGTTGCCT
>JANMRU010000445.1:0-4048 GCA_031388585.1 Pseudanabaena sp. SOY_30_concoct_251 | reverse complement strand
CCCAATATTCCCGATGGGTGTAGATTAAGTGTAGGCTTTGTCGTAGGGCTTCAATATCACCCAGATTTTGATATTGAAGCTAAATCTTTTTCTGTTGATATTCCCATGCAAGAAACATTAATAGAATTGCAGCCTCATGCTTTTAGAGATTATCCTTTAGTACAGGACAGCCAATCGATTCAAATTTCTAGATATCATTATGAAAGCGATCAATTCAAATATGTTTTTTTCTGTGGCTTGGGAGGATATATAACAAGTGAAGATCTTAAAGCTAGCGGTCTAACCGCCGCACAGGTTATTCGGGTGTTTCAAAAGCATATGTATACATTGCCAATACTGTTTGAAACATTCCAGCATGAAATTGTATCCCTTATAGGTGCGCCTTGGAAGGTTTATAGTCTCACGGTAACCTGTCCCAACGGTAGTGCTAATTACCCTATTCAACCAGCGGATTATCCCCCTCCACAACCACCAGGAGAACTACCTATGCCTTGCTGTGAAGAATCAAGCGAATTGCTGCGTGAAATCTTAAAGCGGTTAGGCAATCCTTCTGCTTACGCAATCCCTCAATCTATAGCTGGGAAGCTAATCAAAACTCCTACGATTACTGAGATCTCCTATGAACTACCCAGACTGATAGCAGAGCGCATGGGGACTGGGCAATTCCCCGTAGAGATTCCTAAAACGCTTTTAAGCGATGATGATAAGTCAGCGGCAATCAAACTTGAAAGTCTGACTGAATTTGTAGGGTGGTTTGTCCAACAAGTCGATGCCCTAGTTGGGCAATTCCCAATCAAAATAGAGGTTGAAGATGTCGACGCAATAAAGGAAGGCGATCAGAAAAAAGAGATCAGTCTTCCTAACCTTGCTGAAGCGATCGCGGAATTGTATGGTCTTAGTTTCCAAAGCACCTACAACAGTACGCTCATAGTCGATCTAGTCCTACGCAATATCAGCGAAGCGATTAAGGTTGGAAACATGGGGGTAGAGACGCTGGACTACGCTAAAGCAGTGGCTAAGTATCTGGGATTTAAGGGTAACAAAGTAGAACGTAAAATACCGTATTTTGTAGACCCTAGGGAGACTCAAGACCTTGACAAGTATCGTAAGGAGGTAGAGCTTGTTACACAAGGCTTTGAGTACGAAGATAAGCAAACGATGGCCGAGCAAATGAAGATGGTGCTGTTTGCCGTATCGATTATCAAAGCTGCATTTTTGGAGGAATGGAACCCCAAGCGTAAATATGAGGCAGGCAAGGGAATCAGGAAAGACGCGGAGGGCGATGATAAAGCATGGGAAGAGCATTTAGCCGCAATGAGAAATCCACAAAGTACGTTAAGGCAAGATGACGATCCTCCAATCAAAATAAGAGAAATTCCTAAGCCAAAGAAATAGCCTTAGTATGGGACTTACTTTAAAACTATCCGATTTGCCTAGCCGAGCCGCCAGAAAACTGGTGGGTAAGGATGGTAATGGCATACGACAAATAAGCGGAAAGCTAAAGGCTAGCGGAAAGGCTGGTAACTGGTTTTTTGATATTGCCTCAAGGTTTACGGGATGGCTGTTTAATGTTGCTGGGTCTTTTGTGCAATGGTTCTTAGGCAATCTGGCAATCTGGATCGTACAAAGCACAATCGCCCTGTACTATTTCGATTGGAATCAATCGGATAAAGCGATCGCGGCGCGAATAAACTCCAACAATCTAGCCGTGGTTGCTGCGGCTGGTTCATTAGTGGGGACTTCTTTAGGATGGCTAGTTTGTGGCGCTGTGGCGGCGGCTGTAGAATTTCAGTTCCCTGTATTACGAGGCAAAGTAGTTGTTGAACTAGCCAGTGAAGGTAAAGATGAAGTATTAGGGGCTGTAAGAGCATTCCTGACTCAATCCACACAAACATTAGGTAATAATGTCTTGTTGTGGGCTTACAGTAATGCGCGTAAGGTATTAAACCCAAAAGGCGACTACAACAAGGAAGGAGCAAAACCATACATTCTGTCCGAAAAAGCAGAGAAAACAGTTGATGGAATATCCAACGAATACTTAAAGACTTTCGCTAGAAGTGGATTAGAAGCATTTGAGGATTCACTGATTGATTGCTTCTACACTATGGGGTATTTGATTAAGATGGGCGTTGACGATCACTACGCAACCACAAAACAAGCCGCTGCACAATCTCTAGGTATAGAGAGGACTATCGAACTTACGCCAGATAAAGAAACTCCAGATGAAGTGATTCGTGTAACTGGCAGGACAGAATTACTCAAGACATCAATTCAAAATACTCTCTCTACACACAAAATATTCAAGAATCGAGATGTAGGCGCTATTATAGGTCAGCCAGCCCTAGACTACGCAACGGCAAGGCCATTAATGCGATCATTGCTGCTAGTCTTCAGAGCGAGAGAAGCCCCACCCTACTATGTCCGATCCGTGGACTCTAAAGGAAAGGTGAGATCAAAAGCCATCAAACAGGTCGATGTTACCATCCCCGATCCAGTTAAAGGGATTACATGGGATAAGCTTAAACAAGCTTGTGCTAGGTTTACTTGGGGGGGGCATTGTTGCACTGTGAGGCTAGATAATGGCAGGCAAATGATGGTTTATGGAGCGACAAAATCGGAAGCAGAAAGCACGATGAAACGATTTGTTAAACTCACAACGGCAGAAGTGTTGTCATGGAAATTCCATGAAGAGGGAAGCAAAAAGAGTGAGGCGCTAATTAAGAAACCAACTATAGTCTATCCTTCCACTGCTACTCTAGTTATCCGCAAACAAACAGGCGAGGGGACTTCAGACACTCAAACCCTAGAAGGGAAAAAGCTCAAAGAGACACAGCAGAGAATAGAAATCTGGCGAGATAGTCCCCCCAAGGACTTCAAACCTTTACCCTAGGGAAATAAATATATGCCGATCGCTAACCCATCCGCAAATACAAGTAGTAGCCTGATACTGGAGGATAAAGCGCCTACAGACCCACCACCAGCGCTAAAAATTCAATGGGTAGATATCACCACTGGTCAGATGTGGGTATCAAAAGCTACTACCAGCCCAAACGACTGGGTGCTGATAGCGAAAGGGATCGAAGTTGGGGCTGAGATTCTAGATAGAATAATCGTTGCTAATGGCGATGTGGTTACTGATGGTAAAAATGTTGTTTATAAATAGAGGTTAATATGCCAAGTCATTCAGATTTAGTTGATGCTTCAGATCTGCATTATGCAAAGGCAAGACTGTTTACAGGCTCACCCACAGAAATCACCCCAGATTTTGCTGGACAAATCCTAATGGATGGGTTGGGGCGAATGTTTGTAGCCGCATCAGAAAGCATTGGCGATTTAGTACAAGTAGCGGGTAATGCCGATGGGAATCCTCCCAACTCACAAGTTAGATTTTTTACTGGCGATCTTTCTCAAGTATCAGTTGATTTCGCTGGTCAAATTTGGTTTAACGAAGACACAAAAATTCAGTACATAGCTGATTCCAACCTTTCTTTATGGCCTTCTGGTGGTGTGGATGTTAATAAACCTGAACCTGTGTATGTAAAAGAAAGCTCGAATGATTATTTCTTTCTGAGTGAGGGAAAACCATTTGACACTTTCTTTATTAGCCGCCAAGGTCAGTTGGTTCGATTGCAAGGCGAAAGCAGTCCTGGAGAATATTTATTTGGCAGGACTACGCCTACAGTTTTTGTACAAGATGTCCCCGTGGCAGATGGGGAAATTATTACAAGCCAGTACACACAACCAGGTAATGGCGATGAACCTGAACAGCAATTCATCATCGGAGACATGCTCTATGACTCCACTAAAAGCCTTTTTGTCGTCATTTACAAAGATGGAAATTATCAATGGAGTAAGGTTCTCTAACCAAGTAACCATTGACTGAATTTAGGTAGATTTTTAGGCTAGTCTAAGACTGAATACACTTAAAGCCTTGCACTGCAAGGCTTTAATGGATGGAGAATAGGGAACTCGAATCCCTGGCCTCTGCAGTGCGATTGCAGCGCTCTACCAACTGAGCTAATTCCCCATAGAAGTTAAAGCTAATTCA
>JANMRU010000443.1:0-14572 GCA_031388585.1 Pseudanabaena sp. SOY_30_concoct_251 | reverse complement strand
GTCATGCCATTACCCACTGGAGCATCCAAGAGCGGATGGGAAATTACACCCTGATTAAATTCGATCTCGAAACTGGGCGCACGCATCAAATTCGCGTCCATGCTGCATACATCGGGCATGGGATTGCCGGCGATTCGGTCTATAGCAAACCCTTAAAATATATTCATCGCCAAGCACTTCATGCCTGGCGGCTGACCTTTGTGCATCCTGTTACAGGGGAAGAGATTAGCGCGATCGCGCCAATACCAAATGATTTCGAGAAATTCCTGACCCGTCTACGGCATCAATCTAGCTAGAAATACTAGTTTCTGTGGTGTCATTTGGAGATTATGCTGTCGAATCATTTTTGAAGTTAGTCTCAGCTTCGATCGCTTGCAGAAAGTGTGAAATCTGTTTAATAGATCTGAGGTGATAAATCCTTTTAGTAGTTTGAGCGAGATCGATATACTCGCGATATCTTGGGGTCAAACGCTTATGACACAACCAAAGCACGCGGTAACTACTAATTGAACCCTTTAAAATTGGGCTGTTTTCAGGCCAGCCTTCTGGCAGTTTAAAGCTACCTGAGAGCAATCGTTTAGTCACCAACCAGAAATGCACGTATAGAGGCAGATCGACAAGAACTAGACTATCCGCCTCATCAAGTCGCAGCCAGATGGTTTCCATGCAGCCAAACCCATCAATAATCCATCGCTCAGCAGCCAAAATTTCGGCATGGGTTTGCTTATAGTCTTCTTGTGAAACCTCAATCCCACCTGGCATGTATTTCATTTTGTCTGTGGAGTAAATTGGCAACCCAGTGATTTCCGATAATCTCTTGCTTAAAGTTGATTTACCGCCTCCAGCATTGCCAAATACCGCTACTTTTTTCATAGCTGCGCTCCTTTTTGCGAGACCAGTTTTGCATATTAATCTTGGGCGTTAGGCTACACCGCCTGCTTCTGTCTCCTCTGGCTGATTTTTAGACGCAAAGAATTTCTCGCTAATCGTTGCTGTAAGGATGTGAGACAGTAAGCCCATTGGGCCGGCAAATAGACAAAAAGCGATCGAGTGAGCAGTCCAGACACCAGTGCGTTGACCTTCCAGAAAAATCCATCGCCCCACAAATAAATCCATCACTAAAAAGTGAGTCCAACCTGTAGCCGCCGCGTGGGGCTCGGCAAAAAAGCTGGCAATTTGGGCTAGGTTTGGGTTTGACATGGCTTGAGCACTTTCCGGCGTAATTGCACCCACGAAAAAATAGATGTATAAACCCGCAAGCACAACATACGGCAGATAAGAAGATACGATCTGCTGCGCGATCTTCCACTTGGGCAAGAAAATCATCAATGCCCAAAATGGCAATACAAATAGGTTGCTCAGTTCAAATAACTTGTCAATACTCATAGGATTGCCTAATTGCTAGTGGTTCAGGAGATTTTAGTCATGAGAACGAGTGCTAGGGTGGCTTGGGAATAGTGCCAAAAACACAAAGAAACTACCTACAAACAATGATAAGCTAGAAAAGTTGTCAAAAAAAATTCACACGCTTGGGGATTCGGGTGTCTTGACTTCAAGATACGCCCAGGCGCAAGGATATAACCCGAACACTAGGAGATAAATTCATCATGCCAGTCGTTTCTCTAGACCAATTACTAGAGTCTGGGGTTCACTTTGGGCACCAAACTCGTCGTTGGAACCCGAAGATGGAACCATACATCTTTACCGAGCGTAATGGCGTTCACATCATCGATCTTGTGCAAACCGCACATTACATGGAAGAAGCCTACGATTATTTGCGCCAAGCATCCGAGCAAGGCAAAAAAGTTTTATTTGTCGGTACTAAGCGTCAGGCCGCTGGAATTGTGGCTCAGGAAGCTTCCCGTTGCGGTAGTTACTACGTCAACCAGCGTTGGTTGGGTGGAATGCTCACCAACTGGACAACAATTAAAACTCGTGTTGAACGCCTCAAGGATCTAGAACGCCGCGAAGAAAGTGGTGCGCTCGATCGCCTGCCTAAAAAAGAAGCTTCTGTACTGCGCCGCGAAATGGAAAAGCTGCTGAAGTACCTGGGCGGAATCAAAGCCATGCGTAAGCCACCCGATATCGTTCTAATCGTAGACCAAAAGCGCGAGTACAACGCTGTACAAGAGTGCCAGAAGTTACATATTCCAATTGTGTCTATGTTAGATACAAATTGCGATCCTGACACCGTTGATATTGCTATTCCTGCTAATGACGATGCCATCCGCTCGATCAAGCTAATTGTTGGCAAGCTAGCCGATGCCATCTATGAAGGTCGTCACGGACAAATTGATGAAGTTGACTACGAAGGTGCAGATGATTTTGAGGATGAAATACTCGACGAAGTCGCTGATGCAGAGATAGCTGCTGTTCTCGATGTAGTTGAAACTAAAGAGGAAGAAAGCTAAGGAACTTGCGAACAGAATTTTAATTCTTAGCATCCTTCAGAATTCTTTTTATTCTCGTTCATTACTTTTGCAGAGGTATTTCATCTGATTTGCCTCTGCTACGTCATTCCTATGCTAGTTGTTGGCGCAAGTCCGCAAAAAAATAGGTGCAGGCGTGCAGCCCCCGCAATAGCGTTACTTTCTTTGTGTAGTTTGAGATCGCTATTCACTGTAATAACTGTAATAGAATTATTTTCTACAGTCCGTAAGTATCAAGCAAGCAAAAGCTTGTAATCGTTCGATCGTTTGTGGATAAATCACCATGGCAGAAATCACCACCCAGCAGGTTCAAGAACTCCGTGCCCGCACAGGAGCAGGTATTAAAGATTGTAAAAAGGCACTTCAGGAATCTGATGGCGATGCCGTCAAAGCTGCTGAATATTTACGCCAAAAAGGCTTAGCTTCAGCAGTGAAAAAGGCTAGCCGTGCCGCGACCGAGGGTATTGTACATAGCTACATTCACTTTGGCGCTCGCATTGGTGTCTTAGTAGAAGTAAACTGTGAGACTGACTTCGTGGCGCGTCGGGAAGAGCTAAAAGAACTGGCGGACAACGTCGCTAAACAGATTGCTGCTTGTCCCAATGTTGAATATGTCAGCACAGCAGACGTACCAAAAGCTTTCGTCGAAAAAGAGCGCGAAATTGAGTCAGGCAAGGAAGATCTCGCCAATAAACCAGAGGCCATCCGCGACAAAATCTTAGAAGGTCGCATTGAAAAGCGCCTCAGAGAACTGGCGCTGCTCGATCAGCCCTTTATCAAAGATCAATCAATTACGGTTGATGAATTAGTTAAGCTCACTGGCTCTAAGCTCAGCGAAAATATCAAAGTCAGACGCTTTGTCCGCTTTGTGGTAGGAGAAGGGCCTGAAGAAAATTCTCCTGACTCCACTGCTGAGATCCAACAGCCAGCAGCACCAGAAGAACCTAAAGCAGATGGCCCAGACGCAGTTGAAGCTGAGGCTCCAAAAGAAGAAAAGCCAGCCGCCAAATCTGAGGCTGCTAAGGGTGGCAAGAAGAAAAAGAAATAGTACGAACTATCTTCAATACAGGCAGGGGCAGGTTTTGGGCAAAAGGAATTGGTAAATACCAAAAACTCTAGCTAAACCTGCCCTTCTCATATTCAGACATAAATTTTTAGTTTTTTCTCAACCCACATATAGCAATCAGCTTTAGTTTATATAGGGGTGAAGGGTTTCTACCCCTTCATGGGGGCTGCACCTCCAAACCCCAAAGTTACAATTCATATAGGATTGCTATAGCAGATAATACCCAGCAGTCTTATGATTGCTCTGAGTATTGCTACCACACCCTAAGTCATGCCTTCAGACGATCCAGGCACGTCGATCGCCCGCTGCGATCGGGCCATAGAAATTGATGCCGATGCCTATGAAGCTTGGTACAACAGAGGTGTGGCATTATTTGAGTTGGGTCGCTATGACGAAGCGATCGCAAGTTGGTGTAAAGCTTTGGCCATTCAGCCCAAGCATTATCAGTCCTGGTATCGTTACGGTAGAACTTTGGATAAACTGGGTCAGCATGAGAGTGCGATTACGAGCTTAGATCGAGCGATCGCGATCGCTCCCAACTTTGACAGCGCCTACAATGCCAAGGGGATGGCATTGGATAATCTAGATCGATACAGTGAGTCTGTGGAGTGCTATACAAAAGCGATCGCGCTTAATCCTAAATCCTATGAGGCTTTTAATAATCTGGGACTAGCTTTAGCAAGTTTGGGGCAGCTAGAAAAAGCAATCGGGAATTACGATCGAGCGATCGCCCTAAAACCAGATCATCACGAAGCATTTAACAATCGCGGGGTTGCTCGCTTCGAACTAGGTCAGATTGACACTGCTATTGCTGACTATGAGACTGCCCTAGAGATCGAACCTGCCTATGCGATCGCCTTCCAGAACAAAGGCTTGGCAGTTATGGAACTTGGTCGCTTTGGCGAAGCGATCTCCACATTTGAGCGCGTATTAGAACTAGATTCCAGCTTTTACGAAGCGTGGCACTATCGGGGTATAGCGCTGGAGGCTTTAGGCTATTGGGATACAGCGGTTATCAGCTTCACCAAAGCAGTTGGAATCGATCCTACTTTTCACGATGCCTGGTATAGCATGGGCTGCGCCCTCGATCGCGCAGGAAGATATCTAGAAGCTCTGGCTAGTTTCGATCGCGCTGTTGCCACAAAACTAGATGACTATGACTCATGGTGCGGACGCGGCAAGGCACTGGCGAATTTGACCAAATACGATCGGGCGATCGCTAACTACACACAAGCTATTCATATCGAGCCTGCCGCTGCCGAAGCCTATTACGATCGAGGCATAGCTCTGATGAGCTTAGGGCGAGATCTAGAAGCAATTGCATCCTATGACAGCGCCACAATCGCTAACCCCAAGCTTTTTGCGGCACACTATAACCGTGGCTTTGTTTTAGCACGCCAGGGTCGTTATGCCGAAGCGGTGTCTGCTTACGATCTCGCGATCGCGCTTAACGATCTCGACCCCGAAGTTTGGAATAATTACGGAATTTCACTTTGCAATTGCGAAAGGTTTGAAGAGGCGGTCGCCGCCTACGATCGCGCCCTTGAGATTCAGCCAGATCTATACCAAGCCTGGAATAATCGCGGTCATGCTTTAGATATTTTGGGGCAGTATCAGGAGGCAATTATTTGCTATAACAAAGCTCTAGGAATTAAGCCGAACTACAAAACGGCAAGAGAGAACCGCAGTTATTTATATTGGCAGTTACGGCGGCAAAGATTTGACCGTTTCTGTCGAGAAATCGCGCGCAGGTTGGGGTTTGAATAATTTTGATACGCGATCGCATCCCATAAGGCAAAATTAATAAATGCTTCAATCTAGTCCTTCTATTTTTAGTCAAGCGATCGCGCGTCATGACTTCCTGGTTACGGCCGAGATATCGCCGCCAAAGGGGGCTAACATCCAGCATATGGTGGCACAGGCGAAATTGCTCAAGGGGCGTTTCCATGCGATCAATATCACGGACTCCAGTCGTGCTGTGTTGGGGATGAGTCCCCTTGCCGCGACCGTAATTTTGCAACAGCAGGTAGGCGTAGAGACAATCTGCCAAATTGCCTGTCGCGATCGCAATCGCATTGCCATGCAGGGAGATTTATTTGGAGCTGAGGCATTAGGAATTAGAAATATCCTGGTATTGACGGGCGATCCTGTAAAGGCAGGCGATCATCCCGATGCCAGATCGGTATTCGATTTTGAATCAGTCCGTTTATTGCAGTTAATCGGCAAACTCAACCAGGGTTTAGATGCGAACGATAAGCCTCTACCCGATGGCGGCACAAATTTATTAGCAGGAGCAGCAGTCGATCCGCAATCACCGAGTTGGTCTGGCTTGCAACGCAGATTCGATCGCAAGTTAGCTGCGGGAGCGCAGTTTTTCCAAAGTCAACTGATTACAGATTTCGATCGCCTGGCCAAATTTATGGATGCGATCGGGAATCCAAGCGGCAAACCAATTCTGGCGGGTATTTTCCTACTCAAGTCCGCCAAAAACGCTATGTTCATCAATAAGTACGTACCTGGCGTTAATATCCCCGACTCCATCATCGATCGCCTCGCTAAAGCCGAAGTACCTTTACAAGAAGGCATCGCGATCGCCGCCGAGCAGATCAAATCAGCAAAGGAAATCTGTCAAGGCGTGCATTTAATGGCGGTAAAGGCCGAGCACCTGATGCCACAAATACTCGATCTAGCAGGAATATCACCCATTAATACTTAGCTGGCAATCTAGAAGTGAACTACCCGAAGCTGACCTTCGGTCTATTCTGATCTTGTTGTCGAGTTTAAGGGGTGTGTTTTTTGGGCTGCGTTTGTGGGGTGTTGTTGCTGGGGTGGTGGGGAAATCTCTATTCATCAAGCCAACAGATTTTATCGCACTAGAAAATCACATTTATGCTGAGAAGCCAGGGCAAGACGTAGGGCATCTCCAACTCGATCGATAGGCATTAAGTATTGCTGAATATATAGTTCAACGATTTCGGCAATGGCAGGCTAAATTGGAACAAATAGCAATTCGCTCATCGCTATGGGGAGTGTCAGTTCTTTAGGTTCGCGCCAACCTCGAATGTCATAAAGTCGTAGGCCAGATGGGTATTGGCAAAGATCGTCCGTGCTTCAGTCAGCAGATCTTCCAACTTCACCGCATTTGTGGGAGCATAACGCGGGCTAAAGTGAGTCATAATCAGGTTCTTTACGCCTGCATTTAGTGCCACCTGTGCTGCCATCGTGCTAGTAGAATGCTGTCTTTGAATTGCCATATCAGCATCTTGATGGGCAAATGTGGCTTCGTGGATCAGGACATCAGCATCTTTGGCTAATGTCACCGCATTATCGCAATAGACTGTATCGGTGCAATAGACGATCTTGCGACCGATCTGTGGGGGGCCGCAGAATTCTTGGCCGTTAATCTGACGACCATCGGCCAGCGTCACTACTTCACCCCGCTTGAGTTGCGCGTAAACTGGCCCCGGGGGAATGCCTAAGGACTTTGCTTTTTCGATATCAAATTTGCCAGGGCGATCTTTCTCGGTGATTCTGAATCCGTGCGCTGTGACTCGATGCTTTAACTGTGCGCAGGTGACCTCAAATTCATCATCGGCAAATACCAATCCTGGTTTCACGGTATGTACTTTGATCGGGTAGGAAAGGCGCATTTCGCTGTAACGTTGACAGGCATTAAGATAGTCACCTAAGCCTGGGGGGCCGTAAATATCGATATGTTTGACATCACCTGCCAGACCACAGCTTGCAAGTAAACCCATCAGTCCAAAGATATGATCGCCGTGCATGTGGGTAATAAAAATTTTCGAGATCTGGCTGCTCTTGACATCGCTGCGGAGGAGTTGATGTTGAGTCCCTTCGCCACAGTCAAATAGCCAAACTTCTGCCCGCTGCGGCAATCGCATCGCAACACTGGAAACATTACGACTACGCGTCGGCACGCCGGAACTGGTACCAAGAAAAGTGATTTGCATACTGTATGAGCTTACCGCCATCTAGAGTTGGCAGTTGGCGTTTAGATCTTCTATAAATTTGCTAGTAACTCTAGCTTAATCTTTGCGACGAACTTTTGGCTGGTTATGGCACAATGCGACTTGTACTATCCCCAAAATTGCGCCGCAAATTAATCATAGGAGAACTGATGATCATGAAACGAAAGTTAGCTGGCTCCGCACAGAATTCTTTCACTCGTCCCTGAAGGTTATCAGTCAGTACAAAAACCTTTACGAAGAGATCGCCCAGGGTGCTTTCAGGAGAATGATCGCAGCGAAGAGTTAAGATCAGCAGGATGTTCGTCTAAGCTATTTATTCAGTCCAGGAAATAAATTAATAATGACTTTTGCAGAATTTCGTGGTGATACCGTTCCGGTTCAGCTTCCCAATGGGGCTGTCGTCAAAGTCGAAGTTGCCAGTACGGGACGAGAGGATGTTGGGTTTGATGTGAAGCAGTTTCAACCTGTTGCCGACGCGATCGAGGGATTAGTGCAGATGATCGCCGCTCCAATCCAGAAGGTGAAACCTAATAAGGCGACGGTGAAGTTTGGCATGGAATTGGCGGTTGAGTCGGGGCAACTGACGGCAGTGATTGTAAAGGGTTCTGGCAAAGGAAATTTAGAGATTACACTGGAGTGGTAAGCACCAACAAAGGAGTAAGCCTTGACCCCGTTAGAGGATCTGCTGCAACAGTGTACGGTCAAGATCACCATCCCTAGTGGTTGGGGGACGGGCTTTTTTGTGGCTCCGGGGTTGATTTTGACCTGTGCTCATGTGGTGCGGAAAGCGGCTGATTTGCAGGTCACTGTTTCTTATCCAGTGTGGCAGCAGCCTCTGTCGGCGATCGTGAAGGCGAAAGAAGACGATGGTAAAACGCTTGACCTGGCTCTCGTTGAACTATCTGAGCCGTTGCCTGATCATCCCTGCGTTTTCTTGGATGAGGAGCCAGTCGCTGTCGGTCAAGCACTTTATAGCTACGGTTATTTAGAGTCTTACACTAATGCCGCCCCCGTGCGTCCAGTCAATGAAGGGTTGACGGGAGACACGCCACCCTTGCTCAAACTTCAAGGCGCGCAAATTGAAAAGGGCATCAGCGGTGCTGCATTGCTGAATCTCAAGTCAGGCAAGGTTTGCGGCATGGTCAAGGAAACCCGTGCGGCTGGTTTTGATTTGGGCGGTGGTGCGATTCCGACTCGTGTGATTTTGGAGCAGTTTCCCCAGTTGAGGGAACTTCAGCAGGCGTTTCATAGGGGCGATCGGCGCTGGTTGCAAGGCATTGCAAATCTACCCCATCCTGGCCATAGTACCCCTGAAATTGATTTTCGACTGTACCGGGAATCCATCATTAAAACCTATGAAAAGTGGTGGCAGTATTACACGCTGACGGATGCGGAAGGCAAGCTACGAAAAGCACAGGAACCAGCCCAAATCTTTGACTTTGGGTTGATGGTGCAAACGGTGAAGCAGGAGCAAGATCAACTGCAGCAAGAAAAGGTTGAGCGATTTTCGGTATTGGACGGGTTGCGGAAGTACGCTCTGGGGGAAAAGCCAGGCCATGTGTTGTTGGTTGGGCGACCGGGTTCGGGCAAGTCTACGGCATTGGCACGGTTGATGTTGGAAGAGGCAACTCTTACCCCCAACTCCTCTTCCAATGCTGGGAGAGAGGAGCTAAACCGGATTCCAGTTTTGGTGGAATTGCGCTATTGGCAAGGCTCGATTGCCCAACTTATTCTCAATGCCGTGAAACGGCATGAACCCTTCGTCACAACCGAGCAACTAGGGAGCGTGCTGACCCAATCGCTGATTCTATTTGATGGGGTGAATGAGTTGCCATCGGAGGATGCGCGATCGCAACTGATGGATTTCCGACGCAACCATCTCAACTTACCGATGATCTTCACCACACGGGATTTGAGCTTGGGTGGTGATGTGGGGATTGCGCGCAAGCTGGAGATGCAACCGCTGACAGAAGAACAGATGCAGGCATTCATCCGAGCCTATATTCCAGGGCAGACAGAGGCGATGCTGCGGCAACTCAAGGAGCAGTTGCGAGAGTTTGGGCAAACGCCGTTGTTGCTGTGGATGTTATGCGAAGTGTTTCAGCAGGCTCCTGACAACCAATTGCCCTCAAATTTAGGAGGAGTTTTTCAATCCTTTAGCAAAATGTATGAAGCAAGTAGTGTGCGAAAGCATGAGGTCACACTGCTGAAAGGCGATGTTAGCCCCCTAAGCGATCGCCGTCTTTGGAAGAAAGCCCTGATGGTGATCGCATCCATCATGATGCAGGGAGGAACCCCAGCTGATTTTCGAGTGGCGATGCACCGAGATGAAGCGGAAAGGGAACTCGGAAAAGTCTTTCCCCATGAGCAGTTTCCAGTTCGAGATATTTTGGATGATTTGCTCAAATATCATCTGTTGCAAAACCGCAGTGTTGACCAAATCGAGTTTCGCCACCAACTGATTCAGGAATATTACGCAGCGGAATGGCTCTTAGGGCAACTGCCAACCCTGACCGATGACCAACTAAAGCAAGACTACCTCAACTACCTGAAGTGGACAGAACCATTTGCCCTGATGTTGGCGCTAGTAGATGAAGAAATCCAAGCATTGCGAGTGGTGAAGCTGGCAATGGATGAGGTGGACTTAATGCTAGGGGCAAGGTTGGCAGGGGAAGTAAAGCCTACGTTTCAAGCGCAAACCGTTGAGTTTGTGGAGGATTTGAAAGTACCAGATTGGTTGAAGGCTGAGCTTTTGGGAGAGACGAGGTCTGAACATGCCATAGATTCCTTAAAATTCTTCATGGCTAATAAGAACCCTGACATACGAACAAAAGCTGTATTTGCCTTTGGAAGGATTGTGAATGACGCGGCTATTAGTGAACTTTGCGATGCAACTTATGATGAGAGCGAAACTGTGCGTGGTATGGTAGCCAATTCTTTGGGAAAAATTGGCACTGAGCTTGCTGGTTCTACACTTAAGCAGTGGAAAAACCGAGTACCAAAGGAAACTCCATATGTTGACATTAGACGTCAAACTTCTCTTTGGGAGATTTTTGGAGACGAAGAGAAGCCATATTTGTTTCGTGAAATAGTAGTTGACGATGACTTTGACTTTGATCAGCCTAATAACTTAAGTTACACAGACCTCACTCTCGACTTTCATACATTAGAACATGCTGTAAACAATGAAATACCTCAAGTACGGCAATTTGTGGCAGGAGAACTAAGAAATTATCAAGGCTCACTTTATGAAGAGTCAGTTGTTAATTTACTCATTAACTTTATAAGCGATCCAGATTCTTTTGTACGACAAATTGCATTCAAAGAACTGCAAAACTATCTTAGATCCTCTTACCAAAATCGAGTGGTCAATGTATTTCAAAAGATAATGAAAAACTCAACTCCTGATTTGCGTGTTCTAGCAGTTGAAAGACTTCAAGATTATTCTGATTTAATCAGCAAAAAAGAAGCTTCAAACATACTTATCAAAATGGCAAATGATTCAAGTTTTAATGTGAGACTTGCTTCAATAAGAGTTATTGAAAAAATGGCTGAGTCTACCTTTTTACCTGTTCTACATCAAGCGCTAAATGATGAAATAGAAGTTCGACGACTTGCGGCAAAAGCATTAGGAGAAATTGCCCACAAAGATTCTGTCCAAGCACTCATTCAGGCGATGACAAATTATCCTAATGACAGGACTTTTATTGATTATATAATTAAAGCTCTAGGGAAAATTGGTGGATCACTAGCAGTTGAGGTGCTTGGAATAATCCTTCTTGGAAATAGAGGTGAAACTGTCGAAGCAGCATTGAAAGCATTGGGTGATACTAAGCACTCTCTTGCTGCGCAATTTTTACTCAAAGCTAATTATGATTCTCAGCAATCATCCTCATCCTGGTTAGAGCTGCAAAGAATTAAAGCTTTAGGTGAGACTGCTGGAGGAGATTTACTTCTTACCTTAATAAAATCTTTAAAAATAGCATCTGAACAAGATTATTCAGAGGCGTTGAGCGCAGCAATTGTCTATATTCAGAATCGCTGCAAATACTACAACTACGAAATCTGGCAAGCTCATCAAGCGGCGCAGCAAGCCGATTACCCTGTCAGCCAAACCATCGATCCAAACGCTATAACCATACAACCCCTGGAGAGGTTAACCATTATGACCAAAGCCCCTATCTTCAATCAGCAATACGCAACCATTGGCGTGAACTATGCGGCTGAAGGCAGCAAAGTAGAGTTTACTCAGCACACCAGTTCTTCAGAGCAAACCTTTGAGATTTTGCTCACCGACTACCAGCAATTTATTCAGCAACTTCAGCAGAAATACCCCACCTTAGCAGACACCACCACTATTCCTCAGATTATTGAAGTCGAGGCAAAACTCATCGAAACCCAAGATCGACAGCGGTGGCAAAACTTCCTTACTCTCAAACAACTTTGGAACGGCGGCAAAAAAGCCACCTTCAAATTGGGCGAACACTTCACTGAAGACAATCTGTGGGGCAAAATGGCGATCGCATTTCTTGAAGGCGTCAGCGAAGATGGGAAATAACAATTATTGAACGGAGCGGACTCAAAACCATGCAAATTACTATTGAACTGCCTGACAACCTAGCCCTTACAGAATCCGACCTGCGCCGAGAAGTGGCGATCGCGCTCTTCCAGCAAAACCATATCAGTCTTGGCAGAGCCAGCAAAATTGCCGGAATTTACATCATGGACTTTCAAAAACTACTAGCAAATCGCGGCATTTGTGTTCACTACGATGTGGAAGACCTTGAACAGGATGTTCAGCATCTGCGCGATCGGGGCTGGCTATGATTGTTGTCAGCGATACCTCTGCCCTTTCCAATCTTGCCCTTGTCAATCATCTCTGGCTGCTAGAAGCTATCTACGAAACGGTGATCATTCCTGACGCGGTTGCCAGCGAACTGGCAGCCGCCAGCAATACAATCATTTCAGCCATTCTTCAACTGTGCTGGATTCAAACGCAACCCCTTACCAACCCCCAACTCGCCAACCAATTGAAACAAGACCGAGGACTGGATGCCGGAGAAGCCAATGCCATTGCACTAGCACTTGAGCTACAAGCCGACGACCTACTCATTGATGAACGATTGGGGCGACAAGAGGCTATTCGGCTGGGACTGTCTATCATTGGTATTCTGGGTATTCTGCTTGTGGCTAAACAAAGAAGCCTCATCCCTCAAGTTCAACCCGTTATGGATGCCTTGATCAACCAGGCTGGTTTTCGCGTCAGCCCTCAGCTATATCAGCGTATCTTAGCCCTTGCCCAAGAGCCTTAATATTAGTAAAGGATAAGCCGAGATGGTCTGTGGAGAAAGCCAGCTAACACAGCGTGGCAGGGGACGGTTGAGAGCTACTGGTGTTGAGTTCAAGATGGTCTGCCGCCGCTGCACTTCACCGTTAGGCAGAATCATTTAGCTTAGCTCCGCCAGTCCATTCTTGAGCCAAAATAATGAGAAGAAGACATTTCTTGATTTCCTCCACAGCGTTGGGCGCATCAATTTTGTTCGCAGAAAACGGTAATGCCCAACGAACGTACACTTGTAACTATGTTCAAACCTCTATTAAGGAATATGCAGTAAAATAAAGTACCCTCTAAAGAGGGACAATGGTAACATCCCATTTTGGCAAGTTCTCTGAAGGAAACCAAAAAGCTTTATACTGAATTAACTGTTCAGCAGAAACCTTTATTTTCTTCTCATAGGTTGCCGTAATCAGATGTACAATTGGCTTAATTCCCTTCCATGACATATTAGCTGCCCATTTGACTGCGGCTTTAACTGAATCTAAAATCGCGCAATTCCAATAGTTCTCCAGCGCTGCCCAACACCTTTCAATTGGATTGTACTTGCTGTGATATGGCGGATAGTAAATTAATCGAATTTTTATACCAATCTTTTTAGCCAGTTTAACTATGCGTTTAATAAATTGAGTCCTATTACTGCGCGTGGCAGAGCCGCCATCAAGATCAATTAGTAATTCCTCAATATGAGCGTAACTATCTTTGTTCTCGTTCCACCATTTTGTGAGACAGTCAACAATAAAATCACTTGTTTCTGCTGAACTACCGAAATAAATTGATAGCTTATCTGTATCTAAATTCAGAATACCAAATGGCACTAATACCGATGACCATACAGTATCGTGGTCGTCCGCCTTTTTTGCTTCTATAGTGCGAGATTTACCATTTCGACTCAGATTACCAATTTTGACTTTTGCTTTGCTGTCTATTGATACCCTTAGAGATTTGATATTCTGGTCAGAAGCTTGATTGGCTTTATGCACATTCTCAAAAATGGCATCAGTTTCAGGAATCTTTTTTAACGGTTTTGTTTTTTGTGTTTTTTTAGGCGGTAGCCCAAACGATTCAAGACCACGCCTATAGTCTGTCTTGTTACAAATTGATCCTCTTCATAGCCTTTCTCTGTTAGTAAAGCTTCCCGCACTTCTCTGGCACTAACTTTCGCATACAAAAAGGTGGATTTCATTTTCGGGTCGGCTTGGGACTCATTATCCACTAATGACCGAATGTCTGCCTCTAAATTCGGTAGGATTTCTTCGCTCTTATAACGACCTCTTGCTCGATAATTGTCTACACATATTATCCCTGTTCTGCGCTCATGTAGTCCCGTTTGCACCCCATTACGCTTCCAGCCCAAAACTGTTTCCGCTTTACGTGCTGAGCCATTAAAGTAGTCTTCTGTGACTTTTGCCATGAAGTCTCTTTTTCGATAACCTGTCAGCTTTTTGGCTGCATCTTTGAATGTTGCTTTCACTTCTTCTGTCAACATATACTGATTCAACGTAACTACTCAGGATCAAAAGATACAGAATAAAATAACAAAAGGAAGTAAGGATAGATAAGTAAAACAAAAAGAGATGCCAGGAATTATTAGGCGAGAAGCGATAGAAAAAGCATACCAGGAAGGGTTTGAGGCAGTAGTGTTACTGATAGAGGGTATTGTGAAAGAGCAGGGCAAGCAGGTAGAGAAATTAATACAACGAATAGAAGAACTGGAGAATCAGAAGGCTAAGAGTAGTAAAAACAGTCATAA
>JANMRU010000427.1:0-6396 GCA_031388585.1 Pseudanabaena sp. SOY_30_concoct_251 | reverse complement strand
ATGATGAGTATGATGAGTTGCTGAAGCGGATGTAGTTTTGGGTGATCGGTGGAGATGCAGCATAACAACGTAGTGGAGCGGACGGTATCAAGATCTTGGTCATTGTCCAAGTTATCTGCCGCCGCTCACCTTAGCCGTTATGCCGCTGGTTGGTCGCTGGGATGAGATCGCAAGTTTGTTTGCTGATATTTAGAAAAGAAACGCTATGACTAAAGCAATTGAAACTCAGATTATCAACGCCGAAGAACGGCTCAGGAAGGCGATGCTTGCTTCTGATGTAAGCGTTTTGAATGAACTACTAGCCCCCGAAATTATCATCACCAGTCATCTTGGAGAATTATTAGGAAAACAAGATGATCTAGCTGCTCATGAATCTGGTTTGATTAAGATCCATGAGTTGAGACCTTCTGAGCAGCATATTCAAATCCATAGAGAGATGGCGATCGCTTCAGTCCGAATGCAATTATCTGGTAGTTATAATGGCAGCCCTGCAAATGGTGACTTTCGTTTCACGCGAGTTTGGGCTGTTTCTTCAAGCGGAAATTGGCATATCGTCGCTGCCCATATAGGTATGGTGGCGTAATAAAGGGGAATTTTGAAGCGATCGCAAATTGATTGATGAAAGTTCGATCTGCCACTCCTAATGATGTCTCTCTGATTTTCTCATTCATCCAGAAGAAATCAGAATTTGACCGAAACATTGGTGCATTCTCTGGTGTGCTGCAAGTATCTGAAGAAAAAATACACAAAACATTTTTCGGAATAATTCCCTTCTTCTTATGTTTTGTTTGCAGAGGTTCCAGGGCATGAAGTTGGCTTTGCATTATATGAATTCAGGTACTCATCATTTGTAGGTCAGCCAAGCATTTGGCTTGACGATCTGTACGTGGACAATGAGATGAGAAGTCAAGGTGCAGGAGAAGCATTAATGGCTCAATTAGCTCAAATTGCCAAGGAAAATGACTGTACCCATCTTGCTTGGAATGCTGATGCTCGAAATACCCGTGGGCTTCGCTTTTACGATCGATTGGGGGCAGAAATTATGGAGCAGCATGGTAATCGATGTGTTTTGAGATGGCTTCCGTGGGCGGATGTATAACAAGTTGTTGAAGCTTTGGTTAAAGCTTTAGTTTAGACTAATCGGCTGTGGCTCCGAGGAAAAAAGGAAGACGTGAGAAAGCTGAGCTAAAATCTGCTAGGACAAGTAAAGCAGATTTTAGCAAGAGTCAAAGCTATATTTTTACTAAGTCCTCGGCTCGATCCAGTCACCGATGCAATTTTAGGCTTGTCTTTTGGCATAGTCTTATCCCTTTTTTTGTTTATTCGACTGGGTTCAGCATATGATTAAGAACAAAAATCTTAAATATCTAGATCTCGCGCATTATTGCCTAATCCTCCAATCCACCTCAAATAATATGTATATAATCTCGCTATACACAGGCATATTTGGCTTGTTTTTTGTGGCACTAAGTGTCAGGACACTGCTCCTAAGAAGGCGGTTTGGCATTGCGATCGGCAGTGAAGATAACCCACTTCTAGCTAGGGCAAGTCGAGTGCATGGCAACTTTGCTGAATATGTCCCCCTTTCCCTAATTCTGATCTACTTCCTAGAAACTCAAACCGCATCAAAGCCGTGGATTCACTTTATTTGTATTGCCCTTTTGGTGGGAAGAATTTCCCATGCCTATGGTGTTAGTCAGGTCAAGGAAAATCTGATGTTTCGTGTTATTGGCATGGCTCTTACCTTCATGGTCATTATTTCCACTTCCATCAGACTAATAATTGGCTACATCCAATCGGGTGCTTAGAAAAAGCTTTGACATAATGATTAACTGATGTTATGTGGAATGATTTTAAAAAAACTCTATTTGAGAGAGTTTGAGGGCTGCGCCCCAAATCTACTTTAAACATAGATCTTGCGTTAGTTCAACGTAAGGTGAGTTAGTTAAGTTCGTAGCGATTAGGTGTAGAGAGCTTGATTGGTTCTGAAAAACGAGAGTATTTGACTTCATCAGTAGGAGAAGATTCGCTAGATACAGCAACTAACCCAGTTTTTATATCTTCAAAATAAATCACCCCGCCAACGTATTCTTTAACTAGGAAAGATCCATGAAAGAACTTGTGCTCTGGAATGTAAATCAATAAAAAATTAGTAATCTTAGTTGTCTTGTTAAACATTTGCTGACAGATTTTGTGGAGAACAGCATCTAGATATTCATGAGAGGCAGTCTCACCCAGTTCAGTGAATTCCATATGATCTGCAAAATTATCCATAAAAAACAACCAGATTTTGGATAGGTCTTTGTCATCGACCAGTTTTTGCTTGAGTTGCCTTAGTTTGTTGATATTCATAGTGTCGATATGATGAATTTGACAAAAGGTGATTTCTTTCAGTTTGTGTATATCTGTCCAGTAGTTGGACAGATGTTATAGAAACTTCGTTATTCTTGCTTCTGATAGCGATTTAGCCATTGTTGTAGCTGTTGCCGACTATCTTGATCGGGCGCATTTTCTAATGCTTTATCGAAATCTGCTTTTGCGGCTTGATGTTGGTTTAATGCCTGGTTGATCGTGCCTCTATGACATCGTAGTGAATAGTTTTTAGGATCTTCTGTTAATCCTAAATCTGCATAGCTAAGCGCTTCTTTTAGTTGACCTGTTTTGTGTAGAGAATAACTGAGAAGGCTGTAAACCCTTAGTTGATTATCCTCAGAGAGTCCAGCATTTAGCAATTGTCGCCCCGATTGAATAGCTTTGCGGTAGGCACGTTGATTGTAGTCCATCACTAGTCGGAAAACCTTTACCCTTTGGTCATTTGGTGCGAGGCGATAAACTTGCTGGGCAATTTTTTTTGCCTCGTTGACTTCATTATTTTGGAGTAAGAGATAGGCTAATTCTAGATTTAGGGGCAAGTCATTTGGTACTTGGGCTATATCAGTTTTTAATTTTTCCCATGTGTTTAAGATATTGGAGTTGACTGCTAATCGCCAGTGGAGCGCTTTCTGACTGTGGTATAGCAGCCATAATCCCCAAAGTAAAGCGACATGACAGCCTAGAGTTACTGCTGCATATGGCTGTACTGAAAAGTCGTAGATTTTTACCCAGTCTCCTCCTTGCAAACCAAAAGATAAGATGGGATAACCTACTAAAGCGTAGATTAATTCTGCACAGACAAAAAAGTAAAGCACTTCTCCCACAATGCGTTTACGCACGTAGGGGATGAAGGGGAGTGGCAGTAAGCCTAAAATAATCGATACCAGGTTTCCACTAAAAGCTATCCACCAGTATTCAGTCGAGGTGAAATTTCCTGATGGAATGATAAAACCCCAATAGAATCGCCATTGGAAAGTTGTGACTGTTCCTCCTACTTGCCAAGTTGCTAGACTATGACCTACCTCATGCAGCAGGACACCAATGGGGATCAGCGTAAAAAGAGCAAGCCGCTGGGCTATTTCTCGATCCTGCCAAGTCACTTTGTTATCCCAAAAATTTGTCCAATTCTGAGATAATTGCCAGAGGGTTTGAGCGCATATTAAAACTGCGATAATAGAGAGTAAGTCAAATGAGCTTGTCATGCATACTTTGACCAAAAATTTAAGTAGTACAACTGTATATTACGTTAGCACGATCGCATGAAATGCCCAAAATCCTGGAAAAGCTAATAGGTTCGCTTTCAACTACCGTCAGTGAAGAAAATTCGTAACTTGATTGCCAAGGTAATACGCACGGGTAGAAAAAACTCGATATCAGGAGCAAGGTATATCATAGGAGTACAAATTATATATCCCAATGCTATGAGCTTGGATATGTTGGATTTTGACAGATTATTTATAGTGAGTGCGATCGCACCATAACAGTACAAAGTGGAGCGACTTGGAAGCTTGGAAGCAAATTTATCACATGTGTCCACAAACGGAATTATTGTTGAATAAACGGTATGAATTATTTAAGTGAAATGCCCTAAAAGCTTTCCCTCATTACAACTTGAGAATTTTTATTGTGCTAAAAGGTAAGAAAAAGTAAGAAAAAGTATGGTCTTTGATCGATGCTCTTTCCATTCTTGATTGAGAGCGTAAGATATTCACTATAAGACTCTCCCTCAACACTGCCATGCTTGTCTACAATTTAGATGCCGATCCGGTCTATATAGCCAACGAGGCTTTTTTAACAGAAAACCTTAATAACTATCAATTCGATCTTGCCTATCTAGCTCCCATCCCTATGCTGAAAGGAGAGCTGCCGTCAGGAGAAAGCTTTTCAATTGACTATCTCGGTAAGGTGACTTCCGCTCTAGCTAGGCTTGCAGCAAATACGCTCGCAGTAAAGCTGAAGTCGTCTTGGGATCCATTGGATGAGTTGCAAGACTACGAAGACTTTTTCCAGGTCGTGGAAAAGCCTAAAGTAATCAGTACTTATCAAACTGACTATAGCTTTGCCGAGCAAAGATTATCAGGCCCTAATCCTGTGGTATTGAGAAGTGTAAATAATCTATCCGATTATTTGCAGCCAGCAGAAATAGCAGAAATAATTGCTGAATTTGCCAACTCCATGGATCTCACCGAAAATTTGTATGTTGCTGATTACACCGAACTACCGTCGATCGCATCAGGTGCGTTTGAGCGGGGTAGAACCTATTTGCCTAGACCTGTGGCGTTGTTTAGTTGGCGCAGCTCGGGCTATGGCGATCGCGGTCAACTAGTACCGATCGCGATCAAACTTGATGTTGCGCTCAGAGATCGCATCCTGATTACTGCCAAGGATGCTTCGTTGGATTGGCTCTATGCTAAGACTTGCGTTCAAATCGCCGATAGCAATTACCATGAATTGATGACCCATCTCAGCCGTACCCATTTTGTGATGGAACCCTTTGCGATCGCGACAGGACAACATTTAGCTGCAACTCATCCCCTAGGTGCATTACTGAGACAGCATTTCAAATTCATGCTGGCGCTGAGTAGTGTGGCGCGCCAGACGCTGATTGCGCCGAATGGGCCGATCGATCGATTGCTGGCGGGTGAGTTGCCATGCTCGCTAGATATTGTGAAGCGAGCCTTTAGAACCTGGAGCTTGGATAAGTTTGCTTTCCCAAATGCGATCGCGCAACGGGGCATGGCTGACCAGAAAAAGCTACCACACTATCCTTATCGAGATGATGGCAAGCTAGTATGGGATGCGATTCATCAATTTGTGACTGATTATCTCAGTCTGCATTACCAAACTCCAGATTGTCTCCACCAAGATCGAGATATCCAGGATTGGACAAAGAAGTTAAATCTTGTGCTCAGTTTAGATGGCTGTGATGGGAAAGGAATGCCAACACAAATTGATACGCTAGAGCAATTAATTGAGATTGTGACGGCGATTATCTTTACCTGTGGCCCGCAACATGCCGCCGTCAATTTTGCTCAGTATGAGTACATGACCTTTGTGCCAAATATGCCCTTTGCTTCTTATCATGAATTTGAAGGAGCCAAAGAGTTCGACCAAAAAGACTTCATGCAGTTCTTACCTCCCGCTCAACAGGCGGCTGGACAGTTTTCGATTGCCTACATACTAGCTTCCTTCCGCTATGACAAATTAGGCAATTACGATCGTTCGTTCTTTGAAGCTTTTGAGGGTGAAATGGATGAAAAGGTACATTCTTTTGTAACAGAATTTCAACAGCAACTGCATCTAGTTGAGTCGGAGATTGAACGCCGAAACCAAAGCCGTGCGGTTCCCTATAATTATCTCAAACCGTCATTGATTCCTAACAGCATTAGTATCTGAATCAAGCTTGTCAATCTACAAATTGATCGTCCATTGAAGTGCGTACAAAGAAGAGGCATCCATCGGGGCTTTTGGGATTGTGGGCGGAACCGCCGCCTGAGAATAAATAATCCCCAACGCTATAGGTGTTGCCATTACAGACAAGGTTCCCTTCGAGCATGAGGATTTCTTCAATGCCAGCATGATGATGGAGTGGATAATCGACTCCTGGCTGACAACGCACAAGGGCAGAAAGTCTGCGCGCGCTCGGATCGGTATGTAAAACGGCAATCGTTACACCAGGTACGGGATGGGGTTGCCACGCCATTTCGCTAAAACGGATTGCCTGGAATGGCATTATATTTGCACTTGGCTCGCTTGCTCGATCTTCGGCGGCGGCAATGCGATCGAATAGGCGATTTTTAAGATTGGGAGATATGGGCAACAACGGATTGCCGTAGGGGATAACGCCAACGGCGCTGCGCATCTCTGCTAGTTCTTGCGCTAGTTCGGCTGATGTCGAGGCATAGGTATCAGCCAGCAGTATTGCTTCATCATCAACTGCTTCTAGTGCGGCCAATGCCATAAGTTCAGAGAATTCTTCAGGTAGCATTTAGATCTCCCTTTGGGATGCATCAATTTTCATTA
>JANMRU010000214.1:0-9499 GCA_031388585.1 Pseudanabaena sp. SOY_30_concoct_251 | reverse complement strand
TCATGCCCAAAGCCTCTGCGATGATAGTTGGTTGATTGGTGTAGCGATCGCCTGAATGCTTGTGTATCCAAAGTTGGACTATTGGGAGTATCCATGAGCTTTTTGCTGCCTATTTTTCTGCCTGTATTATAGCCAAGTACGAGATCGCACACTCAGGCATGGCCTTTAATCTGGCTCTAGAGAATTAATATCCCGCTGAACTATAAAACACTACAATTACTTTAGTAGCTGGGCATCGTTAGAAGCAGTCCTCGCACCTGCCTCAGAAGCCCATTGCTTTAGTTCCTCAATTTAGTCGCGGGCGATCATGGTTCTAGGGGGCTAAATAAGAGACTCAACTAGCTTGTCATTAGCAGCTTCAAATTGAATCGGAACGCCTGCCCAACTCTTGTAATCAGGTGCTAGCTTGATCAGTTTTTGCTTGATTTGGTCGTTAACCCATAATACAAGCGGAAAATCAAAGTGCTTGCGGAATTCATCTCGCACGTTGTTGGTAGCGATGAGGAGTCGATCTATGTTGATCGCTCTTTCCAAGCCAAATACCATCAGAGCTTGTGGGTGAATGCAATCTAATACCGATACAACTTTGCTAAAAATCGTAGTGTCTGTTTCCGAAAGCTGAAGTTCCTGGATCTGAAGGGGGCATTCCTGTTTTAGTTTATTTGCAACCTGCTCTCTGAGATTGGTATCGTTACACCCAACCAAAATAATCGCAAATTGACCTTGCGACTGTGTTATAGCCCGTGACAATATGCTAAGCGATCGCTCGTTAGTCACTAAAGATTGTGTATGGGGCATTGGCTTGAGATAGGGCGATTCTGTCATGGCTAGGGAGTATAGCGGTAAAGTTAGCTAGAGGCAACCATTTGCTTTCCCAAGGATCGCAATTTGCCACCCAGCTTACTTAATAATTCCCACTATGTCGAAAATTGCTACACCTAGAAGGCTTATTAGACGTTAATTGTGTTGTATAGTTCCCGGATCTATTCATGATTTATTCTTAACTAGCCAGCAATAAGCTTCTCAGTCAACCTAAGCTCAAGATCTAAAGTGGTACGTTATTGTTTCGCGCCCAAGTTTCAACCTCATTAGCCCTGTCTGATTTTCCGTTTGCTCTAAACGTATCCCTTGCGGCTCTGAGGTGCTCTTTTGCCTCATCTAGACGACCATATTTAACGAAGGCTTGACCCAAACAAAACTCACGCTTACCTACTTGAGGTATCCCCTTACATTTTTCCATCTCTGCAGAAAAGTCATCGCTCGCATCATTTGGACGATTTGGTGAGGGAGATGGACTAGAACTGATTGCAGGAGAAAACCGTAAGGCAGATAAAGAATAAAAGCTATCCGCCCCAACTATCTGTATTGTCTGAAAGTTTGAAGGCTTAAAAGCAAAAGCCTCACCTCCAATGAAGCAAAAACACAACCCTGAAGCAATTACTAGCAAATCTTTACAGTACATTTGATGAGTTCCTCAATATATATTTGTACTGCCACCTAGAGAAGTTGTCTAGCATGTATAATTTGAGCTAGCATTTGATAAAGTGGTAAATCAATTGTAAGCGGCAATACTAAGGTAAAAGACAAGTTTTACAAATCTTAAATTCCTTTTGTATGAGTGCGCACTTCAGGTGATAAAACCAAGAATAAATGATATCGACTTAAAGATAGGAGAACATTAATTATGAATAAGTTAATACTAGCTTTTGCAATAATTTTGTTGACTGCTGGGGAGGCAGTAGCAGTCGATCTCATCAATAGAGATAGTCGAGATTATGATGTTAAGATCGTCCCTTCTAATGGTTCTAGTTACTTCATATCTATTGGCGGTCGGTCATCGAGAAGAGATATATGTTCTAGCTCTTGCATAATTTATTTGGGAGGATTGTCCGTTACAGCAAGTGGCAATGAAACAGTATCTATTGTAGATGGTAAATTGGATAAATAGTAAAGTTTATTGAACTACTATTGCTAATCAGTCAAGATATCAGTTTTTACAAGGAGATAGATTCCCAAATATTTGAAACTATTTGTAGTCTTTACAAATACTCAGATCTTTATTTCTTTCTTGAGCACGATTATTAAGGTAGTCTTTAATCCAGTTACACCCTGATGTTGTGAGATTATCTAGATTGAGATCCCATACGATCATCGTGCGATCCGCACTAGCAGAGGTTAAAAAGTATTTTAGTTTGTCATCTCGTTTAGGTCTAAAACTAACAACATTTATGCTGCCTGTATGTCCTTCAAAAGTTCCAAGTTGTTTCCCTTCTAAACTCCAAAGTCTAATTTTCTTGTCGGCACCTGCGGAGGCAATTATCTTGCCATCAGGGCTGAAGCTAACACTATAAACGCTATCTGTGTGATCTCTTAAAGTTCTTATTTCTTGCCCATTCGAGCTTTGCCACAGCTTAATTGTCCTATCAGCACTGGCACTAGCAATCATTTCCCCATTAGGGCTGAATTTCACGTCAAAGACTGAACCTGTATGTCCTGTCAGAGTAGTTATCTCTTTCCCATCTGAGCTATTCCATAACTTAATTTTCTGGTCAACGCTACCAGTAGCAATTGTTTTGCCATCACGACTAAAACTGATGCTTTTAATTGTGTCTGCGTGCCCCTTGAGAGTAAGGGGAAGCAACTGTTTACTATCTTTATCCCATAGCTTAACTGTATTATCATCACTAGCATTCAGATTATTATTAGTAGCAGTAGCAATAGTTTTTCCATCAGAACTAAAACTTAAGCTAGTAATGTTTCCTTGGAATGGTGGTTTAAAAGTTTTAAGTAAAAATTTATTTGGCTCCCAAAGATAAATAATGGATTCACTGATAGACTCCCTATCAGGTTTCTTATTGGCTTCTAAAATCTCATAATTAATTGCATATACAATTGTTTTACCGTCAGGGCTGAAACTTACTATGGCGGAGTTGGGCTTAGCTTTAGGGTTACCTTTACTATAATTTTCTGGGTGACTTTGAGGTGATTCTAGTCTTCCTAAATTCCAAAGCTTGATTGTGCCGTCACTACTGCCAGAGACGATCTCTGTACCAGCAGGATTAAAGCTGAAGCTATTTATCTCTTGATCGCCAGTACTGAGAACTGTGTTTGGACTTTCAAGATTCCATAATCTCACTACAGTTTCATCACCGCCAGAAATAATTCTTTTGCCATCGGGACTAAAACCGATGCTCTTCACTGGCGGATCTCCTTTAAAGGTTTGCAACTCGTTACCTTGCATATCCCAGAACTTTATCGTTCCGTCATCACTAGCAGAGGCAATGGTTTTGTTTTTGAGATTGGGACTGAAACTAATACTGTTGATGCTACCTGTATGTCCTTTAAATTGATAGAGTTTTTGCGGTAATTCCTTACCATTAATAGGATCCCAAAGTCTTATTTTACCGTCTTCATAACCGGCAGCGATCATTGTGCCATCAGGACTGAAACTGATACACCTAACAGGAGAGGAAGTAACACTTTGCGGCTTAAGCTCGCGTACTACCTTCTGGCTGTTCGCATCTATGAGTACGATCTTGCCATCATAACCAGCAGAAGCGATTATACGGTTATCGGGGCTAAAAATAACACTTGAGATCGGCACTTTTGCATTGAGTTTTGGTGAGGACTTTAGATGCCCATCGATATCCCATAGTTTGATTTCTCCATTAGCACTGGTAGAGATAATAGTTTTGCCGTCATGACTAAAGCTAACACTATAAATGCTATCCTTTTGCTCGGGAAGTTTTCGCTTTATTGTTCCAGTAGAAGAGTCCCAGATTGTAACTGTTCTATCACCACTCCCGGTTACAATCGTTTTACCATCAGGACTAAAACTCACGCTTCTCACAGCACCCTTATGCCCGACGAGTTTCCCTTTAGATTTACCAGTAGAGTCCCAGAGTATAACCGTTTTGTCAGCACTAGCAGTTGCGATCATTTGACCGTCAAGACTAAAACTCACGCTTAAGACGCGATCGCTGTGCCCCTCCAGTCGATTATGTTCTTTTATCTTGGAAAGCACTTGCTGTAGAGAAACCACAGCTTGCATTTGAGCATCATCTCCAATGGGGATAGGAGATTTTAACTGTTGTATCAACCTTAGACCTTCAGGTAGAGCCTCCCAATCCTTGTTGTAATTAGATAATGTCTGCACATTAACTGCAAGAGATTTGAATAAGTTCTCACGAATACGAGATGCTTGAATTGCAGTGAATGAAGCTATGCCAAGCAATAGTAAGGTTCCAAGTAATGTAAGTCCCAAAATTCTTCTTTGCTTCTTTGCAGAGTAAAGCTTCTGTTGGACTAGAGCTTTATCTTTTGATGCTATCTCTAACCTTTGTTGGATAAGTTCTAGCTCAGCTTTTTGTGCTCTTTCTCTTTCTTTCTCAAGCTCAGCTACCAGTTCATTTAATTTAGGCTCTTGTTGCCTGTGAATAAATGCAGCCAGGTAATCATGCACTAATTGGTAGCGCTCCGCAGGATGTTCACGCAACAGAAGCACCAGGCCAGATTTGACAAAAATATCTAACACTAACTCCAAACTACTTGTTTCATTGTTATTATCATTTATTAATTTCTCCAAATCTCGTTCTAGCTCTGAGCGAGTTTTGAGCGGTCGAGTCCCCTTTTCATCTGTCAAGTAATACAGAATAAGCTCAGCTATCTCCTTATTCTCTGCGCCGCAATCCTCAACTACTTCTGCCAAGTAACGTTTAACCAGTTCCTCTTTTGCATTTTGACCGAGTGCTTGATACTGGCTTAATGTAGTGATGGGAGGCATTTCTCCTTCCAGTTGTGCTCCTACAACCTGTAGCTCAATCGGTAACACTTCTCCCTGCTCTCTCGCTAAATCGTCTACAAGGACATCAACTAAGGAGTCTTCTAGACCAAACTGCGATCTGGCTGCCAGTTCCTCGATTATCCCTTTGGCATCTTGTTTAGAAAAATTTCCCAGGTAATAGCGAATATTCTTATCGAGAATATTATTGCTGACCACATCTAGATTTATTAGTCGATCGCATTCAAGTAGGAAATGCAGATAATCTTCTCTCAAAGCGAGAATCACCTTAACATATGGGATATTCAAACACGTCCGTAGAAATTCCCAAAATGGTTTTCTAAGTTCCTGGGTTTCGTAAAAGAAGAAAAACTCTTCAAACTGATCGAATATTAATACTGTGGTCAGATTGTGGTCAGTGTTGTTAAGCAACGCAATAATTTTGTCCGGAGTCCACTGTTCGGTATCCTTTGCTCCCAGGATCTTAGTCCACTGACGTTGACATGACGACAACTCTCGCCCCAATAACTCAATCCAGTCAGTATAACTGCGGAGTAAAACTGGCAGAACTGTGCGCCCCTGAATCGGAGTTTGTTTTAAAGCTGGCGCTAATCCTGCTTCCAAAATTGAGCTTTTCCCAACCCCAGATTGACCATGGATAATTGTCAGCTTCAGATCGTCTCTTCCAATTCGCTCTGTTAATCGATCCACATCGCGCCGCCGACCTGAGTAAATGATTTCTTGCGCGATCGCTCCTTCTTCACGATCAATTTGTCGCTGAGGTTTTAGTCGTACTGCACCGATAAAGGCACGAATAGCATATTGTTGCTCGACAGAACGTTGCTCTTGCTTTGTTTCAAATGCTTTCAGATATTCTTTTTGCTCGCGATAGATTTTTTGTAATGATTCTAAAATTTGAATGCGTATCCAAGGTCTGCGTAAGTTAGTACTTATTGTTTTGGCAGTTTCCAGGTTAGCGATCGCCTCGTCTATCTGTCCTAAACCTGCTAGCGATCGCGCCAACAATAGTAAAAATCTACTTTCATACCAACTTTTCTCTTCGAGGGCTAGATCGGTAAATTCCTGCAAGATTTCTAATGCTTGGGTTACATTTTGCCTTGCCTCAGCCCATTTAGCATCATTCAAGCATAAGTCCGCTTGCCAACTATAATCCTGAGCTAGCTGAAGTTGCATATCGAACTGACGGTGTAGCTCAAAGCATTGTTTGACGAGAGGCTGCAATTCTGACCACAGTTCCAATCTTTGCAGTACTTCACCAAGCTTGCTGATAAATCTGGCTACTAGCTCTAAACGGCCTGCGCGTTCAAAAGTATCCATACTTCTGTAAAGATACTGTTTGGCTTCCTGCCAATATTGCGGATCTCTCCCTGGCCTTAAGCGTTTTGCTTTTTCGTAATAGCACAGTCCAATATAAAAAAGTACTACTCCCTCACGCTCTGTACATTGCCCTTCTGGTATTCCAGCATCTTCTCCCGCTGACAAGGTTGTCTTAAGAGTTTCCCAAAAGCTTAAACTTTGTTGAAATCGTTCTATAGCAGAATCATATTCGTTATTTTCATAGAGATCTATCCCAGACAAAAATTCTAGCTCTATCGCCTGTTTTGGTTGCAATTCCACACCACGTTCTTGCAAATCGTTAATGGCTGCCCTCACTTCAAAAAAATAACTGTGCGCATCAAGCATTAAATATCCAGTTAAAAGTTGTGAGGATTTGACTCCTAAAATTCGATCAAAAACCACCTCTACACTTTGATCGAGAAAAGTCATCAGATTCTCAATCGTTTTTTCAAACTTAATTGATGTTGCCGCCCAACTTTTGAAATCTGGAGCTAGCTTGTTGAGCTTATGGAGAAGGTTGTCGTCTAACCAAAATACGACTGGAAACGGGAAACTCTTGCGAAATTCCTCGCGCACCTGATTTGTGGCAATTAGAACTCGGTCAATATCGGTGATGCTTGCTAAGTCAGAAATTATTAATGCTTGTGGCTGCTCGTCTCGCAATTCATCTTGAATCGATGTAAATAGAGCTTTGACAGAATTGGGTGGCCTAATTTCACGAATGACTAGAGGCAGCCTCTGTTTTAGATGCGCAATCATCTTTTCGCTCAAGTCGGTATAGCTGCAACGCACTAAAATTAGCGCAAACTGTCCCTGAGACAATTCAATTGACCTTTTCAATGTAGCAAGCGATCGCTCGTTTACTGTATCTACTTCTTCAGGGACTACATTTTCTGGCGTAACCATACTCTTACTCCCAGCCTAATACACGCTTACAGCTTACTGTCTAAACTTCTTCGACTCTGCGATCGCAGGATTGACATCAACCCAACGGTCTTCTTGATCGGTATATTCAAACAAAAATAAACTGCGCAATAGTGGATAATCAGCTTCACCCTTAACAATATCCTTCTCTTGAACGATCTGCTTCAGTCGACGCCAACCATTTTCATCAATGCCTGCAGTCAAATCGTTTCGGTAATCCCTAATTACGCTTTCTAGACAATTACTATCTAGGGGAGGATCTTCGCGTTGCAAACAACTGTACAGCAGTACTAATAAGTTCCGTACGTGTCCTCCACTCATACGACAGAGTCGATTTAATACTTCTAGACTGCTAAAAACTTCATGAACTTTAGCTAGGCGTTCTTCACAATTCAATTTCGGGAATGCCCTCGCTAAAACCATTTGACGTAGTAGATCCATTCCTTCAATACAGTCGCTCTGGTCGCGATTTTTTACCCGCACCATCGGTAGTACGGCAGGGTAGATCCCGAAGCGATTATTCAGGCTGTTTAACTCATCAGAGAACATCAAAACCAATGGGATTGTGTAAACAACATGACAGTTAAGCTTGCGTAACTGTTCGCCTCGGTCTATGAACAAGTATTCGGGTTGCGATCGCCCTGATGGTTTAAGAGAAGTATCAATGCGATCGAGGTTGTCTATAATTACAACAAGTCCCTGATATCCTTTCTGCTTTAGTAATTCAGTGGCACGACCAAGTATTTCTTTGTTGATTGCTTCCAAAATGCTGCTTGTGCGAGGCTCCAGATATTGCCGTAACTGGCTGCGAAGTCGTGGACTTTCTTTGGTGGTAGCTGTAATTTTACCAATACCCAATGGTAAAGAAAGCTCTCCAATTTTACCGCCACCCAATGGTAAAGAAAGCTCCGCATTCAATCCAATAGGTGTTTGCAGAAAATCAGCAACCTCATTAAAAAGATTAGTAAAATAGCTTGGTTTCAGTTTGATATCAACTTTCTCCAGACTTTCACTCACTTGACGAGTAATTGCCAATAGAATGTCGCTAATATCTACATCTGCCATATCCATGTCAGCACTAGACTCGAAGTAAACCACATAAAAACTTTCTTTAACTAATTCATCTTTGAGTCGAAATAGTTCTGTAGACTTGCCACATCCAATATGACCTGTAAAAAGCTGGCAAGAAGCATCATTAGCTTCCCGTGTGATTGTCCTACGTAATTGCTTAATAATGTCTCTCCCTCGTACTGAGGAGAAGTCAATATAAAAATCTCGATCTTCCTCAACCTCTAATTTAAGAGTTTTACTGGGATTGCAGGCTTGAAAAAATTTCTTCGGATCTAATGCCATCAGAGTTCAGATTCCTTCCTAAAGTTTTAATGCTATTCGCAAAGACTATTTCTAATCGCAGGAAACCTGTTCTCAAGCAAGAAGTGAAAGCAGCCCAAATTTTCCAAGAGATTGGGTTTACCATTCACATTCTCCCGACAGAGAATTATCTGGACACTCAGTATTAAAGTGGCTCTCAAATTACAGTTGAGTTCTTTGAGATGACTTTTAGTATAAAAACTTAAGATCTATTTGGGTTATGATATCAAGCTTAACGAAAATCCATTTAATTATCTATAATCTTTACAAAAATTACAATTTTGATTTCTCTATTAGTCTAATTGGCGGCTCCGCTTTGCCACACAGCCGCGAAGCCGCATCCCCACTCGCCTACACGATGGGGAATTCCGCGAAATCGTTAACCCCTTTGTTTTAAGGCATGAGATTATCGAGTTGGAGTTGGAGTTCTGGCAGGATGCTTGAGGCAACCCATTCTCCAAGGCGATATTGTTGCTGCTGATAGCGATCTCGCTCCAATTGGCAAACTGTTAAGGTTGGCTGTTTGGGCTTGCCGATGAAGTTAAGGCCGCCCAGACCTCGAAAATCAACGATCCAATATTCTGGGATACCCAGTAAGGCATATTCCTCGACCTTACGAGCATAATCATCTTGCCAGTTGGTACTCACTACTTCGGCAACAAAGCGAATGGCTTTACCACTGGTGAGGATGGGTTGCTTTTCCCACAGAGGTTCTGCCGCTAAAACGCTTTCATCTAGGACAACCACATCTGGTCGTAAGGCTGTTGCTTCAGCAGATGGGGGGCGAATGAGGCAATTTTTAGGAATAGTCCACGGCAAGTTCAGGCGCAAAATTTCCACGAAAAGCCTTCCCGCCAGTTTCCCTGCCACCGATTCGTGTGGGCCTGTAGGTTCCATGTCACGAAGCTCTCCATCAATTAGTTCGTAGCGTGGATCGTCGCCATACTGGCGCAAGAATTCGTCAAAGGTGAGGAGTTTTGGCGGAGTGTAGGTCATGGGCTAGGCAGCATCGTTATTTTTGAGTGCAAAGATCTTGGCGATCGTATCCTCGACGATGCGATCTGG
>JANMRU010000414.1:0-23192 GCA_031388585.1 Pseudanabaena sp. SOY_30_concoct_251 | reverse complement strand
AATTGTTCTACTGTCCAAACAGGTAAAATATCTCTAACGTATTTCCGAGGTGATTCGGTAATAATTGCGTCAACGTCCATTTCCCATCCACACTCATAGTCAAGTGCTTCCGAAATTTCAGAATCTCGATGACGTGCATTTTCAAAAATACTAGATGAACCTTCACAGACAACAAATATATCTTCAAGCTCGGAAACCAAAGAGTAAATCTCTTTCGAGGATTTAGACATACTCATAAGACTGAGAATCTTGTCTAAACCAAACCTAGTCATGTGAATTTGCATTTTCGAAGAGCCAGAAATAATCTTCCAAAAACCTTCAAAATGTTGATAGTTATGGTTATCACGATTCAGAAGAATCCGCAAAATCAGGTTTGAGTCAAGTATAACCTTCATTAATTCTAGTCCTCCAAACTTGGGCATTCAGAATTAACTTTTGTTTTAACAACTTTAGCTTGACTTTCAGTACCCATAAGCTTTCGGAGATCGTTAACTGATATTGGTTCTTTTGTTTCACCCTTTAAAGGCAGCCCAAATTCTTCTGGAATCTCACGAATGGAACTTGCAACTGCATTCAGGTAATCATCAAGCTCCATGTTATGAGCTTTAGCAAGTAGATTAAGCGTATCTATTTTTGTCCCCTCACCTAGTTCAATACGACGCACTTGACGTTCAGATAATCCTGTAATATCTGACTGTCTTAGCTTGTGCTTCTTACGTAACGAAGCGATCGCCTTACCAAAAAAACGATCGTGAGTTGATTTGAGTGCCTCAAATTTATGTTTACATGTTGAATCTATTGCATCACGGAAAGCATCAAGATCGAGATGAATATCAGCACTTTCCCAATAAATATAGCTGCCATCATCAGCAATTAGAAAACTCCCTCGTCGATCGGTGGGAATACACTTTAGTGCTGGCATTGATAGAAAAGGAACTTCAAATTTTTCCATTCCACAACTAAATATCAACAAGCGATCGCCGATAACTGTTGCATCAGCGATTAATTGTTCCTCCGCTCCCATACTCCAAGCATTAATCACCCTTTTAGGTAAATCCGAACCATTATGGACAAGCGTATTTCGCATGACTCGTAGGTTTGCGCGATCGAACATCTGTGGTAACCACTTAGTATCAATATCTTCTCTGATAAAAAGTACGCGCAGATGATGTTTCTGATTCGCCGATCTCACGATATCAGCTATCTCTGGTAAGCCTGTAGCAGAAGTTAGCACAAACAAATTTATTGCTGACTCCAAACTATGCAAATCAGATAGGTTTAGGACTTGTACTGATTTTGAGTGCGCTACAAGGTCCTGATTTTCGCGATCTTGAACTAGAACAGTCATTGTCTTTTTGTGTGACATTACATATCCTCCTTAATACATACTTTCCTCTCCCACTCCATGAGGAGCTTAGAACGATTTCCCAAAACGAGTTTTAAAATTCTATTTTCTTCCTTGCTTGATATTTGCGGATTAAGTGGATACTTAATATCGAAAACCAAACCCTTTTCCTTGCCACAAAGTAAGAAATAGACTCGAATCTCCCATGCTCCTGGCTTGCGAACATGAATGTGGGGTGGCAAATGATCGTTAGAGTTAAAGAACAGATCTAAGCCTTCTAATTTAAAGGATTCAACCTTGCCCAAGCAACAACCTCAACTTATTTTGCGAGTCAATTAATTATGATTATAGACCAAATCAGACAATAGTTGATAATACATGAAATGAAAAATGTCTGTTTTTACGGTTGCCTACCTAATTATCAGATCGAAATAGTTCTTCAAACCTGGTTCGTGAAATTACAAGAACGCAACTTAGCTAAAGTGTCAGCGCGAAGCGATAGTATAGTTCCTCAGATAAGTTGTTAAGTGACTCTTAGAACTATGATTTCAGTTTCTGCCCAATTTGAGCAGTTGCGTGCCAAGGGGCAAACAGCCCTGATCCCCTTTATCACCGCTGGCGATCCGGATCTCGAAACTACAGCCGAGGCATTGCGGCTACTCGATCGCAATGGTGCCGATCTAATCGAGTTGGGTATTCCCTACTCTGACCCACTAGCTGATGGCCCCGTAATCCAGGCCGCCGCCACCCGATCGCTTGCCAAAGGTACGACCCTGGATAAAGTTTTAGATCTGGTAAAGACCGTTAGCCCCGAATTGCGATCGCCAATCATCCTCTTCACCTACTACAACCCAATTCTGAACATTGGTGCGGAGAAATTTTTACAGCGTATTTACGACGCTGGGGCAAGAGGTTTGGTTGTGCCCGATCTGCCGTTGGAAGAATCCCAGGGGTTGCTAGAAACCGCTGCCAGAATTGGGATCGAAGTAATTTTACTGGTTGCGCCCACTAGTCCATTAGAAAGACTAGAGGCGATCGCGGCTAAGTCGCAAGGTTTTGTTTATTTGGTAAGCACGACAGGTGTAACCGGGATGCGATCTCAGGTTGGCAAGGGCGTGCAACAAATGCTAGAGTCTCTGCGCAGGCTCACGGATAAACCAATTGGTGTAGGTTTTGGCATCTCTCAGCCAGAGCAAGCTAAACAGGTGACCGAATGGCACGCAGATGCTGTCATTGTTGGTAGTGCGATCGTGAAACGTCTGGCTGAACCAGGTGGTTTGCGAGGCATTGGCGAATTATGTAGTAGCCTAAAGCGAGCGATTTCCTCTGTCTAGCAGCCGTTGTGTAGCATCCGTTGTGGAGCATCCGTGTAACTGTAGATTGCATATGTAATTGCAGTCATGTATAAACCAATCAATTAAAGTTGTTAGCCTTGAGCTCGATTGCTATGTCTTCCCTTTTGCCTTTTGCTCTAGTTATGTCGATCTCCCCACTGGGCTGGTTAGGATTGACCTTACTATTCATAATTCTATTGCTATTACTACTGTGGCTGCTGGTTGAGTGGCAGTATCGAGGTCGAGCAGGTAATCGATTGGAACTCAGTCAAGGTGATTGGAACCTCGAAATACGCGAGCCAGAGCACTTCCAGCTGATCGGTGAATTTACGGCCCTCAATCAGACTAGAAAATTAGACATTTTTCTCACTGAGGTAACTGCCGACCTGACTTTATTATCTAATGACAGTCTGATGGATGTAACGCATCAAATTGCGATCGCTTCGCAGCATCCAGACGCACCAGGTCGTCCTGACAACTACTGGGAAGCCTACATCGTTAAAGGCGGTCGCTCGACTACTCTAGAAATTAAGTTAGATATCAAAGGTAAAAATCTAGGCGATCTGCGAGTGGCTTGGGTAAAGGTCAATTATGTTACCTATGGGCCAGGTGGCAGAGTCCCTAAAGTCAGGCATTGCACGATCCCCTTGCAGTTCCCCGAAATTGACTCAGCCGAACGTTGGCGGCCAACTGCTAATTCCGATGTTTTAGCAATTCGCACTCATCTGCTATCAGTATTAGATACCCCAGTAGAGGTGCTGCGTCGCTACGTTACCCCCCATGCTCGACCAGGTGACATTGTCACGATTGGGGAATCGCCGCTGGCAATCATGCAGGGACGGATGCGTCATCCCAGCGATGTTAAACCAGGTTGGCTAGCAAGGCGCTTATGCTACTACTTTTTACCCACTTCCAGTCTTGCCACTGCCTGCGGATTGCAGGTATTGGTTGATGAGGCTGGAGCCTGGCGGATCGCGTATGCCTTTATGCTCGGGGCGATCGCCAAAGCCCTTTTTCGCACGCCTGGCATGTTTTATGTGTTGGCGGGTGGGCAAGCACGCCTGATTGACGATGTTACAGGCACTCTGCCACCCTACGACCAATTTATCGTACTCGGTCCGCTGCGAGCACAGGCCGTTGTGGATGAAATTTTAGCGGAGACAGGCTTAGAAGCAGCGATCGTAGACGTAAATGACTTGAAAGCGGTTAGTATATTAGCAGCAACTCCTGGGGTCTCCAACGAGTTTCTTAACCAAGCCTTGCTGCATAACCCAGCCGGCAATGCTGCTGAACAAACCCCCATAGTCTTGATTAGACCGAACTAAAACTATGCAAGCTTTTTCGCCAGCAGGCAGCACAATCCGCCCAGTACAGCACCGCGATCTGGACACGATCGCACGGTTACAGGTAGCGGGGAGTTTAGGTGCTGCGACATCAGAGTCAACTCACTACAGCCGTAAAGCCAGAAACTGGTTTCCCCTTGTCAAATTTGTCAGTTGGTTCCCCAATCCGCTTCGGCATCTATTTCGAGCATATGTAGCTGAAGCCAACGGTGAGATTCTGGGCTTTATTCGGGTTTCCCCATTCAACAGCAGTCGCAGTACTTGGCAAATCGATGAAGTTGAGGTCGATCTTGCTAGCTCCAGTCCCACAATTGGCACCCATTTAATTCGCCACTGTTTGGAATCTTGCTGGGAGGCACGCACCTGGTTATTAGAGGTTAATGTCAATGCTAAAGATGCGATCGCACTGTACCGCCAGAATGGTTTTCAGCCTCTTGCACAGCTCACAGATTGGGAAATCTCTGCTGATGCATTAGCAGAGTTGGCACAGCATCAACCCGACTTGCCGAATTTATTGCCAGTGAGTAATGCAGATGCAATCCTGCTTTATCAACTAGATACTGCCGCCATGCCACCACAGATTCGGCAGGTTTACGACATCAGCGTTAACGACTTTCGCACTAGCCTCCTGGAGCGCCTTGCTAATCATACCCAGTCCACGCTTAATGGGATGCAAGAGGTATCTGGCTATGTTTATGAACCTCAACGCAAGGCAGCGATCGGCTACTTCTCAGTGCTAATCCACAGTCCGATCTCCCCCAAACAGGATAGACAAGATATCCAAGCAGCACATCGCTGTCAGCTCACAGTCCATCCCGCCTATACCTGGCTTTATCCCGAATTAATAGCTCAGGTTGCCAGAATCGTGCAGCAGAAGGTGGGAAATGAAAAATATCCGCTTTGGATCTCATCCGCAGACTACCAACCAGAGCGCGAGGCTTACTTCGAGCAAATTCAAGCAACAGGCAGAAGTCACGGTTTACTGATGGCTAGATCTGTTTGGCACAAGATCCGCGAAACCAAGCCAGCTTTAGATGCACTCCAGCTTTCTAAGATGCTTTCTGGATTTCAACCCGCTCGCAAGCCCGTCCCCGGCCGAATTGATATCATTCCTCCTACTAAACCTGACGAGTTATCCAGATAGCTTGGCAGCAAAGTTCGCAAAGTTTGACAGAGCTATACAAATTTGTTCTGGAGTGACATAAATGTCCAATGAAATTCTGGCTGAACGCTACATTCTTTTCAAACTGCTTAGTAGTGGAACTTTTGCAGAGACGTATCTAGCAGAGGATATCCACCTCCCCGATCGCCCTCGATGCGTAGTAAAGCGGCTCAGAACCGAATCTCTCAATGCCGATACACTCAAAGTTGCTAGGTATCGATTGCAAACTGAAGCAAGAATGCTGAATCTCTTGGGGTCTCACGAACAGATTCCCCATTTGCTAGCTAATTTTGAAGAAAATCAACAGCTATACATCGCTCAGGAATTTATTGAAGGTCATGTCCTCGCTCACGAACTCTCCCATGGAATGAAATGGAATGAGTCGCAGGCGATCGCCTTTTTGCAGGATGTTTTGCCTATTCTCCAGTTCGTGCATCGACAGAATGTCATCCACTGCGATGTTAAACCGCAAAATCTGATTAAACGCGGCAATGGTAGCTTTGCTCTCATCGGTTTTGATGCCGCTAAAGAAATATCTACGGGTACGACGATTCAGATTCAAACTTCTCTAACGCCGCGTGTTAAACCTGGCTATGTGCCGGTCGAACAAGTTAGGGGGAACCCACGCTTTAGTAGCGATATCTACGCACTAGGCATGATCGTTGTTTACGCCCTCACAGGAACACCGCCAGGCGAGCTGCCCGAAGATCCGCAATCTGGAGAAGTAATGTGGCGACAAGGGTCGCAGGTGAGCGATCGCACCGCTGCAATTCTAGACAAAATGGTGCGTCTACATGATCGAGATCGCTACCAAAGCACTAGCGAAGTAATTGAAGCAATTAGTGTCCTGAACCCTCCGCTGGTAGTCGGGTTTGTCGAGCAAACAGAGCTTAGCTCAAATGTTAATGAAACTAACGGATCGAATGGCATAGATATTACTCCCCGTTCTACTGTCTGGCAGCAATACCGCACGCCAATTGTCTGGCTGGCAGGATTAGCAGTGTTAGTATCGACCGCTAGTATCTCTTATTTTGTCTTTAAGCCCAAGGATAATCCTAATCTCACATTAGTTAATTCGACCAGTTCTCCTGAATCTACGCCAACTAATTTGGCTGGATATATTGAACGCGGAAATCAACGGCTTGAGGCAAAAAGGTTCGCGGATGCAAAGTCTGATTTTGAAGCAGCGCTCAAATTCGATCCCAATTCAACCGAGGCTTTAAGTGGGAAGTCCCAAGCCGAAGCATCACAGCTAAATGTTCAGGGGAAATTCCGAGAAGCACTAACTGAATTCGATAAAGCGCTTATCATTCAACCTAACTCACATCATGCCTGGCTCGGAAAAGGTGATGCTTTATCAGGGTTGAGACAATATGACGAAGCCCTCAAAGCCTACGATCGCACTACTCAAATTAAACCCGACTATTATTTGGGTTGGACTGGTCGCGGGGCAACCCTCAATATCTTGCTGAAATACGATGAGGCGCTATCTGCCTACGAACAAGCCAGCAAAGTAAAGCCAGATAGCGCTTTGGCATGGGCGGGACATGGTGATACCCTAAGGTTTAAATTTAGGTTTAAAGAGGCGATCGCTTCGTTTGATAAAGCGATCGCAATTAGCCCAAACTATAGTTTCGCCTGGACTGGCAAGGGACTTGCCCTTAACGGGATCGGTCGGCATAAAGAAGCAGTTGACGCCACAGAGAACGCGACAAAACTCGATCCCAATTCTGCCTATGCCTGGTGGGCATGGGGCAGTTTACAAAATGAGGGTGGACGACACGAGGGTGCACTGACCGCAGCCGAGAAATCCCTCAGTATTAACAATCGATATATTGATGCTTGGCATTTGAAATCGAACGCCCTCCTAAAGTTAAGGAAGTTGCCCGAAGCGATCGCCGCTGCGGATGAAGCAGTAAAGCTAGATTCCAAGAATGTCGATTCTCTCACTGCCCAGGCGAATGCCCTCTATGAATCAGGCAAATTCGATCTGGCCCTGCCGATCTACCAAAAAGTCGTCCAAATCAATCCCAACTTAGAGTTAGGCTGGTCAAATTTGAGCGAGTTACTCAACCAGATGAAGCGATACAATGAGGCCCTGACCGCCGCCGATCGCGCCATCAAGACCGAATCTAGCCGCTCAGGCTGGAATCAACGCGCTAATGCCTTAGTCGGACTGCAACGACACACCGAGGCGATAGATGCCTACGATCGAGTTTTAAAACTCAAGCCAGACTACCACTACGCTCACATTGGCAAAGGCAATGCCTTTTACAAGTTGCAACGCTATCAGGATGCCGTTAATTCCTACGACCAGGCTTTAGCCATTCAACCAATTGACCGTAAACTGCAAGTTGAGTCTGACCGATTTGCGACGCTCAACCTCAAGGGTAATGCCCTAGCTCAATTGCAGCAGTATAACGAGGCTTTGGAAACCTATCAAAAAGCGACAGAACAGAAAGCTGATTTTCCCGAAGGCTGGTTTAATAGAGGCAGGATGTTAGCCACCTTGCAGCGCTATGATGAGGCTCTAGCGGCCTATGAAAAAGCCTTAGCTATCAAACCCGATTACGCTGATGCCAAAATAAGCCGAGCCGAAGTATTACAGAAACTAGGTAGATAATTCGTTACACAAACTCTAAACTAAGTCTTGGATCGGAGATTGCTTGCCCTCAATCTTCGCTTCATGCCAGCGTTGACTTTTGGTTTTTTGTTTATTTGATACAAAATAAAATCAACAGAGTAGCTAGAATCTTAGGCTGGAAAATAAACATTTGGGATGTATCCAAAAGTACTTAAACTATGAAAATCCTCAAGATTCAGACTTTGCGGGGTCCAAATCAATGGCACATTCAATGTCACCAGTTGGTCACAATCAGGTTAGATTTAGAGGATTTAGGTAGCTCCCCCCAACAGGTTGTTACTTTTTTCCAAAACCTTAAGCCAGTTTTAGCAAATCTCGGCTTTGAGAGTCTCAGCAATCTGGGAGAACAGCCAAGTGTCCCCGACCTGGTACAGCTAATCGCCCTAGAATTGCAAAAATTGGTTGATATGCCTGTTAGCTTTGGTACCACCCGCCCTACCGCCACATCGGGCATCTACCAAGTTGTGTTTGAGTACAAGTCGGAGCAAGTAGGTAGATATGCTGCCCGTGCTGCTGTACGTTTATGTCAGAGCGCGATCGATCACGGTGACTACCCGGCTGCGGAGTTGCAAAAGGATCTACAAGATCTGTTAGAGCTAAAACTAGACTCTCAACTTGGTCCCAGTACAGATTCAATTGTGGCTGAGGCTGCCTCACGACGCATTCCCTGGATAGAGCTAGGCTGTCGCGCCATGATCCAATTAGGCTACGGCGTTCACCAAAAGCGCATTCAAGCAACTCTCAGTAACTTCAGCAGCATTCTCGGCGTGGAACTAGCCTGTGATAAAGAAGGAACCAAACGCATTCTTAGGGATTCTGGTGTACCCGTGCCCAGAGGAACAACGATTCGATCTTCAAAGCACCTGGAGGATGCGATCGCCGAAGTGGGAGGATTTCCGATCGTCGTGAAGCCATTGAGTGGTAATCACGGTCGCGGCATCAGCATTGATGTGCGGACTCTAATTGCTGCCGAAGATGCCTTTGAGCTAGCTAGAGAAGTTTCCGAAGAAGTGATCGTCGAGAGATTTCATCGCGGCAGCGATCATCGCATCCTTGTCGTTAATGGTCGCGTGATTGCCGTGGCAGAGAGAACCCCCGCCCATGTAGTGGGAGATGGCATATCGACGATCGCCCAATTAATCGAAATTACGAACCAAGATCCCCGACGTGGTGATGGGCATGATAACGTCCTGACCAAAATTGAACTGGATCGCACCAGCCACGACCTCCTAGACCGCCAAGGCTTCACCCTAGAAACAGTTCTAGAACTAGAACAAATTTGCTACTTACGCGCCACCGCCAACCTCAGTACGGGTGGTATTGCCGTCGATCGCACTGACGATATTCACCCTGAGAATATATGGTTAGCGCAACGTGTTGCCAAAATAATTGGCCTGGATATTGCTGGTATCGATGTTGTCACAACCGATATTTCGCAGCCCCTCCATGCCACTGATGGCGTAATTGTTGAGGTCAATGCCGCCCCAGGCTTCAGAATGCATACAGCTCCGAGTGTAGGCATCCCCCGCAACGTTGCCGAACCAGTAATTGAAATGTTATTCCCACCTGGAGCGCCTTCACGCATTCCAATTGTTGCGATTACTGGCACAAATGGCAAAACCACTACGACACGATTGATTGCCCATATCTTTAAGCAAACCCAACGTGTGGTCGGTTACACCACCACCGATGGTATTTACGTCGGAGATTGGCTAGTAGAAAAAGGCGATACCACAGGTCCATACAGCGCTCAGGTAATTCTGCGCGATCCCACAGTTGAAGTCGCGATCTTGGAAACAGCAAGGGGCGGCATCTTGAGATCTGGATTGGGTTTTGATGGCTGCGATGTTGGCGTTGTGCTCAACGTCCAGGCCGATCATTTGGGCTTAGGCGACATCGATACAATCGAGGAACTGGCAAATCTGAAGAGCGTAGTCGTGCAATCCGCTTTCCCTAGCGGCTATGCCGTACTCAATGCTGACGATCCTCTAGTCGCGGCAATGGCAAATCAGGTTCAGGCTCAGGTAGCCTACTTTAGTATGCATCCAGAGAATCCGATCGTGGTCGCACATACGCAGCAAGGTGGCTTAGCGGCAGTCTTTGAGAATGGCTACTTATCAATCCTCAAGGGTGATTGGACGTTGCGGATCGAGCAAGCTGTTAACGTACCGATTACGCTAGGTGGCAAAACTCCTTTTATGATTCAAAATGCCCTCGCTGCTAGTCTTGCTGCTTTTGCGCAGGGTGTCCGCATTGAGGATATTCGCACCGCATTGAATACATTTGTGGCCTCAGCTCAGCAAACCCCAGGACGGATGAATCTATTCGACCTCGGCAGATTTCATGTCTTGCTCGATTATGCCCATAATCCCGCTGGCTACAGGGCGATCGCAGGCTTTATTAATACCTGGGATGGCGATCGCATCGGTGTAGTTGGAGCCCCAGGCGATCGCCGCGATGCCGACATCGAAGAACTCGGTCAGATTTCCGCCGACATGTTCGATCGCATCATTATCAAAGAAGATGGAGATCGACGCGGTCGCGCTCCCAATGAAGTCGCAATGCTTCTGCAAAAAGGGATCGCATCAGTTAGCCCCAATTTGCCCCATGAAGTCATCCTTGATGAGATCGAAGCGCTGAACCAAGCTCTGGACAGTGCCCCAGATCGTTCCCTAGTTGTGATCTTCCCTGAGAAGGTAGAGCGTGCGATCGAAATAATCGAGTCGAGACAACCCTCAACCAAAGATAATTCCAATCACAATGGCTCCGCTGCAGTTTCACTCCCATCCAATGCTGTAACCCTTTAGTATCGATTGTTTTGGGGTCTTGTAAGGATGTAGCGTTTAATAAGCTGCATCCTTATCCTTTTTACGGCGCAAATTATATTGGGGGGTGCAGGCGATGCCACCACAGAGCATTTTCCCCCTACCACCTCGTCCTAAACTTAATTGGCGATCGCTACAGTTTCAGCGCGGTCGTAAAGAACACAATTGTTAAGAAGTGTTATGCAACAAAGATACATTAGGACGCAATGTATAAGAATTAGATCGTTAGCGAAAGTTGCTTAACTCAAAAGCGCCAACACTATGATTTAATGCATAAGATAACAAAATAGCTAATTTAAGCAAATTTGTTCGTCTTGAGCCAAAAAGCTGCTGATTGAGAAAATTGCGGTTTCAATATTCATAGTGCGATCGCATTTTTGTAACTTGACGCAGCATAGCTGCATAAGCACCAACACACAGTGTCTGAGAAGTATCTATGTGTCGTGAATTATGGGGCGAGGCATAACGTTATGATTCTTTTTTTATTTACTTTTTTCTATTGGAGGAAATAGTTAGATGAGTGTAGTCACGAAGTCTATCGTGAATGCGGACGCCGAAGCCCGCTACTTGAGCCCTGGTGAATTGGATCGAATCAAGAGCTTTGTTAGCTCTGGTGCTCGTCGTCTGCGTATTGCCCAAACCTTGACCGAATCTCGCGAGCGCATCGTCAAGCAAGCTGGAGATCAGCTATTCCAAAAGCGTCCTGACGTTGTTTCTCCTGGTGGCAATGCATATGGCGAAGAAATGACCGCAACCTGCCTCAGAGATCTAGACTACTACCTGCGTCTAGTTACCTATGGAGTAGTTTCTGGCGACATTACCCCAATCGAAGAGATTGGTATCGTAGGCGTGAAGGAAATGTACAACTCTCTTGGCACTCCTATTGCTGCCGTAGCAGAAGGCGTCCGTGCTGCTAAGAACGTTGCTGCTAGCCTTTTGTCTGCTGAAGATGCTGCTGAAGCTGGCTACTATTTTGACTATGTCGTCGGCGCTCTGCAGTAGTCAGAAATTGGCATCCAGGAATCGGTGAAAACTTCAATTCCTAGTTCTAAATTCTGTTTCAAACTATAACCATAATTGCAAACCAATTAGAAGATATATCAAAAATGCAAGACGCAATTACCTCCGTTATTAACTCCTCTGACGTTCAAGGCAGATATCTTGACAATGCTGCCCTTGAAAAGCTGAAAGGCTACTTTGCAACTGGCGAATTGCGTGTTCGTGCTTCTGGCACGATCAGCGCTAATGCTGCCAACATCGTTAAAGAAGCTGTAGCTAAGTCTCTCCTGTACTCAGATGTTACCCGTCCCGGCGGAAACATGTACACCACCCGTCGCTATGCTGCTTGCATTCGTGACCTTGACTACTACCTGCGCTATGCCACCTATGCAATGCTAGCTGGCGATGCTTCTATTCTTGACGAGCGCGTACTCAACGGCTTGAAGGAAACCTATAATTCACTAGGCGTTCCCATCACCTCTACAGTACAAGCTATCCAAGCTATCAAAGAAGTTACTGCTTCTCTAGTTGGTGCTGATGCTGGCAAAGAAATGGGTGTCTACCTAGACTATATTTGCTCTGGTTTGTAAGAAGCCTTGTTTCTTGAGGCGGTGGGACTTCATGGCCACTGTTAAAGCGTTGCAGACTACACAAAATGGTTTCGATGTTTTGACTGGTGACTGCGGTTCCACCGCCTAATTTAAATTAGGTATCGTAGCTTTTTAGATACACTCTTTAATTATCGTTAATTATCACTTTTCAAGGAGAATGCCTCGCTATGCGCATGTTTAAAGTCACAGCTTGTGTACCGAGCCAAACTCGTATTCGGACGCAGCGTGAGTTGCAAAATACTTTCTTTACTAAGTTAGTTCCATTCAGCAACTGGTTTGCTGAACAGCAGCGCATTATGAAAATGGGTGGCAAGATTGTCAAAGTTGAGCTTGCTACTGGTAAAGTCGGCGCGAATACTGGTTTGCTGTAGTTTCTACATTTAGCTGTAAAACAACCAAATTAAGTAGCTAACCCTACTCTATTCTCCTACTCAGTCTAAAGATTGGATTGGTAGGCAAATGGGGTAGGGCTTGTTATTGGCGATCGCAAATTGATTAGGGCCTTGATTAAGACTATGTGGCTTTAGACATTTGATCTAAAATCTTCAGCACGATCTCAAACCCAGTGGCGGTTTGCCACCCAAAGATCCCAACCAGGAACACATTAATGGTGATATGGGTAATGCGTGCCCATTCTTTACCCTGCTGCATTAGTGGGGCTAGAGCCGCTGACAAAGCAGCAAGACTGGCTAAGCCTAGTCCAGCAATTAGATGAGGCCCGACGAATAGCTTTTGGTTATTGATAAAGGTTACGGTCATACCGCCAACGCTACCTAAAACCATCAATACTAGAAATATTGAACCAATTTGAAAATGCTTACTGCCATATTTAGCCTCCATCATGGCTTTTTTGGCTGCGCCTGTGGCACTGCGCGATCGCCGAGACTGGATACCCAGATATAATGCATACAGAGCTAGCATTAGGGTTAGCGCCATCATCACAGGATGAAAAAAGGTCGCAAATGGTTTTATTGAGTCAGGGATTTGGATATCCATAGGTTCTATCTAAACTAGTACTTCTTAATTCTTCATTAAGTTTAATACTAATTAACAAACTTCTATTTTGGGTTTGTGCTAGCGCAAAAGCAGCTTAAGTAGAACTGAGCCAACAGTATTTATAATGCCACCAAAGCCGTCTCCACCACTATCAGGAGGTGTTTGCAGCGCTTTAGTTAGATCCTTCGATACTTTAACCCCCTCTTCATTCTTTTGCTCTTGAAAGAAAGTCTCTGCCAGTTGTGCGTCAGAGACTGCACCTTGAAGATCGCCTAACTGCTTGCGGGAAATAGCACGCCCCATATAAGAGTAGGCCAGTTTAGGATCGATAGTTAATGACTGATTAAATTGATCAATTGCCCCTCTATGATTGCCTCGACGCGCCTCTTCTACGCCCCAAGCATAAAAGTCCTCTGATTTAACTGCGGTAGTTGGGATATCGATCGCTCCACGCAGATAAGCATTTGTGAAGTCAGCATTGTCAAAATTGGCATTGGTCAAAATCGCTTTACGAAGATCGGCGCTGTTTAGGTTTGCGCCACTGAGATTGGCTCCAGTTAGGTCAGCGCTATTGAGGTCAGCGCCGCTGAGATCGGCCCCACTAAGGTCAGCACCTCTGAGGTCAGCACCTAGCAACGAAACCCGCGTCAAGTTCACCTTGTGTAGCTTAGCTCCACTTAGAATAGCGCGACTGAGATTAGCTTCGCTAAGATCGGAACCAGTTAAATCCGCACCCTTGAGGTTCGCAAAAACTAATCCTGAGCCTTTGAGGTCACATTTTTTGCACTCACCTGACATGGCTCGGCTGAGATGCTGGATATTTTCGGCCTGTGCTGTACCAACAAGTGTCAAGGATGTTAGTAATGCGATCGCAGTGAGAGTTCTCAGTTTCATAGCCTTTGGGTAAAGATGCATTGATGGGTGTCAATGTACCAGATTTATGGCAGAAAGCAATAGCTTGAATTGCTTTAGTAGTCATAGCAATTCATAAGAGACACTAGGAAAACCTTACTTTAACCATTACGCAAAGATTTAGGTTCGATCGCCTTCTTCCGCTTGACTTCTTAGCCTGTCGATATCACTACTAGGGTTTAATCTTCTTTGCCAATCTCGTCGGGATTGATGTCAATCGATTCCTAAACGGATGCGTACCGCCGCAGATAAGCATTAAGTTTATCCACACGTTGTCGTTTTTGTTGAGCAACTTCTTCAGCCATAAGTTTTGCTTGCTCAGCTATAAGTCTTGCTTGGTCGGAGGTATGTCTTGCCCTTTCCGCCACAATTCTTGCCTGCTCTAATTCTTCATACGATCGTAGTAACTCGTTTGAGATGCGATCGTAGAAACGCAGTCCTTTGTCTGGATATAGCCTCAACTCTAGGTTTAATGTTTCCCTGAACAGGGATAAAGCTCCATCAGGCAAGGTAGAGGAGTCAATCTCAACATATTTCCCTTGGCTTAGCCGTTTTCCTTGCAATGGTTTTGACTTTAGATATTTTCCTGTGGGATCGAATTGAAAATATTCTTTGATTCCTAATTTTTGGTATAGAGCGGGTTTATCGCGCTTATCTCTGGTTGCGATGTTCTCTGATGTAATTTCTAGGACAAACTCTGGCAGCTTACCTTTTTCTTCCCATACTTTGTAGCTGCCTCGGTTGTGGTTATCTGCACCAAACACGACGAATGTATCTGGAGCGACGTTCGCTGACGTATTCCCTTGTTCGTAGTAGATAAATAGGTTGCCTGAGATATAAACATCCTGACGATCTTGAAAGAAAAACCGCAATACTTGGGTGGCATAGCTGAGATACTCGCGTTGGGCATCACCTTCTGGCATTGGCAGATCGCCCTCTTCGGGATATTCTATTGTGGCGAGAGTATTAAGTGAACGAGTAGAGATGTTCATGGTCGTACCCCTTGGCTACGGTGCTAGAGCTAATTTAACACAACATCTATCCTATTGTTCTGGCCTAGCTTGTCCTTGGTAAAGTAGCAGGTAAGCTAAATCAAGTTTGGTTACAGCCTTCGTCACTTGCACTCCGCAGTGCTCCTAGAAGCGTAGATATAATTACACAAACCTTTCTACCACCGGTTTGATTAGTTAGGGTGATTCTGCCCATCTCACCTAATCCATTTGGCTGTCCTTTGGCATTAAATTGCGCTCTGTAAACATCTGGCTCTGGGACAACAGAAAGTTTTGTTAATGTTGTCCGTGGTTGCGGTTCGGTATCATTGACAATTTTGACATTGGAATCAAAGTTTTGCCAGGGTAGACTATCCCAGTAGGCGGCTGTCATCGCAGTGGGAGGAGTTTGATGTACAACCCATTGGGATGAATTAGATGTGTTTCTAAAAGTAACCTGCCACATGAGTTTGTCGCGTTTGGCATTGCTTTGGGCAGAACGTATGGCTGTGTAGGCATTGCTGTATGAGGTGCTAAGTCTTTGGCGATTTATAAAGGCTAACCAACTTGGGGCGGCGATCGCCGCTAAAATCCCTGCGATCGCAATTACTACCAGTAATTCTACCAAGGTGAATCCAGAAACTGAATAGCGGGGATGACGTTTAAATAACATGAGGTTATCAGGTTTTCATGGTTAATTAAATTACCGCCTTTATTGTGAAATAGCAAATAAGTAGCTGTGACTATGAAAAGTAAACACTTTTGATAGCACAAATTGTGACTTCGTTTTTTGCTGATACTTAAACCCTATCACAGCCATTCATCCGCAGCCCCTTTTCATGCAACAATGCCGCATATTGGAGAAGATGGTTAGCCCAGATGATTTACTTGAACAAGTTACGGACAAGCAAACTTTCATCAACTTTATCCAAGCATTAGCAGAGAAACGAGAACGCGCGCAAGAAATTGAAAATAAACACTCCAATGTTCATATTATGGATGGCGCATTGGGATGGGAAAATGGCGATATACCTAGTTTTCTCTCCGCTGCATTCGAATGCTTCGTAGCACAACCAGTACCTTATTCAGAGCAGAATCCTAGTTGGAAGATGTTCGCTGAGTTTCTTTATTTTGGTAAAATATACGAATAATTGCTACTAATGATTGTGAAAACCTATGAGCTACCGAGACATTATTACAATTGAGCCAGGGAAACGCGGTGGTAAACCTTGTGTCCGTGGCTTGCGGATTTACGGTTTATGAAGTGCTTGAGTACCTAGCTTCTGAGATGACTGAAGCAGAAATTCTCGACGATTTTCCCGATCTGACGCAAGAGGATTTAAAAGCCTGCATTCAATAACTACTATGAATTAATGGCACTCCATAGAGTAATCATGGAGGCCAAATTCAGCACTGATCCTAACGATTCAGCAATACAAGGTAGTCCTTATATTGCCACAATTGCTAATCAAGCTATTGAAGTACTGATAGAGATGGAGGTTAGTAAAGAAGAAGAGTCATCTCGTTCAAAATGGCAAGAGTGGAGGAGAATATCTCCTGATCGCAGAGAATATCAGATAGTCCAAACTAAAATTAAATTAGAGGCTTTGTGGAAAACCTGGAGCTTTGATGAGCAAACAACGTATGTGAAAGATTTGGTCAGCCCATTGCAAATAAGTGATGAACTGATTAATTCACTAATCAGTTCATCAACTTGAGTAAAGCAGTCTAACAATCCGCTTGCACCCGACCAAATAAATTGATAGTTTGAATTGACGAATTTTTGGGGCGGGTGAAGCGGGTCGTTATCCGTCTTCAAACAGTTACCCCCGATCGTTCAAACGATATTTTGTCAAAGGGGTTCATGCTATACCCCGACGCAGCACTCCCCGAATTGCAATGCCAACCGCTACAGCAAATCCTGCCAATGCTCCCAACGCTCCGATCATAGTCATACCACCCCACGGCGCTACCAGGATGACACTTTGCCAAGACCAATCACTATGGCTATACACATACCTAATTGGCTCGATCGCAAAGGATAAGGGGTTGAGGCTGGCGATCCACTGCAACCAGGTCGGCATAAATGCCAGTGGAGCCAGAGCTGTACTTGAGAAAATTAGCGGTAAATTAACCAGGAAAATAAATGCTAGTAGTTCCTGATGTCCAGGCATCGCAAATGCTAACCCCAAACTCAGCATCGTAAATCCGATAACTAGCAAGGAGATTGCTAAAGTAACAAGCCCCAAGCCCGCTAAATCTGGGAGTCCTGCTCCCATCAAGTCACTTACGGCAATTATTGCCACAGTCTGTATGGCGCTCGTGGCAATAATAAATATAGCCGAAGCCAGCACGATCGAAAATCGCGATATTAGCGGAGCTACTAACATGCGATTCAAGAAGCCAAACTCGCGATCAAAAAGAATGGGCAACCCAGAATTTAAAGCACTACCAAAAGCCGTAAACACAATTATGCCAGCAGCGAGGAACTTAATATATGTTTGACCTTCACCGAGAAATCCCTCTGGTGCATAGCGAAATAGCGCCCCAAATAGAAGTAACCACATCAGCGGCTGCAAGATCCCCGCAATCAAGGTTGTAGGCCGTCGTTTTAGCTGAATAAACAAGCGTTTGGTTAATGCCAGAGTCTCCTGAAGAAACTCACCAGATAACAAGTTTGGCTGAGCCGTGCGATCGCCTACAAGAATTTCTGTCGCATTGGGTGAAATCTGAGTCATCGCAAATGTACATATAAAGTCTATCTACGATAAATATTCTAGCTCCCTTTTAAATTTGCTCGGGAACAAAAAGCCACATTTTTATTTCATGGTAATAGCAATCGGTTTCTATTTATTGAGGGGTGAAGGGGTTGCCCCCCTTCGTGAGGGCGCAGCCCCCACACACCTAACTCAATAATTCATATAGGATTGCTATATCTGGCATGTTGAATTTTTGTAAAACAAAAATAAATTTTATGCAACACCCCAAATCTTAATTAGATTGTCTTCGCCACCGCTAATTAGAGTCTGACTATCTTGGCTGATTACTATGGTATTGATTAGATCGCGATGACCGTTGAGAGTTTGGATTTCCTGCCCAGATTCTAAATTCCATATCTTCAATACCTTATAGCTGGCACTGAATAGAGTTTTACTATCTGAACTAATCGCTAATGACTTTACCCATCCCCAATGCCCGTCAAGCGTGCGCAACTCCCGCCCAGTGTCTAAATCCCATACCTTGATTCGCGTATCAAGGCTGCCGCTCACAAGCATATGTCCATCAGGGCTAATCGCAAAGGAAAGAACCCGTGCGGAATGCCCAATAAACTCCCATATTTGTTCGCCAGTTAATCGATCCCATACTCTAATTGTTGTATCCCAACTACAGCTCGCAACAAGCTTGCCGTCAGGACTAAGCGCCACGGCATCAACTAGATTTGTGTGACCCTTCAATGTGCGCAGATCTTCTCCAGTCTCTAGATTCCAGGTTTTAATTGTTGTATCCTGACTACCGCTGACGATCGTTTGGCCATCTGGTGTAACAGTAACAGAGTTGACAAATCCAGAGTGGCCGCTAAGTGACAATATTTCCTTGCCAGTGGTGATATCCCATACACGTATGGTTCGATCTCTACCTCCACTTATCAACTTTTTGCCATCAGGTGAGATGCAGAGCGATCGTACACAGTTTGTATGGCCAGACAAAATGGTGATTTCCGCACCCTCGATCGAGTCCCATAATTTAATCGTTTTACCATCGCCACAACTAGCCAACATTAGACAGTCAGCAGTTATTCCTAAAGAAAGAACCGATTTTGCATGGCCAGTCAACGTATGCAGACATTGAAAATGTTGATAATTGCTATATTTTGCAAGAACTCGGTCGGGATTCTCTATTCTCTTGGCAATTAACAATCTAGCAGCTAGCCTCACATTAACGACATCATCCTCTAACGCCGCGATTAATATACCTAAACCGCGATCGCCGTATTGTAAAGCCTCTCGCAAAGCCGCAATCCGATGTGTTGCGATCGCACTTTTAAACCGATTTTTTACCCCCACCATGCCACCCAAGACTAAACCCGCCAGAGGAAATGGTTCGAGATCGCCACCTAAAACAGCATCATTGCTGCCTGGCTTTTGTAGATCGGCATTCATTTCCACACCCATTTCAGTGCGTTTTGCCTGGGTCATTCATCTCCCCTATAGAGATTTGATTGGATAAATTGTGATTTCCAAAATTCCAGTTTTTATTGTAAACTAGAATAATCGTTAAATTTTCGAGCATACACCTCCAATCTTAATACAGAGAGGCTGGATTTTGTCAATTGAGACAGCCTGGTAGTAACTTGAACTTGTAGCGAGATTGAATTGCTCCATATGTTCTACTTATAGGAGTCAGTAGTACGAGGTTAAGGGTGGCTTTCATGCAACGTTTTGAGCATAGCTCGCGGATATCTTCAAACACTAACTGAGTTCCCATATAAAAATTATGATGTCTAAACTTCAAGAATCAAAAGTGACTCGAGTACTTCTAAGTATCGCGATCGCAGCCTCAGCTTTCCCTGCAACAGTGACAGCACAGGAAGCAACGCCAACGCAGCCCGCAACACAGCCTACAACGCAGAATGTTACCTCAACATCGCAATTGAAAGATACGCAGCCGACAGATTGGGCATTCCCCGCATTGCAGTCTTTAGTTGAGCGCTACGGCTGTATTTCAGGCTATCCTGATTCTACGTATCGCGGTCAACGCGCCTTGACTCGTTATGAGATGGCCGCTGCCCTGAATAGCTGTCTTGACAAAGTGAATGAAACGCTTTCCGCCAAGATCGACCAAAAGGCTAGCAAAGAAGAACTTGCAGCTTTAGCTGCTGATGTGAGAACTCTGCAACAGGGTTTACAACAAACCAATCAAGAGCTTGCAGCATTAACAGAATCTGTAAAGCGCTACTACGTGATTATTCCTTCCCCATCCGACGTGCTGTTGGAAAAGTCGAGAGGAGTAGTTCCTACTGCTAAGATTAGCTCGTCGCGCCTCGGTCAGTATATTGAAGTACAAGGCTTTAACAAGCGCAGCTATGCTGAAGCCCTGAATTCCAAAATGCGATCGCAGGGATTTAATTCTAGAGTAATCTTCGAAAACTAATTGCGAATACAAACCTAATCTTAACCAAACAAAATCCAATCTGTTGTGAGGAATAGGGGATGACACATATGTTAGCCCCTATTTGCTTGTTCTAGCTTGTTAGCTGCTGTTACGTTGAATGATTTTGAGAAAGAATTATGTGGGAGAAGTTTGAGGGCGCAGCCCTCAATTGGAGCATAGCTCCAAAACCCACTGACCCCGTCCTAACCTAATTGGCGATAGCTATAATACCCAACGAATCTAAGAATGCAGAAGCGACAAATCTTCTCACTACTTCTCGCCGCATTCCTATCAATGGGGGCGATCGCGATTCTATTGCCCTTAATTTTTGTGCTAATCACCTCCTTTGCTCCAGCTGACTTTAAGCCCTTAGAAGGATTGCTACCAAAAAGCTGGACATTTGATAATTATGCGAAAGCCTGGATACAAGGGGAATTTGTTCTAGCATTTGCCAATTCCACTCTTGTGGCGATCGCCGTTACCGCTTGTCAAATCTTCACTTCAGCTTTAGCAGGATATGCACTGGCAAGATTGCATTTTCGCGGTCGAAATGGCGTACTACTATTCGTGCTAGCAACGTTAATAATCCCATTTCAGCTATTAGTAATTCCAATTTTTCTTGTTCTGAAATGGGGACACATGGTCAATACCTATGCTGCTTTGATCTTACCGACCGCTGCTAATGGATTTGGAATTTTCCTGCTACGGCAATACATCCAAACTATTCCCATTCAATTAGAGGAAGCTGCGATTATTGACGGAGCCAATCGCTGGCAGGTACTATGGCAAATTGTATTACCTCTAACTCGTCCAGCTCTTGTCACCCTATTTCTCTTCACATTTATTGGCGAATGGAACGACCTGTTCAAACCGTTGATATTCACAACACGTCCAGAATTAAAAACCGTACAACTGACCCTAGCGGGATTTCAAGAACAATTCACCGCTGATTGGCCGCTATTAATGGCAGCAGTAGCCATCGCCACGATTCCAATCTTAATATTATTTTTAATTGGTCAGCGCCAGTTTATTCGCGGTGTGGCTGCATCTGGGATAAAAAATTAGTCACCATCTCTAGTATGCGCCGCTGACCTCCATTTAGAAGAGTATAGCCTGCTAAATGAGCTGCAAATGCGATTAATAATCCCGTCAAAATGAGATAAAAAAATATACTGCCCCACACTACAAAGAAATAACGAATCAATCCATAAAAACCAGGTACAGGGCTGTAATTCCAGGGGGGATTGAGTTGCTTAATCTCCAATTTCTCGAAATCATCAATCCTATGAGCAGGCATGACTTTAAAATGCAGCCGTCCAAATGGAGATAAGATTTTGAACTGGTTATATCTTTGGTGATTCTTTCGCCACCGCCTACGCAAATTTGTCGCCTTGCCAACGTAAAATAAGCGCCAAAAAGCCGTAACGTAGTAAACTCCAGCCACTTCAGGAAGTTCGTTTAATCTGGCGATCGCTTTAGATGGCAGGAAAAAGACTCGCATTTTAGCTTAATTTACACTCACCGCCCTGTCTCTGGAGACTTTAGCAACATTTTAAGGCCAATCAAAAGCATCGCCTCTGAGCTATAACAATTAGTTTTTATTTGTTTAGGGGTGAAACCCCTTCGTGGGTAAGCAGCCCGCCCCCCAGATTGCAATTCATATAGGATTATTATAGTTATAGCTGTCGCCAATTAGGTTGGAACGGGGTGGAGGGGTTCTAGCCCCTCAATACCCCCACATCCCCAATTAAAATCTGTCATAAGGATCTTGGTTTAGGCTGTAAACCGTTTATTTACAGAATTTCTCGAACCAGAGCTTAATTATTAAGTATTATTAAGGAAGTACAAGTTTTTACACTCCAAACATCCGCATTTATGATGTTATCTCCTGAACAACGAGCCAAGCAAGATCCTACAAACGATGCTTTGTTTTATGATTACCCGCGCTTTGTCACTCATGTTGATGATGGGTTTATTCAGCAACTTACAAATCTTTATCGCGATCGCCTCAAACCACAAACACGCATTCTAGATTTAATGAGTAGTTGGGTATCCCATCTACCCGAAGAAATAGAATTCGATCGCGTTGAAGGACATGGTTTAAACGCCGAGGAATTAGCTCGTAACTCTCGACTTAATCATTATTTTGTGCAGAATCTCAATGAAAATCCTCAGTTGCCATTTGGCGATCGCGAATTTGATGCTGTATTGAATACAGTATCTGTGCAATATCTTGAATATCCTGAAGCGATCTTTGCAGAAATTCATCGCATTTTGAAACCAGGTGGCATAGCCATTATTAGTTTCTCTAATCGAATGTTTGCCCAGAAAGCAATTCGTGCATGGCGGGATGGCTCAGAGGCAAGTCGGTTAAATTTAGTTGGGCGTTACTTCCAATCGGTGCCAGGATTTGGCAAGCCAGAAGCGATTGTGAATCAGTCACAAGCTCCTAATTTCTTGGCATTGCTAGGAATGGGGGGCAGCGACCCATTCTACGCCGTACTCGCTTACCGTCAGGACTGACATCAACATCAACCCGCTGTCAATGCGCTGAAGCATTTAGCAGGAAAGCGCCTCTATGGGTTCTAGCCAACCATTGGCCAGGTACTCACAATGTGCCTTGACAGTATCAGCTTTAGCTGCGGTTGTAGTACACAACATCGAGATCGCAATAATTAGCCAAGTCTGAGTTTTCATAGTTTAGTTCTTTACTGCAAAACCCCTTTATACTTGCGATCTCAGCATGGATTGCTCATCTTCAACTTTCGGTAAAATTTTTGCTAGATGAGACGGTGAGAGTTTGTGTTTACGAGTAACCAGCATGGCTGACTGACACTTCACGGCTAGTTGATCGGTGTATTTCCCAAAAGTTCGTCTTTCC
>JANMRU010000342.1:0-10691 GCA_031388585.1 Pseudanabaena sp. SOY_30_concoct_251 | reverse complement strand
TGGGCAGTTCCGACAACACCTCATCTACGCCCAGCGCCACGTTATCGCGCACCGTCATCCATGGCAGTAGAGAATAATTTTGGAAGACCACCATGCGATCAGGGCCTGGATGTTTAACCACCAGTCCATCCAGGGTGACGACACCGCCAGTTGCCAGATCCAGACCCGCGATCATGTTTAGCAGTGTAGATTTGCCACAACCAGAGTGACCGATCAATGAGATAAATTCTCCCTTCTTAATTTGCAAGTCAATGCCCTTCAGAGCAATATATTCTTTCCCCCCAGCAAGAGGGAAAGCCTTATCAGCTTGCTCAACCTTCACAAAATCGCTCATTTTAATTGCTTTTATGTAGTTAGTAATTTAACGCGGGGGGCGAACGCACGTTCGCCCTAACTCTCAACAGGCTATCTATCTTTGCTCTTCGGGCAGAATCGCTGACTGCAACCAGCTCATAGCAGTATCGAGAATCAGACCAACGGCACCGATATATACCAGAGCTAAAACCACTTCGCTGATGTAGTTATTTTGATAAGCTTCCCAAATAAAGAAGCCGATACCGACAATCCCTGACATCACGATTTCCGCCGCAATAATTGCCAACCATGCCAAACTAATCGCTACTCTTAAGCCTGTAAAAATGTAAGGAAGTGCTGATGGCAGGAGAATTTTAAAGAAATACTTCTTGCGGGAAAGTTGGAGTACTTTGGAAACGTTGTTGTAGTCTTGGGGAATTTGTCTGACACCGACAGCCGTATTAATCAGAATCGGCCAGATCGCGGTAATAAAAATCACGAATAGTGCCGCAGGTTCGTTCTTATTCAGCGCCGCCAAAGAAATTGGCACCCATGCCAGAGGCGGAACTGTGCGTAAAAACAGAAACAGCGGATCTAATGCCTTCGACATCAGTTTGCTAGTCCCAATTAGAATCCCCACAGAAATACCAACGATCGCCGCCAGAGTATAGCTGATTGCTACGCGCTGAAGGCTAGCCATGGTTTGCAAGAATAATCCTTTATCCGTACCACCGCGATCGTAAAAAGGATAGATCAGTAACTCCCTGGTGCGCTCGTCTGTAACAATGCTGAGTGGTCCTGGTAATAGGGTCAAACCCGAGGAAGAGATTAGTTGCCAAATAGTCAAGAAAATTAGAATCGCGGCGATCGGAGGCATGAAATCGCTCATAAACTTTTTCATGAAACCATTGCGCGATCTTTGTACACCAGTACTTGCAGCCATATAAAAACTCCGTTATTTAAAGAATAAAGAATGAAGAATGAAAAGGGAAGAATGAAAAGGGAAGAATGAACATAAAACTCCATCTTCGACCTTCGACCTTCCGCCTTTTTATGCCTTAAGGCTCTTGATCTTGAGATTATCAAGATAAGCTTTTGGCTTTGATGGATCGAATTCCACGCCATCAAAGAATTTTTCTACTCCTCGCGAGGTGTCAGGAGGAATATCGGCACTGGGTACGCCTAATTCTCGCGCCGCTTCTCGCCAGAACCTCTCACCACTGACATCTTTGATGATTCGATCCGCCTCACCTAAAACGCCTTGAGGCAAGAATCCCCAGCGAACACTTTCAGTCAAGAACCAGAGGTCGTGGCTTTGATAGGGATAGGAAACGCTGCCTTTTGCATCTTTCCAATAAAAAATTCCCAGCTTTGGATCGTTGATATCCGGCTTACCGTCTCCCATTCTGTACTTTCCAGCAAAGGTTGGTCTGATGAATTCAGTTGGTACATTGAAATACTTGCGTTGCGCTAGAATTCTAACCATTTCCTCGCGGTTAGCAGGATTGTCGCACCACATCTGCGCTTCCATAATCGCCTTCATAATCGCTTTGGTGGCTTTGGGATGCTTATCCACCCATTCCTTTTTCATCGCGAAATATTCTTCGGGGTGATACTGCCAAATTTGGGAAGTTAAAACTGCCAAAAAGCCAATTTTGTCTTTGAGAATGCGATAGGGCCAGGGATCGCCCGTGCTAAATCCATCCATCGTACCCGTCCGCATATTTGCCACGACTTGAGCCGCAGGTACGGCGATTAAGTTCACATCCGTATTTGGGTTAATCCCACCCGCTGCCAGCCAGTAGCGAATCCAAAAATCTTGATTTACTTTTGGGAAGGTATATGCGGCTTTAAAAGGGGTGTTTGCTGCTTTGAGGGACAGAATGTAATCTTTGGCATTGCCAACATTTAAGTCTATACCTTTGCCTACATGTTTGTTGGCGATCGCCACCCCGTTGCCATTCGTGCTCAATTGCATCAGGTTGTACATGCCGATTTTGCGATTACCCTTAGTGATAATCCCCTCTGACATCAGGTGCGGCATGGGCATCTGCCACTGTCCGCCGTCGATCCCACCGCCGTCAGAACCGATCTCCAGGTTATCTCGCGCCGCGCCCCAAGAAGCTTGTTTCGCAATCGAGACTTCGCTCATGCCGTGTCTGGCGAAAAAGCCTTTCTCTTCGGCAATAATTAAGGGAGCTGCCTCGGCGATCGCAATATAGCCAAGCTTAGCAACGGTGATTTCAGGTATTTGGGACGGGCTGAGCGTCAGAGCTTCAGCTTTTGGTGATAGATCGGAGGGCGAAGGAGGGTTAATGCAACCTTTGAGCAACATTGCACTGGCGGCAGTGGCTCCAGCAGTTACCAAGAACTTGCGCCTGGAATAGTTAGAGGGAATTTGTTTTGTCATAGGAGTTTTGTAAAAAGCACGCAGTAAAACGAGGAAAGGCACACAAGGTGCTTGCAAGCTTTGCTTGCAACAGTTAATTACACTTGTTAATTAAAGAGATTTGCTAGTAAATCCGCCGCCAGACAAGACAGACAAATCATTTACTAGCACTTGCGGAAACCCATCGATCGCACACATATATTGCAGACATGAGTCAGAACTGTGGGTTATTCAGCGAATTGTATTGAGCATACGTAGCCGCCAGCTTGGAATACTTAAGGAGAAGCTCAGACCTTGTCGGATCTGAGCTCTGTTTGCTTGTTCCTTGTGTTAGCTAATATGCTTAAGACAATATAAAGATAGTATGCTTAAACTCATATAAAGAAAAGTCAATATTATGTATAATCTTCATAGACTTAAATCTATGCTTTAATTACACTAGAAAAATAAACCAAATTGAAGAACGCAACACTTCACCAACTCAAGGTATTTGAAGTCGCAGCCAGACACGGTAGCTTTACCCGTGCTGCCGAGGAGCTATTTTTAACCCAGCCAACTGTTTCTATGCAGATTAAGCAGTTGACTAAAATTGTTGGCTTACCTCTATTTGAGCAGGTGGGGAAAAAACTCTACTTGACCAACGCTGGGAAGTCGCTCTTTGCTACTTGCCAGGAGATTTTTGACAGACTCTCTCAGTTTGAGATGATAATCGCAGATATGAAAGGCTTAAAACAAGGGAGTCTTTCCCTTGCTGTCGTCACAACGGCTAAATATGTAGTGCCAAGATTATTAGGCCCATTTTGCCAGACGTATCCAGGCATTGATATTTCATTAAAGGTTGCTAACCACGATCGCCTACTCGAAAGACTCAGCGATAACAATGACGATCTATATATTCTGAGCCAGCTCCCGCAACATATGGATATCAGTGTTTATCCATTTTTAGAAAATCCCTTGGTAGTGATCGCCTCGCGCGATCACCCTCTCGCGAAAGAGCGAAATATTCCATTAGAACGGATGGCAGACGAACCATTCATCATGAGAGAAACTGGATCGGGTACGCGCAGAGCCGTTTACAGTTTATTTGACGATCGCAAAATTTCCCTCAAGATCAAACTAGAGCTAGCTAGTAATGAAGCTATCAAACAAGCAGTTGCAGGTGGCTTGGGAATATCTGTACTATCACGCCATACTCTGGCCCTAGAGGGAGCGATGGGAAAACTCACGATCTTAGACGTAGAGGAATTCCCAATTAAAAGTCATTGGTATGTAATTCACTTGGCTGGAAGGCAGTTGTCCGTTGTCGCACGTACATTTTTGGAATATCTCCAAACCGATGGTAAGGAAATTGCGAATAAAGCAATTGAAAGTTAGTCGCACATCACAATTCATCGTCCGATGTGAACTCAACAAAGCTTTCGATCGCGTCGAACAGATTATATTTTTTATTCCCTTCCCAATGTTCTTCTGCAACACGCTGTCTGAGTGCCAGGGTTAGCCTTAGTTGTAGAAATCCTTCTTTACCCTCATTATGGTGAACAGGTAATTCTTCGATCTCTGGTAGTTCTTTGTGGGCAATTTTATCTAGATGCTCGGATAGGATAGACATTTTTTCTTCTTCATCTTCTACCTTGTCTAACATAGCCATAACCTGCTCCATCTCTTTTGCTTTTTGCTGGCGGAGCAATTTGGTGTCTTCGTGCTCAAACAAAAAGTCATGGTTAGGGTAGAGTTCTCGATTTGGTAGTTCTTCAACCGCAAATAGCTTATTCATAATGACGATATGGGTAGCGATCGCCGCTCGTCGGTTGATACGCTTATCGAAAAATTCTAACGCTTTGGTAATGCGATCGAGCGATCGCACGTCCAGGATGAGAGTCTCATCATCCTTAAAGTGGAAGCGTCCGATCAAGATCGGTCTTCTTTCTTTAGGGATGTTGTGATAGGAGTTCTCAAACCGCAGTTTTTGCGATTCAAATTCATAACCCCATTCCCAGAAATCGGAGGAGAGATCGTAATTAATGCAGCGCAATTTATTTAGCGCTCCAGTCACAGTTTTGCGATTGAATACTTGATAATAGATTCTGGCAGGTTGATAAGGTTCGCCAGTTGTGGTGGTGACTAGAGTTTTTTTTGCAAACATTTTAATTTAATGCATATCAAGAACATTCTGGATGTCGGAGGAGTTCCTTAACCTAAGCCTGAGCCATCATTTCCAGTTTGTATAAACTAGCATATAACCCCTCCTGCTCGACTAATTGCTTGTGGGAGCCAGATTCTACTACCTCACCTTGTTTCAGCACTAAAATGCGATCGACGTTACGAATAGTAGATAGCCTATGGGCAATGATAATTGCTGTACGTCCTTCTAGTAAGCGCTCTAGTGACTGCTGCACTAGATATTCCGTGCTGACATCCATAGACGAAGTTGCTTCATCTAAGATCAAAATGCGCGGGTCTCGCACAGCGGCTCTGGCAAATGCTAGTAATTGCTTTTGCCCACCAGACAGGTTGGTGCCGCGTTCTCGGATCTCGGTATTATAGCCGTTAGGTAAATCCTTGATGAACTCATGTACGTTCATGATTTTGGCAGCGGCGATCGCTTCTTCCATGCTGTAGTCTTCACCAAGACTAATATTTTCTTTGACATCGCCAGAAAAGAGAAAAACATCTTGTAGGATTACGCCGATGCGTTGACGCAGCTCTGTTTGGGTAATATCACGGATATCCACACCATCAATCAGAATGCGTCCTTTAGTTGGTTCGTAAAGGCGTGAAAGCAGACGAATTACTGAACTCTTTCCTGCTCCAGTTGGGCCAACTAAGGCTACCTTTTCTCCAGGCTTAATTGTAAAATTTACCCGCTTGAGTACGTACTCTGAGGGCTTGTAGCCAAACCACACATCTTCAAAGCAAATTTCCCCTGTACCGTCCTCAGGCAAAGACTTAGGAACTTCAGGGTCGCGAATCTCAATTGGTTCGTTCAGGATATTCGTAATGCGCTCGATTGCCGTAAAGCCTGACTGAATTACTGTGAATTTTTCGGCGAGTTGCCGCAGTGGATCGAATAAACGTTGCGAGAACAGAATGAAGGCTGTTAGTTGGCCAAAGGTCAAACTATTTTGGATTACCTGGCCGCCACCTAGCCACAAAACGCCAGCGATCGCCACGAGAGAAACCCACTCCAGCGTTGCCGATACCGCCGAGTCATACCAGATCGTGTAATTAACTTCAGCATTGTATTTGCGATTGACCTCTAAATGCTGTTGCGAATTGTAGCGTTCGCGCCGAAATAGCTGCACAATGCTAGCGCCAATGATATTTTCCTGCAAGATCGAGTTAAGCTCGGACAAGCGATCTCGAGATTTGTAGTTGGCCTTGCGAAATTCTTTTTGGAAGTAGACAATCAAAGCTGCGATCGGGAAAACCATTGCCAAGAGCAAGAGTGCTAAGTCCCACCGCAATAGAAACATTGAGACAGCAATTGCCACGATTGCAGCCAGATCGCTGATAATGCCTACTGCCCCAGTGGCAAATACATCGCCTAAGGCTTCTACATCACTAGTGAGGCGGGTAATTAGCTTGCCCACTGGAGTGCGATCGAAAAAACTGATCGACAGCGACGTGACATGGTGAAATAGATTGTCGCGGATTTCAGCGGTAATATTTTGCCCTACCTTCTGCACAAGATACCCCTGCCAAGTCTGGAGCAACATGCGTACCAAGATCGTGAGCAGCAAGAGTATGCAGATCCAACGCAGCCCTAACAAGTCATTAGCCTTAATTGGCCCATCTAAGGCTTTTCCCACGAGTAGAGGCTGTACTGCATTGGCGATCGATAGCGGTACTAGTAAAACCAGAGAAATTCTTAATTCCTTGGCACTGCGCTTGGCGTAGGGATATAGCCTCAGTAGCAAGCGCCAGTCGCTATCAACCTGAGGACGTTTGTTAGTGGTATTAGAAACAATCATGACAAAATTCCCTAGCGAGTCCAAAAAAGCGGGATGAGCCGCCGGAAATTATACGCAAACGAATGGGGCAGACATTAGCTGCTGCCCCTCAAGGTTAACAATTCTAGCTTAGATTTTATGTTGGTGGAGACGGGAGAGTCTACCCATGCCAAGCGCGTAAAGCTATGAGACCAGCAATACCAAGCTACTCTAAATCCTTGCTGCCAGGGTTGCGGGAAGGGTCGCTGTTGAGGAACCCAAATACAAATAAACTTACAAAGAAAATGACGGTGACATAAACAACTATTTTGAGCGTGAGCATGAATAGGGGATCTCCTAATAGAAGTAAAAAGAATATAACTTATACATGAATCTAATCTTAGCGGAAAATATGCTTTAAGAAAGTCTTGAGATTATTAGCGCAAGAGTATAACCTCAAAAAGAAAGGAGAGGCAGTCAAATCGTTGCCTCTCATCATTCTCTGAATAATTACATCTTGTTACGTTCTGTCAAATTTCCATATCTAAAGTTTCTTTGGCAAACCCGCTGTAAGCTTCCATGCCATGTTCGCTGATATCTAGACCTTTGAGTTCATCTTCACGAGATACTCTAATGCCACCTGTAACAGCAGAGATCGCATACCAAGCTATAAAGCTAAATGCTACAGAAAAGCCACCAACTGCTGCTATACCCACCAATTGGTACCACAACTGCTCAAAACCACCACCAAGGAACAAGCCTGGTTTGGGGAAAGGAGCTGCGCCATACTTCCCAGCTTCGCTAAATAGTCCTAAGGCAAATGTACCCCAAACACCACAAACCAGGTGGACTGAGGTTGCCCCCACAGGGTCATCAATTTTAATGCTGTCAAAGAAACCAACGGCAAAGACGACGACAACACCCGCCACAATGCCAATAATTCCAGCATTGGCGACGCTAATAAACGCACAGGATGCAGTAACACTAACTAGACCAGCCAAGATACCGTTAATGATCATGGACAAGTCTGGCTTGCCCAAATAGAGCCAAGCCACAACTGTGGCAGCAATTCCACCTGTGGCAGCACCCATATTGGTTGTTAAGGCAATGTGGGCAATCAGTGAGCCATTAGCATCCATCGTGGAGCCAGGATTAAAACCAAACCAGCCTAGCCAGAGGATCAGACATCCTAGTGTTGCCAAACCCATGTTGTGCCCTGGAATAGCAGTAACTCTGCCTTCCGCACTATAACGCCCTAATCTAGGGCCCAAGACGGCGGCACCGACAAGTGCGCCCCAGCCACCGACTGAGTGCACAACCGTTGAACCGGCAAAATCATAGAAGCCCATATCGGCAGCCCAGCCACCTCCCCAGATCCAGTGACCTGGAATGGCATAGGCAACTGCGACCAGCACAAAACTGAAAAGTAGGAAAGCAAGGAATTTGATTCTTTCGGCTACTGCGCCAGAGATAATTGTAGCGGCTGTACCTGCAAACACAAGTTGGAATAAGAACTTCGCTTCCAGTGGTACGCTTGTCCAGTTGAGAGGCTTGAACACACCCTTATAAGCGTCTCCTATGGCGGGGCTGTTATCTGCACCATTGAGGAAGAAGCCTTGCAGTCCGATCAAATTATTTCCGGTCCCATCATCGCCGAACATGAGCCCAAAACCGATCGCCCAGTAGGCAATTGTGGCGATCGCAAACACGATCAGGTTCTTGGCAAGAATATTAACGGCATTTTTGCGGCGACAAAAACCCGACTCTACCAACGCAAATCCAGCGTTCATAAAGAAAACCAGGAAGGAAGCAATTACCACCCACATGGAATCGAGCGCTACATTCAGTTCCTCTTTAACCGCTTCAGGGGTAAGCGGTGGTGGTGTAGGAGTAGGGGCATTTTGGGCGATCGCCGCATAAACCCAAAATACGCAGATCACAGCAGCTAGAGGCAAACAGTATGACCAATTTACCGTCTGACTCTTCCTTCGTTTGTTCTTGAGCTTAGACACTAGCACTATAGAATTTTCCTCACTTGGACTAGACAGAGATCCGTAATGACTTCAATCACATCAAACATGAGAACTTATATATGTATTTCACGCTACATATTGTGGTCGCAAGCTCAATTTGCCGTCAGAAATGCTACAGATTCCACATGGGCAGTCTGCGGGAAGAAATCTAACATCTGTAGGTGAGTCAGGGTATAAATACCTTCAGCACATAGCAACTTTAAATCGCGGGCTAGGGTGGCGGGGTTGCAGCTAACGTAAACGAGACGCTTAGGGTGATGGGTACGTAGATAGGCGATCGCATCTGCATGGCAGCCTTTGCGGGGCGGATCGAGTAAAACGACATCGGGTTGCTGGTCAGTTTGCAATTCAAGCTGACTTAGCAGTTGCTCGACCTTGCCCGTGTGAAACTCAACATTGGTAATTTGGTTGAGCTGGGCATTGATTTGCGCTTGGGTCGTGGCTTGCGGCTGTATTTCCAGTGCGATCGCCGCCTTGACCTGTCGCGCCAGCGGTAGCGTCAGCGCTCCCACACCAGCATAGGCATCTAACAGAACTTCCGTACCTTGGAGGTTGAGTTGCTTTTGAATTACCCCCAGCATGGCCTCGGCCTGCTCGGTATAGACCTGAAAGAATGTATCAGCCCGAAGCTGAAACCGTACACCACCAAATACTTCCTCTAGATAGTCACGCCCTGCAAGGCAGCGAGTTTCATTCCCAAAGATCGCATTCGTTCTCTGCGGATTGTGATTAATCAGTACACCGACCAATTGTGGATATTTTTCTAACCATTGCGCTGCCTGTTCGGGGAGTTCTGGGACATCCCATTCTTTACTAATTAGTGTTAGTAATATTTCTCCAGTATGCCGACCAATTCGGAGACTGAGATGACGTAAAAGACCACGATGGTATTGCTCATCATAGATTTGCCAGCCTTGCTGTTGGATATCTAGTTTGATGCCAGCAAGGAGTGGATCGAGGCGGCTGTCCTGAACAGGGCATTGATTGAGATTGACGATTTTATGGCTGCCCTTTTGGTAATAGCCAGCTTTGACCTTGCCAGAATCGTTAGCCAAGGGATAGGTAGCTTTATTGCGATAGCCCAACACAGCCTCGGCACCGATAATTGGGGACATCACCGCCGCAATCTCTTCAAGGGCAAAGCCACCAATCCGATGGAGCGCCTGCACCGCATGATTTTGCTTGGCGGCTAATTGTTTGGCATAGCTAACCGCTTGCCATTGGCACCCGCCGCATTTATCCGCCACAATGCAGCTAGGACGAATGCGATCGCCAGATGGTTCTGTGATTTGCACGACACTGGCATAGGCAAGATTGGCTTTGACATGCAGTAGTTTGGCTTCGATGCGATCGCCGGGGACAGTATTCGGCACAAACACGACAAATTCTTCGTAGCGACCGACACCATCACCACTGTCGGCTAAGTCGGAAATTTCTAGAGATATAGTTTGACCCTGAAGCATGAGGCGAAAATCCTATTCTACACCCCACATACACTTTATATGTTCGCCTCACTTCGCTGCCCGCAGCTTTTGAATTTGTTGTTCGCAGTTTTTAGCCCATTGGGGATTTTTCTGCTTGTTAAATAGAGCCTGTGCCTGCACAAAGGTTTCAATTGCCTCTTGCTTTTTGCCGAGTCTTGCCTGGGATGCCCCCAAAGCGTACATAGCATTGGCATACTCTTTGTTGATTTTGAGGGCTTCGCGCAATTGGGCGATCGCCTCTTCAGGTTTGCCCTGTACTAGCAGGGCTGCACCAAGATTGTAGTGAGCTTCGGCATATTTGGGATTAACCTTCAGCGCTTCGCGATACTGCACGATCGCCCCATCTGTATCGCCTTTTTGCTGCAATAGAATGCCTAAGTTGTAGTTGGTCTCTGGTGAGTTGGGGTAAAGCTTTTTCGCCTGCCGCAATTGGGCGATCGCACCGTTAACATCGCCTTTTTGCCTGAGCGCTAGCCCGAGGTTATAGTAGCCTACGGCCAGATTGCGATCCAATGCTACGGCTCTTTTCAGATAGGTAATTGCTTCATCGGTTTTACCACTT
>JANMRU010000291.1:0-24163 GCA_031388585.1 Pseudanabaena sp. SOY_30_concoct_251 | reverse complement strand
TAGTCTGATTCCCGATCCACCCAGATCTGTCGATCGCTTGCAAGGATGGGAAATTGGCATAGCCCTAGTTATAGCTTTCTCCGTCTTGAAGCAAGCCCAAGGAGTCGCAGTTTTGCCATTATTGGGATTAGGTGTGGCCTGGCTATGCGTTGCGATCGGAGCTTGTATCCTCACATTAGTGCGGCGGACTCCAATTTTTAGCAAAAACGATTAGATGCCCTATAGCTCTAGGGTGGCGTTATTATCCGCAGGTGGGCGATTCCCTGCGAGATGCGTACCGCCGCTAAAAGCCTCAAAATATTCCTTTGCAGGAGATGGTAAATCGGGAAAGCTAAACTCCGCATCCCCATCAGCAATTTTTGACCAAAAATAACGCAGGTGAGGTGTCATGGTTTCAGCGATCTCACTCGGCAGGTTTAAGGGCGGCTTGGTGAGCAGATTCAACATAAACGGTTGAGAGCGATCGCCCATCCATTCCCGCGAAAAATCCTGGAGTTGAGGCTGTCCTGGTAACGCTTCGACTCGATATGACTCGATATATAAGCGCTCAGCCCGATCGTTACGCTCGTAGGTAAGCACGCGATAGGGATGGGGGTAGCTCACCAGCGAGCCAGTCGTAATGTCATAGAGATTGAAGCGATCGCACTTGGCAATATCCTGGACATGCAGGTGCCCTGTAAAAATTAGCTTCACGCCTGCCTGGTGCAATAACTGACACAGGTCGGCGGTATTCTCTAGCATGTAGCGCTTACCCAGGGGGTTACTAGCCTGCCCTGGCATGTGTTCTAAAACATTATGGTGAATCATCACCAATACGAGCTTATTTTTGTTAACTCGGTTAAGGACGGACTCTAGCCAATCTAATTGTTCGCGATCGAGCCAGCCCAACTGTCGCTCGGTGGAATCAAAGTGGTTGGAATTCAAGCCAATTAATTGGACGTTTGGCATGATTTCGCACTCGTAGTAGAGCTTTGCCGAATTCTGGTAGCCAAAGGGGCGGTAATAGGGGGCAAATTTATCCAGACTATCCACGGTTGGGACATCGTGGTTGCCAGGAATTACATAGACAGGATAGGGCAACTCGGCTAGCCGAGTTGCCAACCAAGCATGATTTTCTGGTTCGCCATGTTGGGTTAGATCTCCAGGTAATAACAGGAAATCTAGATCGAGCTGTGCTAGATGCTCTAAAACTACCTCAAGCGCAGGAATGCTTAGCTCAACGAGATGAAACCGACTGGGATGATCCCAGATTGTGTGAGGTAAAGCTATGTGCAGATCCGAGGCGATCGCAAACCTAAATCTTAATTCCATTGCTTTTCAAGCCCAGAACGCCACTTGATTATAGACGATGGAGCGAAATGCAAATGCGATCGCTCCATCATCTCATTTCTCACTGACAACCTCAATACCTGTGTAGACCTCGCTTGCTGCCAAGCCAAGCCACGGATCGCTACGGGGAGTCAAAAATAGAGAGGTATAGACCCGTTCGTTTAATCTAGATAAGCTATCTGTGTTTGAACTTGCAAACCATTGATGGATTTGAGCGTGCATGAGATATTCGTTGTGCACAGTATCCTGGGCGATCGCGCGTTCAAAATTTGTCAAGATAGTCAGAAAAGATATCTGATTAGAGAGTTTACGGCGCATTAAAGCCTGACTGTTAGCATCTATGCCTACCTCAGCATTGCGAAGTGCTCCTAACTGCTGCCACTGGACATCTGTGAGTCGATTTGTAGCTATTGGGGTAGAAACAGTGCTTCTAGTGCGGCGGAGCAATGGCATTTCTACTAATGCTTTCGTAGGGGCTCTCTGGCCAGCTAACTCGGCATCAGGTGAAGTAGATGGAGAAGAATTTTTTTGAGAATCAGAGAGGAGTGGGAGATCGGCTATACCTAACTTCGCTAAGTCCTGCTTCCAGTTATTTTGCAGAACGCTAAGGCGATCGCGATGGTAAGAACGCAACCACACATTTCTGCTAATACCTGATAAGTTCGCCGAACTCTTCGCAGCTTCCTCGGCTACAATCAACTGTTGAAGAAAAACTTTAGGTGCGTATAAGCCAGGCAGGGCATCTACAGGGCGACCATCGGTATCGAGTATGTAGTGAATGCTATTTCCAGTTAGCGTGCGCTGGAGCTTACGTCCATCACCAAAATCAATTGTTACTTTGGGTACAGGTCGCTCCGATTGCCACTGCAGGATGAAGCGATCGCGCAGTTGTTGGGATATTTGGGCGTTCGGATAGAGAACAGTGCGAAAAAAGCGGCTGTTGGCACAGCTGAGGTCTTCATCTAAATGACCGAGCAGACGCAAGGACAGAATTGGTTTGCCGCTGGACTTGGCGGCGGCTTTTGCCTGGCTTAAATCAGTGTACCAATACAAACGCGAGGTATCACAGTCCTTTTGCAGGCAGATGCGATCTAACACGCTGCGTAAGTGGCGATCGCTAGGCAGTTGTGCTTGATAGGTCGTCCAGAATGCCTGGACTCCCTCATCTTTAAGATCTCGCAATGAAGCGATCGCCGATCGAGCTGCCTGAACGTCTGAAATTTTAGAGGATGCGGCTTGATGCACCAAGCTCTGTAAATTAGTTTCCGCTTCAACGGAGCTAGCCATGCTGCTGGCGATCGTTACAGTCATAAAGCCAACCACGCATCCCACCAACCTTTTCCCAACTTGCAAAATCATGTTCTACAACCCAATAATCACAAACTCAATTATCGCTCAAAATATTGAACTAGCGTGCTGCTAAAAATGCTTTCACTTCCGCATCGGTAGGTTGTGGCGAGATCGCACCACAACCTGTTGCTGTAATTGCACCTACAGCAGAAGCATAGGCAACGATCTGCTCTACCAAATCACGATCGCTGAGCTGTGAGAGGGGGTGCTGGCAAAGTTGATGCGTAAATCCTGCCAAAAAGCTGTCCCCAGCCCCTGTAGTATCTTCAGCTTGCACCTTAAAAGCTGGATATTCGCCCTGATGTTCGCCAAGATAGTATTGACAACCAAATTCACCATTTGTGACAATTACACCTTCTAGATGACCTTGCTGCTCTGCGATCGCGTATGGATTTGTGGTGTGAAATAGCCACTCTGCTTCTTCTGCTGATACTTTGAGAAAATCTGCATGTCTTAGTAAGTTGAGAATCTGACTGGGCGCGATCGCTGGATCGCGCCAAAACATTGGTCTCCAGTTGATATCTACTAAGACTTTTATGAAATAGTTCTCAGCTAGATGTAAAGCCTTCTGCACCGCTTGTGATGTTATTGGATCGGCAAGACATAGTGTCCCAAGTACGAGGAAATTAGCCTCGGTAAAGAGCGACTCAGACATTTTGTCTGCTTCTAGGAGGGTGTCGGCAAAGACTGACTCGATATCACCTGCCCCAGGACTAGAGAATTTAGCAAAGGTGCGATCGCCATTCTCTAATCGCGTTACATATACCTGACGAGTTGGCGCAGTGGGATGCACCTGCACTCCAGCAGTATCAACCCCAGTAGCTTGCAGTAAATTCACGAGGTTATTGCCTACCTCATCTTGTCCTACACAGCCAATAAACCCTGAAGCAGTACCAAGCTTAACCAGACCACAAGCAACGTTGGCAGGTGCTCCACCTGGATAGTCAGTCCAGGATTTTACCTGGTCGTAACTAACGCCAATTTCCGTGGCAATTCGATCGATTAGGACTTCACCCAGGCACAACACTTGTGGCATAGATTTTATATGGGAATCAAATTTTACGGAGATTCGGGGATAGAGATCCCATCAGACGGCTCGATTTTAGAGCTATCTGAGTCTTTAAGCGCTTTACTGTTTTTACGGATTTGACGCAAACGGTCGCGCCAATTTGACGTAGGATCAGCTTTACTAGTTTCAGATTTAGTTTCAGGTTTAGCTTCTTCTTTAGGAGCCATTAAAGGAATTGGAGCCTGTTTTTTCTGGATCGATACAGAAGCTTTCGGAGCAGGCACGATTTCGTTTTGAATGCCTTTAGCCCCAGGTTGTGAGTCTTTTTGCTCAAGCTGTTTAGGCGTAACTACTGGTGATGCTGGTTTAGGAGCGATTTTTTGCTTGAAGCGATCGAACATCTTTTGGAAGGATGGGCGATTCCCTGCAGGATCTGTACCGCTGCCTTTCTCTTCAGCTTTTGGTTTAGCTGGAGCAGGATTGACCGTAGGCGCTACTTTAATTGATGGAGTTAATTCCTTGCGTGTAGCCTCTGGTTTCGGCGCAGCAGATTTCTCTACTGATTCGATCGCGGGTGCAGTTATTATGGGCAGCTGAGGAGCTACTTTCCCTTCCTGTTTAGGAGTTATTTTTTGCTTAAAGCGATCGAACATCTTTTGGAAGGATGGGCGATTCCCTGTGGGATCTGTACCGCTGCCTTTCTCTTCACCTTTTGGTTTAGCTGGAGCAGGATTGACTGTAGGCGCTACTTTAATTGATGGAGCTAATTCCTTGCGTGTAGCCTCTGGTTTCGGCGCAGCAGATTTCTCGACTGGTTCGGGCGCGGGTAAAGTTATGGGCAGCTGCGGAGCTACTTTTTCTTCCTGTTTAGGAGTTATTTTTTGCTTGAAGCGATCGAACATCTTTTGGAAAGATGGGCGATTCCCTGTGGGATTCGTACCGTCGCTCTTCTCTTTAGCTTTTTCTTGCTTAGGCTTGTCGAGTTTAGGTGCTGAAATCGCAGGTGCAGGTTTTGGACTAACTACTTCTGGAGGTCTCTCTGGCAGTTTGTTAACTGGGACAGGAACAGCTTCGGGCTGCTTAATTGCAGGGACTGTGAGTGGAGCCACAGGGACTGGGATCGGCACAACCTGAACTGGTTCAGACTTAGTTGCCGATGGCTGTAACTCTGGCGAACTAGTAGCTGAGGGCTGCGGCTGAATGGGTACTACTTGTTCTACTGTAGGCTCTGGCATCAATGGCTCTGGTGGGCTAATGGGCGTTGGTGATACAGGAGCAACAGTAACTGGAGGAGTTGGTTCTACTTGGCTTGCAGGAGCAGACTCAGTGGGAGCAACATAATTGAGATCGACGATTTTATCAATATTGGCAATCTTTTCACCCCGCATCAAGCGCGCTAAAGCATCTTGCCCACCTGGTTGATAGTCAATCAAATGCACAGTGCTGTTAAATTGATTTGCGACCAGATTCCCAGAGCGATCGAGGAATTCCAGTTTCACCCAGTTCTGTCCAGGCTTGAAGCCTTTAAGATAGAGTGGCTGCCAGTTTTCCATCAGGAAGCTCTGCCCGTTAACCGTAGCGCGAATCTGCCAATCTCTAATATCGCTATCCTCTAGAGCCGCAATGTGAAGTGGTGCATTCCTGAGATAAAAATCCATGAGGATTGGTTCTGCACCGTAAGTACCTACAGGACGACTGTAGGTCAGTAATGGTAATTGTGGATTGGGAGTGTTCTCGCAAGTCTTGGCATAAACGTGAAATGTCACCTGGGCATAGGCACCTTCGTTCTTGAAGCTCTCGTGCCAGGGTCTAGACGCAAAAGCTCGTATGGTGTGGGTCCCTGGGGTAAGACTATCAAAAGTGAGAGATTCGCTGAGATCGTAGAGGGGCTTATATTCTTGCCCATCTAGGGTCACATGTACGTGCGGTCCTAAGCCTAGACTGCTTTTAAATATCGGCAGGTCTGCCACGCTTAGTTGCACCGTAACCTGGTTCTCTTGAAGAATTGTGTCAGGTTGAGGACTAACGATCGTTAACTGAGGCTCGTAGCGATCGAAGGTTTGGTTAAGCCGCTGGATTTCTGACGGTGGCGAGACTTCGGAAATGGTTGCAGTCTCAATCTTTTTCGCTTTAATTGCTTGGCTAGCAACAGGGCGATCGCCACCGCAGGCGGTAAGGCAGAGCATTAACATGATCGCCATTGCTGGTCCGATGAGTCTTTGCCAGACAGGTAATTTCCGATCTTGATTCATTTTTTGTTTCGCGATCGACCACATAAAATTTAATTCTAAATTTCACAATCTACTTACCGCAATATACCTAAAAACGACTCAAGACCAACTAAAATATCGATAATGTTGCATAAACAGTTAAACGATTAAAGAGTATGACCATGACAAATCGGTTGCCCAGTCTGTTACAGAGCGCTTTCAACAGCCGTCGGGCTCTAAAAATTATTAGTGGTTTGCAAAACTTTAACTCTGAGTCGGTGGCGATGGTAGTGCGTGCTGCTGAGTTAGGTGGAGCCACATTTGTTGATATTGCGGCTGATGCGGGCTTGATCGAGTTAGCCAAAGCCATTACCAGCCTACCCATTTGTGTTTCGGCTGTTGAACCCAGCAAACTAGCTGAGGCCGTTGCCCGTGGCGCAGATCTGGTGGAAATCGGTAACTATGACAAGTTTTACGCTCAAGGGCGCGTATTTAGTGAATTAGAAGTCATCGAGTTAACCAGGGCAACCAGAGCTTTATTGCCAAACACGGCTTTGTCCGTGACCGTACCCCACACCTTACCTTTAGATCGACAAGTAGTTTTAGCCGAGCAGCTAGTCGCCCTTGGTGCGGATATTATTCAAACTGAAGGTGGAACTAGCAGCGCTCCCATTCATGCTGGTGTGTTGGGCTTGATTGAGAAGGCATCTCCTACTCTAGCAGCGGCCTATGCGATTAGTCATGCTGTTTCTGTCCCAGTTCTATGTGCTTCTGGTCTATCTAGCGTTACCGCGACCATGGCGATCGCGGCTGGTGCATCTGGGATTGGAGTTGGCACAGCAGTAAATCAGCTAAAAGACGAAGTTGCAGCGATCGCTGTAGTCCGCAGCCTTAGAGAGGCATTAGCGACTCAGCATGTAATGGCTAACTTCTAGTCAAGATGCGATCTTAGGGATTTTTTAAAGAAGTGGGTTATGTACCCGCTTCTTTTTTTTGTATCCTGTATGATCCTAAAATCCATGGTGTGAGGTTTGTATGGGAAAATTTTTGAGGGGTATTTTCACGCGCAGTTTAGCGCTGGCTTCGGCAACAGCATTTATGGGTACAGGAGTAGCATCAGCATCTCCTTGCCCCGACCCCAAAATGTCTCAGTACATCAACAACTCAAGTGCTGAAAATGTCTTGTTGATGTCATCACTGCAGGACGTGCAAACCACCGATCCTGCATTTTTAATGTTGCAATCGATCGCAAATAGATATGGTTGCAGCCCGCTTGCGCAGAGAACTATGACCCGCTATGAATTTGCCGCAGGTTTGAATTCTTGTCTAGATAAAGTCAATGAGATTATCACAGCGGGATTGGGCAGTAAAATTAGCAAAGAGGATTTAACCGCAATACAAAAACTCCAAGAAGAATTTGCAGCGGAACTAGCAGCGGGACGTGGGCGCTTAGATGCACTAGAAGCAAAAACTGCTGCGACTGCAATGTCGCAGCAGTTTTCCACAACTACCAAGTTAAGATCGGAAGCAATTTTTATTCCCCTGCCCAACAACGCACCAGCCCCTTCTCCTTCCCAAACACCCCAATCACCTGCTCCAACTCTCAATGGACGAGTTCGATTAGGTTTCGATACAAGTTTCAAAGGAGGAGATCAGCTTCATACCCGTTTGCAAAATTCATCTGCAGGTCAACCTGCAAATAGACTGCTACCTTTACCCCAACCTACGACTATTCAAGGGAGCACAACCTTTGGCCGTCAGCAAGAACTACCCAACCGTGAGGGATATAGCACCATTTCAGAAAACCCATTTCTGAGCGCTGTCACAACTCCACTCTCTACCTTTGGCATTGATGTCGATACAGCTTCATTTAGCAATATTCGCCGCTTTATTACTAATCGGCAAATGCCCCCCAAAGATGCCGTTCGCATCGAAGAACTGATTAACTACTTCACCTATAACTATCCGCAACCAGAAGGCGATCGCCCTTTCTCAATTTCTACTGAGGTCGCTGCTGCGCCGTGGAATGCGAAACACAAACTGGTTCATATTGGATTGCAGGGCAAGCAAATCGCCACAGAGAATTTGCCAAACAGCAATCTCGTATTTCTGATTGATGTTTCTGGATCGATGAACGAGCCGAATAAACTACCATTAGTGAAATCTGCTTTCAAGCTGCTAGTCAATGAGCTAAGACCGCAGGATAAAGTTTCGATTGTAGTTTATGCAGGTAAGGCTGGATTAGTGTTGCCAGCTACATCAGGCGATCGCAAAGATCTGATTCTTGCGGCGATCGATCGCCTCGAAGCAGGTGGTTCTACCGCAGGTGGAGCAGGTATCCAACTAGCCTATAAGGTTGCCAAAGAGAATTTCTTGACAACGGGGAATAATCGCGTAATTTTGGCCACCGATGGCGACTTTAATGTCGGTGTGTCTAGTGATGGCGAATTAGTGCAACTAATCGAACAGAAACGCGAACAGGGCGTATTTTTGTCGGTATTAGGCTTTGGTTCTGGGAATTATCAAGATGCCAAAATGGAGCAGCTTGCCGATAAGGGTAATGGTAACTACGCTTATATCGATACACTAAAAGAAGGCAAAAAGGTCTTCGTAGAGCAGATGGCAGGAACCCTGGTGACGATCGCCAAGGATGTCAAACTCCAAGTAGAATTCAATCCCGCTAAAGTGCAAGCATTTCGCCTGATTGGTTATGAGAATCGGTTACTGAGCGATCGCGACTTTAATGATGACAAAAAAGATGCGGGCGATCTAGGCGCTGGCCATACCGTAACCGCGCTCTATGAGATTGTGCCAACAGGAATTGAAACCGATGTCAAACTCCCTGCGGTTGACTCGCTCAAGTACCAACGGGTTACGACAACTGCCAATGCCAATAATGCTGAACTCATGCAAGTAAAACTTCGCTATAAAGCACCAAATAGCAACACCAGTCAGTTAATTGCCTCGGTGGTAAGCGATCGCGATGCCAGCATAGAATCAGCATCTGATAACTTCAAATTCTCATCATCTGTGGCCGCATTCGGTATGATTCTACGCGATTCAGAATACAAGGGTAAAGCCAACCTGGATCGAGTTTTAGCGCAGGCGAAACAGGCAAAAGGCTTAGATCGAGAGGGCTATCGCTCAGATTTCATTGGCGTAGTGGAGCGTTATCGCACGATCGTAAGCCTTGAAAACTCACGCAAACGCATGTGTGAGACAAAATAGATGGGTGAGGGTTCTAGTATGGAGTAATGAGTTTTTGCTGGTCAGCCAGCCGTAAATACTATGGCAATCATTTCCTCTCATAAAAGCAATAGCAGTAAAGATATCCCGGAAAAGGGCGATCTGCTCCAGCCTGCAGCCAATCAGGAGGAAAAGATTGCCGAAGCTGTCCCCATAGCGGTTGAAACTAATATTCGACCGCAAAGTCTCACAGATTATGTTGGGCAAAAAGATCTAAAAGAATTACTTCATATTGCGATCGCTGCCGCAAAGTCACGCAATTCGGCCTTAGATCACATGCTGTTCTATGGCTCAGCTGGCTTAGGGAAAACTTCGTTGGCGTTAATTATTGCCCAAGAAATGGGTGTGCAGTGCAAAGTTACGTCTGCACCTGCCCTAGAACGTCCACGCGATGTCGCAGGATTGCTAGTGAGTATGCAACCTGGCGATATTCTATTTATCGATGAGATTCACCGCTTGCCCAGTGTAACCGAGGAAATTCTCTATCCTGCTATGGAAGATTTTCGGCTCGATATCACAATTGGGAAGGGACAAGCAGCGCGAATTCGTAGTGTGCAATTGCAGCGGTTCACACTAGTTGGCGCTACAACCAGAATTGGAGCTTTATCATCGCCACTGCGCGATCGCTTTGGTTTCGTGCAGCATCTGCGTTTCTATGAAATAGATGAACTCGCCCAGATTGTGCACCGTAGCGCCGCGATTTTAGCAACTCCGATTGATGAATCTGGGGCAATGGCAGTAGCAGCGCGATCGCGTGGCACACCTCGTATTGCCAATCGTTTGCTCAAGCGCGTGCGCGATTATGCCCAAGTCAAAGCCGATGGAGGGATTACCGGGGCGATCGCTGAAGCCGCCCTAGAGTTATTTAATGTCGATCGACGTGGACTGGATTGGATCGATCGCAAATTACTAACCGTGATGATTGAGAATTTTAATGGTGGCCCTGTGGGATTGGAAACGATGGCCGCTGCTACAGGGGAAGATACGCAAACTATTGAAGAGGTTTACGAGCCCTATCTACTGCAAATTGGCTATCTTAACCGCACCGCAAGGGGACGAGTTGCTACTGCCGCCGCCTGGCGGCATTTGGGATATCCTTCGCAAACTGAGTTCAAAATATAAGGCAGAATAAGCCTTAGCAATCAGTTTTTAATTGTTTAGGGGTGAACGGGTTCTACCCCTTCGTGGGGGAGCCCCCCCACACCGCCAACTTACAAGATTGCTAGAGCTCAAAAAGTTGAAGGCGATCGCACACTAATCAAATACTACTGTCCGCAAACCTAAATCAGAACTGGATGCTTGACCATAAATCAGGACTCTGTTCTGCAAATGTAGGCGCACCGCACGAGCGAGCACAATTCTCTCTAGATCCTTGCCTTTGCGAATCAGATCGGACACAGAATCGCGATGGGAAATCCGAATCACATCCTGCTCGACGATCGGCCCTTCATCAAGATCTTCGGTAACATAGTGAGCAGTAGCACCAATAATCTTAACGCCACGATTGAACGCACGTTGATATGGATTTGCACCAGGAAACGCAGGTAAGAACGAATGATGAATGTTAATCACATTGGAAAATTGGGATAGGAAGCCTGGACTCAGGACTTGCATGTACTTAGCTAAAACCACCAAATCGATATTGTATTGCTTAATTAAGTCAAGCTGCTGGGCTTCTTGCGCCTGTTTTGTTTCTGCGGTTACAGGTAAGTAGTGAAAGTTAATACCAAAATTGTGGGCGATCGCTTCTAGATCGGGATGATTGCCAATTACTAAAGGAATAGTGGCCTGTAACTCGCCCGCCCGTTGACGCAAAATCAGATCGTAAAGGCAATGATCTTGCTTGGTGACAAAAATGGCGATGCGCCGCACGGAGTCAGAAAAATGCACCTGCCATTTAGCATCAATCACTTCGGCTAGTGGGTCAAATGCTTCCCCAACAAATTGCCGTTGCAGATTAAAGTTTTCTAGCTCCCATTCCACCCGCATCAAGAATAAACCTGCGGCGGTATCTGTATGCTGATCGGCATGGAGAATATTGCCGTTATGGGAAAACAGCCAGTCGGCGATTTTAGCGACTAACCCTTTGCGATCTGGGCATGAGATTAACAGAGTTGCCGTTGCCATATGTGTATTTACCTAAACGTACCCTCAACTTAATGCATTTTTGAGCGCATCAACAACTGCTACCTGTTGTAGTTCGGATAGTTCGGGGAACATTGGTAAAGATAATACCTGGCCACAGACAGTTTCAGCCACAGGGAAACTGCTTTGAACATATCCTAAATGCTTGTAAACTTCCTGGAGATGAAGTGGCAGCGGATAGTAAGTAGTTGTAATTACGCCCTGCTCTCTGAGACTCGCTTGTACGGCATCGCGATCGCAGTCAACTAGTCGAATCGTATACTGATTCCAAACGCTACCTGGACAATGGTGCGGCGTAATGACACCTGGAATGTGCTTAAGAAATTGCGCGTAGCGATCGGCGATCGCACTTCTGAGATGATTCCAGCGATCGAGATGCGGTAGTTTCACTCGCAAAATAGCCGCTTGAATCGCATCTAGACGGGAATTCATCCCAATCTGCGAATGATAATAGCGCTTTGCACTGCCATGTTCGCGCAAAATTTGAATTTGTTCAGAGACCGCCAAATTATTGGTCGTGACCATACCACCATCGCCACAACCGCCCAGATTTTTGGTGGGGTAGTAGCTAAAACAACCAACATCGCCAACGCTACCAACCCTCTTACCTTTCCAAGTTGCACCAGTTGCCTGGGCGCAATCTTCGATCACATAAAAATTGTGGGCAGTGGCAATCTCCATCAGTCGGCTCATATCCATAGGACGACCAAATAAATGCACTGGCAAGATCGCACGGGTGCGATCGGTAATTGCCTGTTCTAGGCGATCGAGATCGAGATTAAAACTATCTGCTTCAATATCTACAAATACGGGCTTAGCGCCGACCATACTTATGACTTCGGCACTGGCAAAGAACGTAAATGGTGTTGTAATTACTTCGTCCCCTTGACAAATACCCAAAGCACGAAGCGCTAAGTACAGAGCATCTGTACCAGAGTTACAAGCTATGCCATATTTAGAACCTGTATACTCGGCAAACTCAACCTCAAATTTTCCAACGTTGGGGCCGCCAATATATTGGCCTGATGCCAGTACAGCCGTAACTTCTCGACTGAGATCGTTACCTATCTGCTCAAATTGCTGAGTGACATCAAAAGGTGGAACTTTGATCACGTATTTCTTCCTTTGCCCTATTTCCTTAGGTATGCAACGATTGACGACAAATTATTCACCCTACATTAGTACATTTAGCAGGTGATGCTTTCGCCGACTCACAAATTATTGCGTAAATTGTCGATCGTTACATACCAAATCGCAAAGCAACATAAATGTATCAATTCTAGATGAACTGTAAATGGGGGGTTTGGGGGCTTTGCACCCATAAAGGGCTTTGCCCCCATAAAGGGGTTTCACCCCTAAATAAATAAAACCTGATTGTTAGGATCAACTGTAAATTGGGGGTTTGGGGGCAAAGCCCCCATAAAGAGGTTTCACCCCTTCACCCCTAAACAAACAAAAACTGATTGGTATAACTATTTATTATCAGCGCGGGAATAGTCATCGTGAAATCTGACAATATCGTCTTCGCCAAGATACTCGCCATTTTGCACTTCAATAATCACAAGCGGAATTAGTCCGGGGTTTTCCAAACGATGCGCAGTGCATTGGGGAACGTAGGTGGACTGGTTACTCCGCAGCATAGTTTCAGCTTCTCCGCAGGTAACTTGTGCTGTCCCAGATACGACGATCCAGTGCTCGCTGCGATGATGGTGCATTTGCAAGCTGAGTCTATGGCCTGGCTTGACTTCAATTCGCTTAATTTTATAGCCACGCCCTTCTTCTAAAACAGTAAAAGAACCCCATGGTCTTGCGGTTGACAGACAACTGCCATTCAAAACACCTTCGCCCAAAGCTGGCATTAACTGCTCTACTTTTACCACTTCTTTTACTGCCTCTTTTACCTGTGCCATGGTTTTTCCTCGTACTTTTACACGTATTACCTAAATTATGCCAATTTCCAAAACAAGCATAACAGCCTGACCCAAAAAAAATGTCAGAGTCTCGTTCGTCAGAGTCTTGTTCCTCGATGGCGATCGCTATATCGAGCTTCTAATCGAGTATGTATAACGATCTCGGGGATATATCGAAGTCGTTATGATTATGGTTAAGAGTAAATTTATGTTACTGTACGTATGTGTAGTGTAATGAGTTAGGCGTTTTTACAAACCAAGGAATCTTACTATGACTGAATGCTTACGTGTAGGCCAATCTGCCCCAGATTTTGAAGCAACAGCGGTCGTGGATCAAGAGTTCAAGACCGTTAAGCTATCGAGCTACAAAGGTAGTAAGTACGTTGTTTTATTCTTCTACCCTCTGGATTTTACTTTTGTCTGCCCCACAGAAATTACGGCATTCAGCGATCGCTACAGTGAGTTTCAGGCTATTGGCACCGAAGTTCTCGGTGTTTCCGTTGATAGCGAATTTTCGCATCTTGCCTGGATTCAAACCGATCGCAAATCAGGTGGCGTAGGCGACTTAAACTATCCGCTTGTTGCCGACCTAAAAAAGTCAATTAGTAGTGCCTACAACGTGCTCGATCCTGATGCTGGCGTTGCTTTGCGCGGCCTATTCATTATTGATAAAGCAGGCATTGTCCAACATGCGACGATTAACAACCTTGCCTTTGGTCGCAGCGTCGATGAGGCCCTGCGCACGCTGAAAGCCATTCAATATACTCAGTCAAACCCAGATGAAGTCTGCCCAGCAGGTTGGGAACCAGGAAAAGCAACGATGAAACCTACTCCTAAGGGATCTAAGGAATTTTTTGCGAAGATCTAACGCAATTTCTTTCAAGAAATGCCCCCACATTACAGTGGGGGCAACTAGAGAAGATTGCCTCTTCAGGAACAAGAATTTAATTGGGCAAAGATATAATATTTGGATAACCGTTGCTTAATTAAACAAGAGTGACACATACCGTTGATAGCTTGCCAATACTAGCGATCGCTCCTGCTCAACTTTTACGCGGGCATGGAATTATTGCTCAACTAGGCAAATACCTTCTACCTTGGGGAAACTGTGCTCTGGTAATAGCAGGGAAGACTGCCAAAGAGTTAGTCTCTCCTTATCTAGAACAGGGCTTGGTTGACGCTCAGATCGCCGTTCGTTATGCACCTGCGATCGCTGACTGTACGGATACCAATTTAGCTATTTTGCGCGATGAGGTAACCGCACACCAGGCCACGATGATTATTGGCGCTGGTGGTGGTAAAGCCCTAGATGCCGCCAAACTAATCGGCGAGCAAACTAATTTACCCGTAATTACGATTCCTACAACTGCGGCTACCTGTGCGGCATGGACGGCTTTAAGTAATGTTTACAGCGAGGATGGGGCATTTAGCTACGATGTTACCCTCAGCCGTTGTCCCAACTTGATGCTAGTTGACTACGCACTAATTTCTACCGCGCCGCAACGCACTTTAGTATCTGGGATTGGCGATGCGATCGCCAAGTGGTACGAAGCATCTATCAGTAGTGGTAGTAGTGATCGCACGATGGTGATTGCCGCAGTGCAAGAAGCAAGAATTCTGCGCGATATTCTACTGCAAAAGTCGGAAGAAGCCCTGCATAATCCTGGTAGTGATGTGTGGCGCGAAGTAGTTGATGCTACGGTTTGTCTGGCGGGCGTAATTGGTGGGATTGGCGGCGCTCAGTGCCGTACAGTGGCTGCACACGCTGTCCACAATGGCCTGACGCATCTCTCTCAAGTCCACAGTGCGTTGCACGGAGAGAAAGTTGCCTATGGGATTCTCGCGCAGTTACGTCTGGAAGAATTTCAAGGCAATCAATTAGCCGCTACTGCCAGACATCAACTACTTAAGTTCTACGATGAAGTTGGCCTACCCAAGAACTTAGCTGATTTAGGTTTAGCTGATATAACTCTGAGAGAATTAGAAACTGTCGCGGCGATCGCCTGCTTGCCAGAATCAGATATTCATCGGCTCCCATTTGCGGTAGCGCCGAGCCAGTTAGTTGCCGCTATGGTCTCTACTACTGCGCCAATCGCCGTTAGCTGCGAAAAATAACTGGACGGCAATTGCATAAGCTAAACCTAATGCTCGGTAGCCGCAATAAACAGATCAAGGTGAAAACCACAACTCCCCAATTTAGACTCCATTTAGGATTGTGATATGAGCTACCAGTTCCCTGAAGGCTTTATGTGGGGGTGCGCCACAGCAGCATACCAAATTGAGGGTGCTGTGGATGAAGATGGGCGCAAGCCAAGTGTATGGGATACATTTAGCGCCATCCCAGGGCGAACGATAAATGGGGATACTGGTGCGATCGCCTGCGATCATTACCACCGCTATCGAGAAGATATTGAGTGGATGGCGAAACTGGGGCTGAAGCATTATCGATTTAGCATTGCCTGGCCGCGCATCATACCCGATGGACGTGGGGCAGTAAACCAATCGGGGATAGATTTCTACAAGCGACTCGTGGACTGTCTGCGTGAGTATGGTATTACACCCCACGCGACCCTATTCCATTGGGATAGTCCCCAGGCATTAGAAGACCGCTACGGTTCATGGCAGAGTCGCGAGATGGCACAGGACTTTGCGGAATATGTCACAGCTGTGGTGAGTCGATTGGGCGATCGCATCACTTCATGGATGACGATTAATGAAATTGTTTGCTTCACGCACTTGGGTTATGGTGTCAACCAATTACCTGTACATGCACCTGGGACAGTCGTAGGTAGCCTCAAGCAAGTTTGGCAAAGTTCACACCATGCTTTACTAGCGCATGGATTAGCTTGTTTAGCAATTCGAGCGGCATCACCTGTTCCTTGTAAAGTGGCATTGGTGGATAACTTTGTGCCAACGGTTCCGCTTACCGAAACCGAAGCGGATATTGCTGCCGCGAAAGCTGCGTTGCCTCTGATCGGTCTGAATGGAACTAATGGCGGTATTCTAATCCCAGCTTTGACGGGTGCTTATAGTGACACTCTACTAGAGCATTTAGGCGATCGCGCCCCAAAGATACAAGATGGAGACCTCGATATCATACATCAACCACTCGATTGGCTGGGTCTGAATATCTATTTTGGCAACTATGTGCGATCGGCGAATAACGATTCGGGCTATGAGATTCTAGATTTCCCAAAGGGATATCCGAAATTGAATATGCCCTGGCTACATTTTTTGCCGGAATCTATTTACTGGGGTATTCGTCACATTAGCGAAACATTAGGACGTTCAGACCTGCCTCTGGCAATTACCGAAAATGGTTGTGCTGTTGAGGACAAGTTAACTCCGAAGGGAGAAATATTAGATAGCGATCGCATTCTCTACTTACGGCAGTATCTTAAATCCGCTCACCGTGCGATTCAAGAGGGTTATCTACTTCAAGGTTATTTTGTGTGGACGCTGTTGGATAATTTTGAATGGGCTTGGGGGCGCGATCGCCGTTTCGGATTGCTCTACACTGACTATGCCACTCAGCAACGCCTTCCAAAAGCAAGTTTTCATTGGTATCGCGAGTGTATCCTCCAAAACCGAGTAGTTTGAATATTAAGTGGGTGTTCACTAATTGAATCTAAGATTCTCAGGTTGCATTGCCCTGCTAATGCAACCACTATACATTGCCACCTTCAATCGACGGTGCAATTCCCTTGCAGGCTAGTGTCTTAGCCTTTCAATCTCTGGAGACATTCTTTTTTAGCCAGCCAAACATTTGTGATGCAGTTAGATCTAATTCCAGAAAGTCTGGAACAGGTAATTTCTGGTCACCTGAGATTTCTATTGGCCGATGTTTAGGAAGAAAGGCGATCGCCAACTTTTCCGAGGGATCCAGCAACCATCCCAACTGCGTACCGTAATCTAAACAGTGCAGAATATTGCTGATTATTTTGCTATTACTCTGGCCTGGAGAGAGAATCTCAATCGTCCAGTCGGGATAGGTGATGAAATCATTTGCAATCTCACCATCTGCATCAAGCGGTATTCTCTTCCAAGAAAATACACTTACATCTGGAATGATAGATCGTCCGCCAAAGGTACAGCGTAATTCAGTAAACCCATGAGCAAGCTCCCTCTCCAACGCAACTTGATTGATCCAGGCAACTAGCCGTGATTGCAAACTACTATGTTTCCCTTTTGGCATAGGTTTCTGAATAATTTTGTTGTTAATAAACTCACTGGCAGGCTTTGTCTCTGGCAACTCCAGGAATTCTTCTAACGTCAGTGGCTTTTCGGTAACTTGGAACATAGTGCCTTTCCTCATAACTTGCATCCATTTTAATTTATTTGACTGGCAAACTATGCAGTTAGTACCCAAGTATCCTCGCTAACTCCTCCTTGTGAAGAATTACCACATGAGATCCGCTGCTAAGGTTCTAAGGTTGCATTGGCAGGGCAATGCCAGCACTATCCATTGCCACCTTCAATCGACGGCGGAATTCTCTGGCAACTGCCCATTGCCTTGATGGCTGAGTTTTCATCCACACGCGGACGCTTAAACTATGGCTAGCAAAGTCATCGACTCCAAGCACTTCAGGAGTTTCCAAAATCTGCTCTCGCCATTTTTTGTCGGTAGTCATATTGGCTGCAACCTCACGAATAAGTGCAATGGCACTATCAAGATCGGTATCGTAGCCGACTGGAATGCTGAGATTTGCCCTAGACCAACGGCTAGAGAGGTTGGCAACGATTTTGATTTCGCTGTTGGGAATAGTGATTAGGCGACCATCGGCATCGCGAACTTGCGTAATTCGAAGGTTAATATTTTCTACCAAGCCACTGTAGCCAGATATGGCAATAGAATCGCCGATCGCGTATTGATCTTCCAAAAGGATAAAGAAACCATTAATCGCATCTTTAATCACATTCTGTGAGGCAAAGGAAAGCGCGACGCCAATTAGTCCTGCTCCAGCGAGCAACGGACCGATATCGACACCAAGAATGACTAAACTCGTGATGACACCAATTCCCAACCCAGCAAAGGTAGCAATACCTTTAGTCACCCCAGAAATTGTAGATAATCGCAATTGCAATCTTTGGGAGTCCTCTGCTGTACTAAGGAGTGTTGTTTGGGCAAGTGTCGAAGTAGAGCGATCGACCAGAGCATAGCTGAGCCGAACCGCTAAATAGGTTGCTAAGATGGCTAAACCTAATTTAACTGGAACCTCTAACCCAAATAAAAGTAGTACAAGTAGTCCTCTTGTGTAGGGATATAGATTCAAGACTACGATTATCCCACCTGTGCAAATACTAACTTGCAAAACCTGTAACAGCCGATTTTGAATTTCCTTTAGCGTGTTTTTCTGCCTCACCTTTAGTTGCGTGGCGATCGGCTGTTCTTCTGGTAAAGTCTCGGCAATTGGTAGCTCAATAGAGACATTTAGATAACGCCGCCAGCGACGAACTCCCCAGTTGAGCCATAAAACCACCATAATCGCACCCGCAGCCATACCACCCTGCACCATCAAAGACTGGGGTTGCCGCTCGTTTTTTGCGATAACCAGTGCATCTCGGACTGACTGGCTAATGTCATTGGCTAGAGCCTCAGGTGAGATGCTGTGCAGCTTAGTATCAAACTCCGTTACGCTCATCAGGTAGATATCATTAACCGACAGTGCTGTGAGACCGTTAGTTTGCTTGACTTGTAGATCTAAGGAATCGTTATTTTGCTGGAGGTAGCTAGATAGGACGTTATTCAGATTCCTTTGAATATCATTGACGCGCGTGGTCAGACTGCCCTTGGGGGCAGATATCCGAAACAGAGGGCGACCATCTAACCATACCCAACCCGAACTAATCTGACTGTTAGGATCGCCATCTTTGGCTGTGGAGGATCTAAAAACGTCCCAGTTTATGGGTATTGGAACTTGAGCTGAGATCGGTGTCGCAATACTGGTAGAAAGCGCGATCGCACCACCTAGCAGCCAGGATTTAGATAAATATTTGAAAATATACTTTGGCGAATTGTGAAATTGCATAACCACCCTAGATCCTCTAAAAACACATTAAGATTCATGACATCCTGCGGCTACGATAAAGTTCCGAGCTTGCTTTCAACGCTAAGATATTCTCTTGTTAAGTTAAAATACTGACTTTAAGAGCAATTTGGCAGCAATCTAGTTGACCTAGTTATTTAGTTATTCAGTATACTTTCATGTCGCTAACTCATCGCCCTCGTCGTTTACGTCGCACACCAGCCATTCGTCGCCTCGTCAGAGAAACTGTCCTCACAGTTGACGATCTGATTTACCCCATGTTTGTGATGGAAGGGGAAAACATACGGGAAGAAGTATCTTCCATGCCCGACTCCTATCGCTATACGCTCGATCTGTTGCTCAAGGAAATTGAGGAAGTATATGCACTGGGGATTAATGCGATCGCGCTATTTCCTGCTGTCCCCCCAGAGAAAAAAGATGTCACAGGTAGTGAAAGCTATAACCCCGATGGCTTAATCCAGCGTACTGTGCGCGCGATTAAGCAGTCTACGCCAGATATTATTGTAATTACTGATGTAGCGCTCGATCCCTTCACTACCCATGGTCACGACGGTATCCTCGACGAGAATGGCATTATTGTTAATGACCCCACCGTCGAAGTTCTGGTCAAGATGTCTTTGTCTCAGGCTGCCGCAGGTACAGATATGGTTGCGCCCTCCGATATGATGGACGGGCGCATTGGGGCAATTCGTGCCGCACTGGATGAGAGCGGTTACGAACACGTTAGTATTCTGGCTTACTCCGCTAAGTACGCTTCCGCATATTACGGCCCATTCCGCGAAGCGCTAGGTTCTGCCCCCAAATCCGGTGACAAGAAAACCTACCAGATGGATCCAGCTAATTCCCGCGAGTCAATCAAAGAGGTGTATCTGGATATTTCGGAAGGGGCTGACATCGTGATGGTTAAGCCCGCACTTGCCTATCTCGATATTATCGCCAAAGTCAAAGAAGCTACCGACATGCCAGTGGCGGCTTATAACGTCAGTGGAGAATATGCCATGATCAAAGCCGCTGCCCAGATGGGCTGGATTGATGGGAAGCAGGTAATGCTGGAGACTTTACTCAGCATGAAGCGGGCTGGGGCAGATATTATCCTCACCTACTTTGCCAAAGAAGTCGCCCAGATTCTTGGTAAAAATCTCCCTTAAGTTTGCATTTTGGTGAAATGGCCACAACGAGATTAAAATGAGATTAATTTGGGGCTATTTCACCCACTACCTTGTAAATTATGGATGCCCAAGAGGTAATAATTTTTTGTGAGAATGTACTCACAGTACATTCTCACTTCTTGAGGACTACCAAATTATGAATGCCCAAGAGTTATTAGAGAAATATGCCGCAGGCGATCTCGATTTCAGTAGATTGTCCCTGCCTGGCATCGTGCTACAAACTGTCGATCTCAGTGAAGTAAATCTGTTTGAGTCAGACTTAACTCTAGCTAATCTGGAACAGACTAACTTAGAAGGGGCGGAGTTAAACCTGGCTAATCTGAGTTGGGCTAAGCTCAAGCAAACAAACCTCTGTCGTGCCAATCTCAACGGTGCTAGCTTACATCGAGCCTTTTTGGTTGGTGCCGATCTGAGCGAAGCCTATTTGATCGACGCCGATCTCAGCGAAGCAAATCTTGAAGAAGCAATTTTGCAGGGAGCTTTTCTGACGTCAGCAAATTTGACTAACGCCAACTTATCCAGAGCCAATTTGAGTAAGGCATCCCTAACCGGAGTCTCACTCAATCATGCCAATCTCGTTGGAGCCGATCTCACAGAGACAGATTTGACCAGAGCTAATCTCACCTGCGCCGATCTCACTGACGCGGATCTTACAGGTGCAAATCTTACAGGCGCAAAATTGAACTGGGCAAATCTTAGCAATGCCAAATTTGTTGGAGTAAACTTGACTGGGGTCTATTTCAGCGCTGCTGGGGGAATTGAAGATTCTATATTGATAGGATAACTTAGTATTTTTTGCGAACAATGGGATTGCCAAAATTAAGAATTGAGATGAATTTCTTGCTCATATTTGGCGGCCACAGGCATAGCGCTTCGCTAATCGCATCTTCAATTATTTCAGCGAGGAGTGAGCGCAATCTGGATCGGTGACGGTTCAATCTGCATCAATGCTGCTATTTTCTATGATTAAGCAGATCTTGGCCCCCTGACTCAAGTACTTGTTGAATCTGTCGATTTTGATTTAATTCACTAGGAATAGGATTGAGCTGAAGTGCTTCTTGGGCACATTTGGCGATCGCTCCCTCACTAGCTAGCTCCTTTGCGTACTTTTCCTCATTAGAGCTGAATTCGGAATATGTCCATTTAGTCGCAGCTTTCACTAGCGTGCATTTGCAGTAGTAGTTAGCTTGATTAGTAGCAGCTTTAGGATTAGCTTTTAGAGCCGAACTAACACATACTTTGTGTGTAGAGGCAAACTCGGTAGAAGTCCACTTAATCTGACCCGTAGCACCAAGTAGAGTTATAGGTGCGGCGAAAAGTAACCCTAGAGCCAATTTTTTTTGCATTGTAAAAGCAGTTTAGTACTTAAATCCGTTCTTGCGAGTATGGACGGCAACCTCACCATCGCGCATTTTTACACCTGCTGAGAGCTTAGCTAAAACAACAGAATGATCTCCAGCATCAAGGCTAGTGACTACTTCAGCATCAAGGTAGGCGATCGCTTCTTCTAGATAGGGTTGCCCGCTAGGCGCTGTGCCGATCGCTATACCAGCCAGCGGATCTATGCCAGGTTCAAAGCTTTTGGAAAAATGCCCAATTAGTTTGCCCTGACCCTTCTCTAAGATATTTACAACTAAAGTACTGCCAGGTGTGAGAAGTGACTCAATATGTCGCCCTTTAGCGACGGCGATCGTGACGGCTGGAGGGTTAAAAGCTGCCTGCTGCACCCAAGATGCCAGCATCGTGCCTGTTTCACCATTTTGAGTGGTTGTCACAATATAAAGACCGCTAGGAATGCAGCCCATTGCCGATCCTAGGTTTTCATCTTGATTTTCTACAGCAGTCATATTTTGTATTGACGATTGATCGGCGGATTGTTTAACTAGCATACGACAAACATACGACAAAGGGGATACAACAATGTCTGCTGTATCCCCTTAAAGGAAGTGTTGGGGACGATCTTCCTTGTTTCTGTCAATTGTTGAGATCTAAAGGTAAGCGGTGCTTATCCCCCAATAGATTAAGAAGGCGATCGCAGCCAGAATCGCAGATGCGGAAAGCAAAATGGCCAGAGGGCTATCTGCTCCGTCGAACTTCATAATGCCGCGATTAAAGTCTGACATAGATTAAACTTTACCAGAGTCATAAGTTACGCACATATCTTACCCTTCATTTTGATAAACTCGACCGCGCCATTGTTTTGGTCTGTTAACAGATGAAATGAATATTCGTAAAACTGCAAGTGGATCTGCCAGGGGCGACAGCCAAAACCAAAAGCCCACATCTGTATAGCTGGAGCGGATTGCCAACATTAGCGCGATTCTGATCAGCACCAGGCCAGCATTTAAATACAGCATGGTAAGGCTAAAAACCGAGTTTAAGGGTGGAAAAATTATCGAAAGAATTAACAAAGGTAAAGGTAGTCCCTGCACGGCCAAAAGGAACAAACAGTCACCCCAGATTTGGGTAGGAGTGGAAGCATCTTTGAGATCGAGCGATCGCCCCCATTCCCGCCAGGTCTCGGCCATTGAGGTATACATGCGCACCTGCAATACTTTAGCTCCATCTAAGAAAGCGACTTTTGCGCCTCGGCTCGCAGCGGTACGAGCCAGGGTAACATCATCACAGAAAGAGGACTTAGCTAATTCGTAGCCACCTAGATCTGCCAATACGGATTTGCGAGATAAAAAGCACTGGCCGTTAGCCATGACGCGCTCGTTGGAAAATTGAGTGCGATCGCCTGTCGCCCCAAACCGATAAATTAATGTCATGAGCAGGGCCGGCTGTAACCATCGCTCTCCTGCTGTTTTGAGGATAAATCTTGGTGAAAGTGACACAATATCGTAGTTGAGTGCGATCGCCTGTTGCACCAAACTCGCCACCAAGCCAGGTTGTGGCTGCGTATCTGCGTCAATACCCAGAATCCATTCGCTTTCGGGGCTAGCGTTTAAAAAGCCCGTATGCAGTGCCCAAGGACGACCAATCCAGCCCGAAGGTAGCGGATCGTCGCTAATCAAACGTAACTTACAGGGATAGTTTGGCTGGAGACTTTGTACAAACTCAGGCGTGCCATCCTGAGAACGGCTATCGACGACTACGATCTCGGCGATCGCCTGATCGCGCAGCCCTTCTAAACAAGTTGGTAAGCGCAATATCTCATTCAGCGTCGGAATCACAACTGTAACTTTAGGCTCTGCATCGGCGCGATCACTCTGAGGTTCTAAGGGAGCAATGCGTCTAGGGGCTGTGCTTAAACGAGATAGCAGCATCAAAGTAAAAGGAATCTGCAGTGCTAGTAAGAGTAAGTAAATTGATTTTTCCAATATTTGTGCCAAAAAATGCTTTATTTGCTACTCTAAGTGGGAATTTTAACAAGTATATTTTCCACTGAGCAAGAAGTGAATCGCCGTTTATGTCTACTGATACACCTACAGATTACCAAGTTGTTCTAGAGATCGCTCATAGTACTAGGGTGCATTTGATTGCTGAATTTCCCACTAAAGAAAAAGCTTTAGATGCTTACATGAAACTCGTTGCCGAAAATAATAACTCACCCGTCACTTCTAGAGGGAAATATACAATTCGCAAGAAACCCGTATAAATTTATTGGCTATATTTATTGATTATCTGACTGAGCCGAAATTTTATCTGCTCACCTCAACTCGATCGTTACCTGAATGCAACTTTCCGAATGCTATAGACTGCTAGGACTCGCCCGTAATGCTTCTCCTGAGGATGTCAAGCTGGC
>JANMRU010000274.1:0-8211 GCA_031388585.1 Pseudanabaena sp. SOY_30_concoct_251 | reverse complement strand
GATCAAAAATGCCCTGCTCGATCAGGCGATCGTCGCAGGCATTGGTAATATTTATGCCGACGAATCTCTATTTCTAGGCAATATTCACCCCCAGCATAAATCTAGGCTATTGTCGCCAGCCCAAGTTACGGCATTGCATATGGCGATTATCAAGGTCCTGAGTGATGGCATTAGCAACGGCGGCAGTACATTTAGCAATTTTCAAGATGTCACGGGTAGCAAGGGCAACTATATCGATGTAGCATGGGTATTCCGTCGCACAGGGAAACCTTGTAAAGTTTGTGGTACAGCGATCGAGCGGATCAAACTTGCAGGTCGCTCCTCACACTTCTGCCCCTACTGCCAACCATATCCAACCTCGAATTCTCAATAAGCGCGAATTAGCATGATCAAAAATGATACTTGGATTACACAGATGGCTTCTACAGGCATGATTGCGCCATTTGAGCCAACCTTAGTAAGACGGATACAAGTAGAACCTAATTTAGCTATGAGGCCAGCGATCAGCTACGGACTATCTTCCTATGGCTACGATATTCGCCTTTCTCCCGTGGACTTTCGCATTTTTCGCCATGTGCCGGGTACTGTGATCGATCCGAAAAATTTTAGCGCCAAGAATCTAGAGCCATCTGAACTACATAGCGATGACAATGGCAGTTTCTTTATCTTGCCAGCTCACTCCTACGGTTTAGGCGTGGCGTTAGAACACCTGGCTGTACCTGGGAATGTTACCGTAATCTGTATAGGTAAAAGTACTTACGCGCGCACTGGTGTAATTGCCAATCTCACTCCAGCAGAAGCGGGTTGGCGTGGTCACCTCACTTTAGAATTTTCTAACTCCTCTAGTGCCGACTGTCGCCTATATGCCAACGAAGGCGTGGTGCAATTGTTATTCTTGGAAGGTGAGCCGTGTGCCGTCAGCTACGACGATCGCAGTGGTAAATACCAGGATCAAACTGAGGCTGTGACACTTGCTCGCGTTTAGTCGCTAGAGGGATGATTATGTCAAATACGGAAATACCTGCAATTACAGCAAAGCTTCTTGCTGCCAAGAAAAGTAAAGGGCTTAGCTTTGCGGATCTAGAGTCAAGTGTGGGACTGGATGAAGTTTGTATTGCTGCCATCTTCTATCGACAAGCTGCGGCTTCAGCAGATGAAGCTGGGAAGATTCTTCAAGCTTTAGGTTTGAGTCAAGATATTATCTCAGAATTGACCGCCTATCCCGTTAAAGGCTTAGGGCCAATAGTGCCGACTGATCCACTGATCTATCGCTTTTATGAAATTATGCAGGTGTACGGGATGCCGATGAAAGAAGTGATCCAGGAGAAATTTGGTGATGGCATTATGAGTGCGATCGACTTCACGCTCGATATTGAGAAGGTGGAAGATCCTAAGGGCGATCGCGTTAAAGTAATCATGAATGGAAAGTTTCTGCCTTACAAGAAGTGGTAGTAGACCTGCCTTCCATATCTGCAACAATCTGTGGAAAGCGATAATTGGGAAAATGCTAGCGTGCCTTCCCAATTATGGAGAACCACACCAATTTATTAGCCAGGATTGTTCAGCATGAAGCAAAATTTTCCCCAAACCCCAAAACCACCAGCCAGGACAAATTGGCTACAGTTCATCACACAAGTACTTGCGTTTATTGGGCTTTGGCAGGTGCTATCTGGCGAATTCAACCTCCACGATTGCTGGGTTTAGTTTACATATTTTTCCTTGCCATCAGTAGCTGCACGTAGTTTGTATATACATTTCCTTTTTGAAAGTCTTCATCGTCCAGGATTAGCTGGTGGAATCCAATTGTGGTGGGGATACCCGTAATCGCAAACTCATATAGCGCCCGTTTCATCCGCTGGATTGCTGAAGGGCGATCGCCTGCCCAGACTATTAACTTGCCAATCAACGAGTCGTAATAGGGCGGAATTTCGTAGTCTGTATAGACATGGGAGTCCATGCGCACACCTGGGCCACCAGGGGGTAAGTAGGCGCTGATGCGACCAGGGTTAGGCCGAAAATTATGCGCCGGATCTTCGGCGTTGATGCGACATTCGATCGCATGACCTCGCATTACTACATCTTTTTGCGTGAGCTTGAGTTTTTCCCCTTGCGCTACCCGTAGTTGCTCCGCAATCAGATCGATGCCAGTAATCATCTCAGTAACAGGGTGCTCGACTTGAATGCGAGTATTCATTTCCATGAAATAAAACTTGCCATATTTATCTAGCAAAAACTCGATCGTGCCAACCCCAACATAATTGATTGCCTTAGCCGCCTTTACTGCCGCAGCACCCATTTGTTCTCGCAGTTTAGGATTAAGCGCAGGACTTGGAGCCTCCTCTAATAATTTTTGGTGACGACGTTGGATCGAGCAATCGCGCTCACCCAGATGAATGACATTACCGTAGCTATCGGCAAGGATCTGGAATTCAATGTGGCGAGGCTCTTCCACAAATTTCTCGATATATACGCCTGAATTGCCAAAGGCAGCCTCGGCTTCGCCCTGCGCTGCCTTTAATAGTTTGATTAAATCGTGGGGCTGATAAACCAAACGCATACCCCTACCACCCCCACCTGCCGTCGCTTTAACCATGACGGGATAACCGATTTTGTCGGCGATCTTACTGGCTTGATCCTCGGATTCAATTAAACCTTCACTACCTGGTACGGTCGGTACTCCCGCCCTTTGCATAGTTTTCTTTGCCGTGGACTTATCACCCATCGCCAGGATTGCGGCTGGACTGGGACCGACAAACAACAGATTGTGGTCGGCACAAATTTCGGCAAAGCGAGCATTTTCTGACAAAAAGCCATACCCAGGATGAATTGCGGTCGCATTGCGCGTGATTGCGGCGGCAATAATATTAGGAATGTTAAGGTAACTTTTACTGCTGGGAGGCTCGCCAATACAAACGGCTTCATCCGCTAGTTGCACGTGTAGAGAATTGCGATCGACGGTTGAGTACACAGCCACGGTAGCAATACCTAACTCTTCGCAGGTACGGATGACGCGGAGCGCAATCTCGCCTCGATTAGCAATTAGCAACTTGGTGATTGGAGCCATATTCGGGAACTTCGTGATGATGGGTTAGCGGCTAGAGGTTACCAACAGACAGTAAACGTTGACCAGTTATCAATTATCCCCGATAAGCGTTCCCTAAATACCGATCGCGACCTACCCAATCAACAGCAACTAGACAAGATCCATAATTTGCCCCAAAAAGCGAGCCTCCCAAGAAGTCTTGGGAGGTCAGAATCCATACTTTATTCATATTTTCCTCACACTGAAAGCAAACAAGCTTAGATATGAACAGAGGAGATAGCCTGCTTGCTGGCATTTACACCAAAATAATTGGTTTTAACAAGAACTTCATGGGGTTTCTCCATAGAAGTTTCAGAGATTTTTTCTAAATTACGAACGTTGGGGATCTTCTTCGTGCTGACACTTTCAAAGGATAGCCCTGGGGCATAAGCTTCGATAACACGTCCGCTCCGCGTGCAAGTAACCATTAGATAGTCACATCTGTTGCATTCAGTTTTGACCTGAGCCAAAAATGATAGGTGATGACGTTCTGCTAGAGAACCGCAGTTTGGGCATCTGACCGCCTCAATAATTGCCATACTAAATATCCTTAAATCTTTTTTATATAAATTGGAAAAATTGAAATTTATTAAACTTGTGAAATGAATCTTATTTAAAAGTGAGGTATTAATTTAAATTTAATATTTGGGCTAAATGTTAAAAACTAGCCCTACCTAGATTTGTTTAGTGATATCTCATGTTACACGATTTATCTAAGAAGTGAAGCAAAAAATTGTGAATAGATATAAAGTAAAACTCTCTCCCTATAATGATCCCCTGCCTCAAATCCTACGAAAAAATAGCTTCTCTGTCTAGGGGAATAGATAAACAAAAGATTAAGAAAGTATTAAATCCAGTCATTCTAACTTTGATTACTAAAGTAAGAATGACTGGAACTAGGAAAGTTTTTGTTTAAATAAGTACAATTTACTTAATATTTGAATGCAATTCCTGGATTTGTTTAATGAGTTAGAATACCCATTGGCAGAGGGTTTTCAGCTTAATCGGTCTTGTCTTTCATCCACATCCGCGTGCCAAAAAATTGACATGTAGAAGAAGTAACTAAGGCAGATTGCTCTAGTGCCGTCACAAAGTTAGTGCCCAAAATTCGATCGCAGAAAACTCCGTGAAAAATATCGCCAGCCCCTAGCGTATCGACCGTTTTAATTTTTGGTACAGCGATCGCCCCTTTCCCCTCCCGACACTGATACCGAATAGGCTCAGCGCCATTCGTGATTGCTATGTTGAGAATACCCATACTCGAAAGAAAAGCGATCGCTTCATCCGTCTGAGTACATCCTGGAGGATAGAAATTACTGGAGCAAATGGCATAGTCAACAAGGGGTAGTAGCTTTTCCAGGTTAGGCTTCCAACTGCCACCATCTAGTACGACTCGAATGCCTCGAGCTTTTGCCTGAGCTGCGATCGCTATGCCCACCGCGATTTGATGCCCATCCACCAGGACAATATCAGCTTGCTCAAGCTGCGCCCATGCTTCTGGGGGGATCTGTTCGCGGCATATTTGGCTTTTACTAGCGTTAATTGAGACAACAGCGCGATCGCCGTTCGATTCAGTTACAACTATGGAGGAGACGGGTAAGGACTCGGTGCGTTCGGGAGTGAGATCGGCGATCGCGACATCATAGTCCGCCAGATCGGCTCGTACCAGGCTGGTAATGGGGTGACAACCGATCGCTCCAACCAACATTGGTGTATTACCCAAATACCCAAAGGTAACGGCAGCATTGGTAGCGGGGCCGCCAGCAGCAACTGTAAAGTCAGTAGCGACAATTTTTTGGTTGCTAGTGGGTGGAGCCTCAGCTCGATAGATCGTATCCAGAGTGACTAACCCTACAAATAGACCTTTCTTATTCATGAAGCTAATACCAATTGGAACGTATTGGGTGGGGGTAGAACTCCTTCGTGGGGGCGCAGCCCCCACCCCCGATCTGTAATATTAACTATTTAAATTGGTATGAGTACTTTCTTTCCATCGTCCAGTGGCGTTCGGAGGACTGATAAATTTTGACATCGACAATTCCTGCGGCTGTGGCGATCGCCATAATTTCATCAATAGTAAAAGCAGCGTGTAGGGAATCGCGAAATAATCGTTTTTGCTCTTCGTCATACTCAATACCAATGCGATCGACTAACCCATGTAGAGTTTCCAAATTATCAGGTCGGGTAAGGTCGCGCAGGAATATACTGCCATTTGGCTTCAGCACGCGCTGTAGCTCTCGAAAAAATGCAATAGGGTCGCTCAGGTGATGCACGATGCTATTAGAAATCGCCATGTCAAAGTGGCGATCGGGGTAAGGCATTTGCTTGACATCGACGCACTCAAGTTGAATTTGCGATCGCAATCCCGCCTGGTCGATATTATGAGCACCTATTTCCAGCATACTTTTCGCCAGATCGATGCCGATGATTTGCCATTGGGGTTGTTGCAGCGCGATCGCAATAGGAATGCGTGCTGTGCCTGTACCTACATCTAACATTAAGCCCTCGGATGGTGCGATCGCGATCGCCGCTTGAGCAAAGGCTGCATTCACCTCAGTAAAATCCATCGCATCGTAGGCGATCGCCTCTGCGGGTGAATCCATAACTTCTGGTTCTGGGGTGCGCTGGAGCATATCAAACCTCATTAGAATGCAGTTCAGACTGTAGTTGAGGCTGTGGTTCAGGCTGCGGTATGAGATCGATAGGATCGACTGTCATTTTGCCATACACGGCAAGCCAGATACAGGGTGGTTCGCTGCTGGTGAACTCAACGCGGTGCTTTTGGTGAGCAGGGATGAGGAGATAATCTCCAGTTTTGATGATTGTCAGAGAACCATCAAGGTAGGCAATTACGGCTTCACCTTGCAGGAGCAATACCCACTCGTCCTGCTCAGAGTCCAACCAATCGCCCACTGGTGTTGTGTGTCCTCTAGAAATAATTCGCTCAATTAAAATGCCATCGCCAGCAGCAAGAGTCTCGTATAACTCCTGTGGCGCTTGTAAAGCTTGTGCCGAGGGTAAATCAAGGATGTTCATCGCCTTTAAGGATCGATATTTAAGGGCGATACTAGCAGTAAACTCACTTCCTCGCTAGCTCAAATTTCACAGGGTATAGTGGAATTCTAGACCACACAGGAACGCAAGCCATTTCACGCATGTTAAGCCGCGATCGCCTCCCTTCACCCTTATCTTCGGAACTCGCTTTGACAGCTTTAGCCCCAATGCAGGATGTCACGGATCTTGCATTCATGAAAGCGATCGCTCTGTATGGCAGCCCCGATTATTTCTTTACTGAATACTTTCGCGTTTATGCTGATTCGCGACTAGAAAAACATATTCTGCGTTCCATTACCGAAAATACGACTGGTCGGCCCATTTTCGCGCAGTTGATTGGGGAAAGTATTCCCGACCTTGTGCGTTTGGCGAAGGAGTTGAATAATTATGCGATCGCGGGGATCGACCTGAATATGGGTTGTCCTGCCCCCCGAATCTATCGCAAGAATGTTGGTGGAGGACTGCTACGCGATCCTGACCGTATAGACCGAATTTTGGGTGAGTTACGCGCCAGCATTCCAGGATTATTAACGGTCAAAATGCGAATTGGTTTTGAGGACACAGACAACCTCGATCGCATTCTGAGTCTAATTAACCGCCATCAGATCGATCTGCTCAGCCTGCATGGTCGCACTGTGAAGCAGATGTATCGCGGCGCTGTCCATTACGATCGCATCGCCCATGCCGTCCAACTGGCGCAATGCCCTGTTTTAGCCAATGGTAATGTCAGTTCTGCATCCACAGCCGTGAAGGTCTTGAAAGATACTGGTGCAGCAGGGGTGATGGTGGGTCGCGCCGCCATCCGTAATCCCTGGATTTTCCAGCAAATACGCCAACAACTCAGCGGTCAGCCAGTTACCGCCATTACTTTAGCCGAGGTGCGCAACTATATCGATCGCCTGCATAGCATGGTGGCAGCACAAACCGTACAGGAGCGATCGCGCGTTAACAGTATGAAGAAGTATTTGAATTTTATTGGGGAAAGCGTGGATGCGGCTGGGGCATTTTTAAGAGATATGCGTCTTACCCGAACAGAAGTGGAATTGTTTGAGATCTGCGATCGCTACTTATTAAGCGAACCAAATAGAGAGTTTGCTCTAGAGCCTTACCCAGGACTGGTGGCGCGTCCTAGCTGCGAGACTGCCTGCGAAATGGTCGCGAGTTAATATTTCTTTTAGAAAAACTGTCCTCGCCGCAGAATATATAACGTGACGATCGCAGTAGCTGTCATATCGAACATGATCCACCCAAAGCCAAATTTATCGTCAACCCAAGGCAATCCTCCAACATTCATGCCGAAGACACCCGTGATCAGGGTCAGCGGTAAAAATACGATCGTCACCATAGAAAGAACGTAGAGGTTACGGTTTGTTGCTCCTTCTAGTTGGCTGGAAATCTCTTCATGAAGCAATCTACCTCGCTCCTGAATCACACCCAAATCTTGGGCAACCGAATCTAATCGCTCGATCGCCTGTTGCAATAATAAAAGATCGGCCTCGCTGCACCAATCTGGCATCCGCTTGCTGACATAAAACAGGGCGTTATGCTCTACACTGACGTGGCGACGAAGTCGGACGAGCAAACGACGTAAACGGCCCAATTCTCCACCTTGCCCTTGCAACCACTCCTTCAAAATCCCGTCTTCAATATTATCGATTTTGTCATTTAAAAATGCAGTTTCAGTACTAAATATCTCGGTTACATGCTGGAGGAGATGCACTAAAAGATGGATTGGTGTTTCGATACACTCCCCACTCATCAGCTCCCGCCGCAGTCTATCGATCACCTTTAGAGGATGCGTTCGCCCAGTAATGATAAACGTTTCATCAATATAAACCTGAAGTAAACCTAGTTCGTCTGGATCGTCGGAGAATTCATAATGGAGATCGCCCAAAATCCCAACAATGCCGCTCTCAACGGTTTCCAAACTAATACGAGAATCGTTGGCAAGCAGCATTTCTCTCGCAAGTTCTGGTATGCGATCGCATTTAGCTATCCAGTTTCGCGCACGGGAATCAACTAAATTGAAGTGCAGCCACATCGTAGCCTTATTAGTAAATGCTTGAGATGCCGCA
>JANMRU010000267.1:0-11270 GCA_031388585.1 Pseudanabaena sp. SOY_30_concoct_251 | reverse complement strand
TCACTTCAGCTTCTATGGTAAAGTCACCATCTTCAAGAGCCGATACAACATCCAGAATGTGGCCGACATCTGTCTGTAGAGCTTCACTCTCTACCAGCATCTGATTTTGGAGTTGAAGGCGGTTGTCACTAGCTCCTGCTTCGACCAGGAGCGCTTTAATCCGGATAGCCATCTGATTGATATTGCCCCCCAACTGCGCCAATTCATCATCGCCTTTTGCCTCGACCCTCGCATCCAAATCACCTTGTCCTACCTTTTCTACAGCTACTGAGGCTTCAAGTATGGGTCGGGTAGCACGACGAACCAAGTAGGTTGCGATCACGGCCACAAGTAGTGTTGTGATTCCAGTTCCTAGCAGCAGAGTGAGGAGCAACTGCTGTTGAGGTGCAAAAGCAACATCAGTGTCAGTAGTAACGATCGCACCCCAATTTAATTTGGGCATACCTTCTAATTTTTCAGTGGCTGCTAAGCCTAATAGTTGCTCCTTATTGCTATCCTTGTTCGGCGCGATCGCTGTTGCTGATTGGTTTGTCGCGATTTGCTGAAGATCGGGAAAAACGGACTGAACGCTGATGGCTTTAAACTCTGCTTTAGATGCGCTTACATTTTGCCCTGCTGAATTAGTTTGAGTCGCGTATACTCCCTTTGGCCCTACAAAAATCTCTTTAGAGTTGTTCAGCAAATAGTACTGTCCTCCATTTGCTTTATACTTGGAAAGCAGTTTGTCCAGGTATTTGATGGGCATACGGGAGCGGACAATTGCAGTGGTTTTGCCCGTTTGGGCATCCTTAATCGGTGCGGAAAAGTAAACGTTAAAGGTGCCGCTAGTTGCAGAAATAGAGGGCTCGCTGATGTAAGGACTGTCGTTTTTGAGAGCTTCTTGAAAATAAATCCGATCTTTGTGATTTTTGAAAGGTTTGCCACCCGATGAAATCAGCAAGTCACCTTTAAGATCGAATACCGCAATGCTGTCATAAACTCCATAGGTTTTCTCGAAGCGCTCTAGAATAGCTTGCTTCTCAGCAAGAGGTTTAGAAGCTCCCGTTTTGGTATCCGTCAGAATATCTAGACTTGCGATAATTTGGATATCCCCGTATCGCTCGAACACGAAGCGATTGATCGCATCTGTTACTTCGCCGGCACGATTTTGTTCGGCTTGGCCGATCTGCGCGGTAATCGATTGATTAGCAAAGTAGTAGGCAACACCACTAATTGCAGCTAGGGGTATGGATCCAATCGCTATAGCAGCAAGGGTAGCTTTGAGTCGAATACTCGACCAGATAGAGCGTTCTTGTTTTTCCTGGAATGGAGTAGTCAGATTTTTGCCATTCTCACTGTTGACTGAAGAAATTGATTCAGAGGGAGTAGTAGTCATAATCATGCTCTAGATGTTGTCTAGTAGATGGGCTATGCAATTTTAGGGAATTGAAAGATTTATATGACAGATGCTTGCCATCTCTGTGGTTGCCAAAAGCGATCACCAAGCATTTCTGGCTTAAACAAACGCATTCTTGATTCAGATTTGGACTCCCCTATTGACATCTCGGCGCTATCCAAGTCTGATTTGAGTTCACTTGTGGAGCTAGTCCCCAAAGTAGTATCAACAATTAGCCCTAACCCAGCTAAATTAGCTATCTCAGAATTCAGTCGTACTACAGTTAGCTTTTCTCTCATTAATCCCGTCGAAACCCCAAAAACCTGCCGCAGGGAAACCAAAGGCATGTTCTGACCATTGCAATGAATAATCCCCCAAATTATCGGATCGTAGAATGGCAAATTAAGAATCGAGGAGCGATCGACGATAGAGATATCTGCTATAACATTAGAAGGAAATACTACAATGAGCTGTTCAATGCCAGCCAGGATAAATCTCTGTTCAGCTTTTTGGACATCATCTGGTAAGCTGGATGTCCAAGCAGAGGTATCTACCATTGAATTTGAAGCATTCATTAGGCTACCTTTTGTAAAGCTTGAGCTACGCTATCAGCAGTTGCAGGCTTAGTGATATAGTCATCTGCACCAGCACGTTTGATTCCATAGTTAACTTCTACAGGAGTTACCTTGCTAGAGCAAAATATCACGTGTTGCTTAGCTGTTTTCTCATTGGAACGTAGTTCCCTCAAAAATTTGTAACCATCTTGTTCGGGCATAACGATATCTAAAAACACCGCCTTATAGTTGCCAGAACTAATCTTGTCCAAGCTCCCAACGGCAGTCGGGAAAGCGTCAACCTGGTGACCCATTCCTTCCAAAATAGATGTTAAAAGATGTCTGTCTACAGCACTGTCATCAACAACTAAGAATTTCATATTTCTATACTCCAACTAGATTTTTAAATTTTCTGGCCTACCCTAGAATTGTTGAGACCGTCCTCAATTATCCCCCAGGAATTTCAAGAATGAAATTCATTGCCGCCGCAAGCGATAGAATACTCTAGATTTAGAATTACCTCATAATAGTGTACCTTCTTCACTAGTTGGAACCATTTCCTGTAGTAGCGCGTACAATTCTGAGCGAAATACAGATATTTCTTGAGTGGTAGTTGGTTTGGAGAGGAACTTGCAATTAGCCCACTGAGCCCGCCACTGGTTAGACATTGTTTTTTCAGCTGTTAGCAAGACTAAAGGGACAGACGCTAGACTAGGCTGACGGCGGATTTGCTTAATTAAATCGAATCCCGAGGCTCCTGGCATATTAATGTCAAGAAACACAGCCGACGGATGAAATTTTGCCATCTCATCTACAGCAGTTAAGGCGTTGCTGGAAAAATTAACCTGGTATCCCCATTTCTCAACGAGAAGACGAAACTGCTGCACCAAAACTGGAGAATCGTCAACTATAAATACTTCTGGTACTGCTTTTGCATTGCTACCGTCAGTTTTAGCCCCTTTAACAACTACTAATCCATCTTGAAACATCGGTAGCAGAGCTTTTGCTACTTCAAGCTCATCTCTGCTCATAAGTTGCGCAACCTCCATTAAGGTGCGCTCTCCCACGACCAGACGTTGCAACTTCTCTTTCTGTTCTTCAGATAGTGTTGACTGCTCAATTTTATTTTGCTGAATAATCAGGGGGCTAGTGACAGTGGGTATAAATTTGCGCAACTGCATCCACTGTTCGTGTCGCCTCGTTGCATCTATAAATAATCCCTCCAAATCAAATCCAACTATTGGAGCGCTAATAGACAGAGAAATATCTTCAGTGAAACCAGCCTGTCCAGCACAGTCATATAGATAGCTGTCTAAACCTGATAGAACTTTTAATTTCAGCGTTTTTAGTAACTCATCTTGACTAAAAAGCTTAACCTCGGATAATCGAGTAATATACTTACCCAGTTGCATGGTTTCGCTGGCTGCTAATTCCAACTCCAGTTCCTGTATTGTTTGTCTTGCCTGGGGACTGCGCAGTTTAAATGTATATCGTTGTAGGGTTTCAAGCAATGAATGCCAGGATAACAGTTGATTGTCGGCAAATACTATTTTCCCTCGCACCATTGCCAAGAAAATGGGCGACAATGTAGTTCGAGCTTTTGTGGGCTGTATGTGCCAATATCCAGTCAGTGAATTGTTGCTGGCCTGCTTTAGCTGATCGGCTAGCTCTGAGGACTGAAACGAAAAATTCAGTGCGGTCACCAGCATTTAATCTCCCTATATTTTGATACCATGATCTGCCAAGACGCTCGCGAACATAGAATTCCCAAAATTTTAGATTTACTGCAGCTAGCTCGTCTGTCAAACTAACATTGCTGATAGCATGTTTAGTAGTTTAATAAGGCTTAGTAATAAATGTAATTAAACCGATGACTTAGTTAACTAAGTCTGCAAGAAATATATAGGTCACCGAAATTAACGATTACTTGAATTCTAGCAGGATTAACTATCTACACATATTTTGCCTAAAAAGCTTTCCCAACTCTAAATCTATACACAACATACCCAAATTATTTACTAAATACAACATGATTAAATAACAAATTTTTAAATTAGGACTTACGCAGTCAAATCCACGAAAAAACAATGTAAGGGAGTTTGAGGGCGAAGCCCTCAATTGGGGCAACGCCCCGAAAACCTCCTTAAAATCTGGGTTTTATCTTTCACGGTGCGTAAGTCCTATAAAAACTACACGATATAGCCAAGCTAGAAAATCTAAACTCTTGAGGGGGAATCGCAATCCCCACAGATGCGTTGGGTTTAATGTAGTCCCTTTAATTGCCTTACGAGGTGGATTACTTCTGGTAGGATCAATTGCTCGATCGCGAGCTTGACAGCACCACTAGATCCGGGCAATGAAAAAATTAGCTTGTTACGATAAATACCTGCAACTGCTCTAGAGGCGATCGCCCTGGAACCGACCTCTTGCCAACTTAGGTAGCGGAACATCTCGCCAAAGCCTGGCAAGGTTTTTTCTAGTAGCGCCGCGATCGCATCGTAAGTATTGTCTCTTGGCGCAATTCCTGTGCCACCATTTAAAATCACTACTTCTATCTCAGTTAATAACGACAGCGATTCCATGTAAGACCGGATTAGCGCTGGTTCGTCTTTAACAATTAGATATTTACTTACCAAGTGCCCAGCATTTAGCAGGGATTGTTTAACAAACTTACCGCTTTTATCAGTTGCTTCGTCGCGCGTGTCGCTGACCGTGATCGCCGCACAATTGACGCGATAGGTTGGTGGATCGGGACAAGGATTGGCGATCGTCATGATGATTTGTTAAAGCCCATTCCATTTGCCTCAGCATAACGATCCATAAATCGCATGAATCTTTCCCATTCCAATTCCCCATCCATTACATGTATAGCTTCAATGCCAGCAGACCTCCCATTAATGAACTTGGCGTTTACATTACGAGTTACTAGCTCACCTTCTTCATCAACCATAAACATGCCGAGGATGGGGTTGCTTTTGGTCTGATTTTCTTCACGCATACATGCAGGATCGGAAAAATAAAATGTTGCGGTACTTGAAGATCCATCCTTAGAACGTGTAATCTTCACATCGGTTGCTTCCTCATTTATATTGCGAGCTAGCTCAATCCTTGCTGTCATTAATTAATATCCTATATTTGCCTGCATGTAATGTTATTCAGTATAGTAGCTTGCCGTCACGATCCCCCTACAAATTGACGGGTTACTCCGTCTCATCATCCTCAATTTGTCGTAAGTGAATATGCTTGCGGCCTAGCTTAATTTCTAGTTTGTCGCCTGGTTTTAGACCCATCAATTGGGTATATGCCGATCCAATTAGAAGGTTGCCATTACTCTGCACGCTGACCCGATAACTAGCACTTCGTCCACCTTTGCCTGTTCCCTTCGGATCTAAAGTGAGGCCATCTGCATCCATCCAGGCATTATAGAATTTCATCAGGTTGATGCGATCTTGCCCATTTTTGGTAGTAGTAGCATAACCGCAAGCTTTTGCTTTTTCTTCTTTAGATAAATGCTCTAATTCTTTGACTTTCTGGAGAAGAGGTTCGCCAGTTAACATTACAGGTAACTTGATTCTAGTCATTAATTTTCTAACAGTCTTGAAAGCAAAAATACTTCATTAAGTATATCTAAATGAATGATTAATTCGTCATGAATTTGTTGGAATTCTGTTGGTTTTTCAATCTGATTAATATCTCTGTTTTGGATATTAGCCACGCGATCGCTTATTAGGATGAAAGACGAAATCCCTTGTCAACCTTGCAATACGATCGGCAGATGCTCTATTAATAATTTGGTTTAGTGAATAACCTGCAAAATCCTACCCCGATCGCTTTCTGATAGAGATTCTGCCCGTACTCGAAGACGATTAGAGTAGTTGCGAGGATTTAATGTGTGAAATTAACCTTATCCCATAGAATAGTATATTAGACCTTATTACATAACTTAATACAAGTATATTTAAGCAATAAATATAAATATGAGTCAATTTGAGCGGCTACTAAAAATGGCGGAGGATGAGTTAACTGAATACAGTACTACCGCCCGTAAAATTGAAAAGCTCCGTCGTAAGATTGGCTTGTCGGTGTCACAAACTGAGCAAAAATCTGTCAGGCAGGAGTTGTTAGTGCAAATGCAGCCTGGAGGAATTGCCAAGCTTGTTGCGGAACAGCGTCAAACCGTGGCGCTACCTTTTTGGGGGATTGCGGGCTTAGGTTTACTTGGTGCAGCTTCGTTTAATGAGCCCCTTGGCATCGCTGTTGCTCTTGCTAGTACTGTTGGGGCGATCGCTATTCAGAAATGGGGTTGGGAGTTACGGGCAAAGCTTCTACTTTTGCGCACTTTTGACGAGATTGAATCTCTGGGTGCTGCGCCCAAGTAATGACATTTATAGCAATCCTATCTAAATTGCAAGTTGGGAGTGTGGGGACTGCGCACCACGAAGGGGTTCCACCCCTTCACCCCTAAACAAAATCAAAACAATAGCTATATTGAGGATAAGGGCTAATAGGCAACAATTTGGGGGGCAGACGGATGTTATGTGTCTGCCCCTCGGAGCAACTTGGGTTCAACCCGCAGGTTGTTGTTGTGGGAACTGGCCAGTCTCTAAGCTGATGTTGACATTTTGGCCATTTCGCTTTAGCTCGATCTGGAGCTTGTCGCCTACAGTCTTAGCTTCGACAAACTGCTGAATTTTATCAGCCGATGCTACATTCTCGCCATTGATTTTCACGATGACATCTCCAGTGCGGAGTCCAGCGGAGGCGGCGGGAGAACTTGGTACTACTCGTGTCACTAAAACACCGTTTTCTTCTGTCACTTTGACATCTGAATTGGGTGATTCGTTGATTTCTTTCTTGACGCTAGGATCGAGGGTCAGCATCTGAATGCCCAGATATGCGCGACTCACACTACCTTTTTCAATCAACTGCTTAGCAATGCGTTGGGCGGTTTCGATTGGGATAGCAAAACCTAAACCTTGTGCACCTTGAATAATTGCTGTATTGACACCAATTACCTCGCCTTTTTGGTTGAGCAGGGGACCACCAGAATTACCTGGGTTGATTGCCGCATCTGTTTGAATGAAGCTAACGCGCTTATCAACTCCAATTTGCCCGCTGCTGCGTCCTAATGCACTAATAATCCCTGCTGTAACGGTATTGTCTAAGCCTAGGGGATTGCCAATAGCGATCGCCCATTCACCTGGTTGCAAGTTCTGGGAGCTGCCTAGACTAACGACTGGTAAGTTAGCTTCACTAACTTTAACAACAGCAATATCAGTCAGGGGATCTCGACCTAAAACCTTGCCTTCAATTTTTCGGCCATCTTTAAGAATAACGGTGACGCGATCGGCGCCATCAACCACATGGGCATTGGTAATGATGTCACCTTCTTTATTGATGATAAAGCCAGAGCCAGTTCCCCTCTCCACTCTTTCTCTAGGCACACGCTTTTGGGTGAATTCATCACCAAAGAACTGCTTAAAAAACGGATCGTTAAACACATCTGGTGTTTGTTCCGATGTTACCGTCCTAGAAGCGTTAATTCTCACCACCGCTGGGCCAGTACGGTTAACCGCTTCGGCGATGAAGTTATAGTTGCCGTCAGAAATTGGTGCTTTTGTTACTGCTTTATTATTCTCCTCAGCTAACACTGGAGTGACTGAGGTTACTTGAGAAAGACTAGTAGCAGGAGCATTGGGCGGGATAATCCTAGCAATTACTGCCCAAGCACCAATACCAGCCCCTAAACAGACAAGTGCGATATACACAAATGTCTTCTTGAAAGGATTATTGTTAAGCGAGTCTTTCATAGCTACTAGCCTTACGGAAGTTGTTATCTTTTATTATTATCCAAAAATATAAGGTTGGATAATCAAGATCGCCTCACATAATGTACGGAAAACCGCATTGTCTTTGGACTGCGTACCGAAACAGGCTGGTATTTTTACTTTATATCCGTACTCATGGACTTGGGCATGGGAATGAGTGGCTTTTCCATAGCGAGGAGAAGGGGCTCTTCAGTATTGGTTATAGAGTTACTGGTGGCAATACCACCATCTAAATTCATTGAGGGCGAGTTGAACGTAAACATCGATCCAACTGCTCCTACTAAAACTGCCATTGCCGCTATGCCACCCCACACAATTTTCCGCTGTTTAGAGCGTTCGTCTAATTTGGCAAGTACTCGATTGACAACTTGCTCGTTCCTTGCATTTACCTGCGATCCGACTCTAGAGATGCCAGGTACTGGTAGATCTATCAATAACTGTCGTAGTTTGAGTTGCTGTTGGTGCAAACGTCGAAAGTTAATATCGGTTGCCAGCCACTGCTCAACCTTGAGCCGCTCATCTGGACTAGCTTCATTGTCCATATAAGCACTCAAGAGCTCAAACTGCTCTTCAGGATCGGGAGTTTGCGTCTTATTCTGGTAGTTCATAACTGACAGGTCTCCACTTTACAGACTAGAAATATATGGTTGGAGTTGGGTTTGTAGCCTTACCCTAGCTCTGGCAATGCGTGATTTCACAGTACCCAAGGATACGCCTGTAATTTCAGCAATTTCTTCGTAGGTAAGACCTTCTATTTCCCTGAGCACAATGGTTTGGCGAAATCCCTCTGGGAGATCTTTAATCGCTTGACGTAGGTACTCATAAAATTCTTGGGTGGAAAGGTTATCGATGGGGCCAGGGTCACCACTTGGTAGATCCCATTCAATCTCCCCCCCATCACCTGTCTGTAAGGGGTTATCTAATGAAATAGAAGTCCCCACGCGCTTACGCTTGCGCAATTCGTCATAAAACAAATTAGTAGCGATTCGGCTCAGCCAACCGCGAAATTTTTCTGGTTCCTGCAACCGCTTGATATTGCGGTAGACCCGCAGCCATACTTCTTGAGCCAAATCTGCCCTATCTTGCCAATCTGGGGCTAATTTGTACAGAAGCTGGTCAACATGGGACTGATGGCGACGCATAATTTCTGCAAAAGCTGACCTGCTAGGCTGCAAACCTTGCTGACACAGGCAAACCAAATCTAGATTAGAGAGCTTTTCATCTGACACTGAGACGGAGGGATATTCAACTTCTAATTTTGTTGACCAAGATAGGCTATAGCTCATCTCCTAGCTCCAATGTTTTTTACTCTAAGCGAAATGACGCTTTGAAAAACATGAATGTTCCGAGGCTAGGTACAAGTTTAGGTGTTCTTTAATTGCGTTTTGCAACGTCAACTCTATCGCCATGCCATATCTAAAAGCGATAATAGCAGTTAGTGTTACTCGTTTGAAACTTATATATATGAAGCGATCGCAGTGGGTAGCAATATTGACGGGTACTTTTACCGTTTTGTTGGGCTTGGGTTATTTGGTTTTGGTGCAGTTGTTAGACTGGCGTGGGGAAATGTTGCCTGCGCCAACGGAGTTATCTTTTATTGGCTTTCGGCTAATAGCTATTTGCTTTGGTTTATTTAGGGATGTGGTGGCATAGCCCCACCTTAACTTGGAATTCATATTTGGTTTGTTTAGGGGTGAAGGGGTTCCACCCCTTCGTGGTTGCGTAGCCCCACCCCCCAACTTGGAATTCATATTAGGATTGCTACAGCTAGTAGTCTGTCAACTTTTAGTTGATTGTTAGACGGAAGCTAGGAAGTTTTTGGGGTGTATTTTTTGAGGGTTTACAACTCATCAAAAAATTCTTGACAGAACACTAGTAGCTTTTGATCTTTAACTTCAGTTTAGATTAGACTAATCGGCTGTGGAGAGAGCGAAAAAGGAAGACACGAGAAAGCAGAGCAGAAGTCTGCAAGGACAAGTAAAGCTCAAAGATGGGAAAGGAATCAGAAGCTAAATGGCAACTGGTTCAGACTGAGCAGGAGATTTTTCAGATTTATTCTGGAGTTTAGACTAAATTGGAGTCAGTTTCCCTGCTTCAGTCCATTGAGCAATCCTCGAAAAGCTTGTGGAAGGGACGGTACAGTAGAAACTATCCTTTATCGGAGGAGATCGCAGGAATTATTGAAGGGTTTGGGCATAACTGCATCTGCAACTAACACCTCAATAAATCGGTAAACTAACCCAAACCTTAACCAACGTAAAGTCGTGAGTCTAGCCTTTGGTTTATAAATGGATTAGTCTAAACTCCAGTAGATCCCGCACCACCCGTTAACAGAATCTTTGTCTTTATCATTTTTTTGCGCTACCCAACTAAGTTGGGGTTATTCCCAACAACAATCCTCAGTCAAAATAGCGAAAAAGCTCGTTCTCACGAGCTTAAACAGGATGAATTTTTTAGACTTGCAGATGGAGCGTGATCGAATACGGCAGGATCTACTGGTTGCGTCCCCACAAACCAACCTTCAAATAAAATGATGTCTGCTCCGATTATGTTTTCTGGTGTAGTGCGATCGCCTGCCCCACCATACGCAGATTTATCAAAGCGTGGGATTTCTATAGCTGATTGAGTACTTTGACGCAGTCGATCAAGCACCTGAATACCTAGCTCCACATCATGCGTACCAGGTGGCCCCCGCCGATCGAGGCGCGGATCGATCTCCATCAGTTGCTGGCGTTCTGCATAGGTTTTGTAAAGATCGTCGATGGAGATGCCAATACAGCTAAGCCCCATGCAAGACAAGATCTCGGAGAGTGCGATCGCCATGGTAGTTTTTCCCGTACCCTGACCGCCTAAAATACCCTGGACAAAAGGACGAGCGATTTCTTTTTGCTTCGCTGCCAAACTTGTTGCTAAAGGCAACCACAAATTCCACAGAGTATCGAGGGCGCGATTCCCATGGGGATGCGTACCGCCGCGATTTCGCCCCAGACCTGGTAGCTTTTCTATCAACCTTGCATAGGCTTCAGGGAGGAGTTGTAGATGCTTTTCTACATGCGCAACGACATTTTGGCTAGTAATACCAAACGCTAATGCTTTTAAATCGTCTTGCAACAGTTGTGACGCTAAATACGCTTGCTGCTCGCTGGATAAAGCTAGAACCGATGAACGGGTAACACAGTGAGTGAGGATGTCTAGCCTGTGTCTACGATCTTCAATGCTATTGGTCGTTTCCATGAGCGTAGCTGATAATTAGCAATTTCCTGTTTTTAAATTATCTATCTTTGGCGGTATGTCAAGCTCAGAATTTTAAATTAATGTTAAGACATCGGCTACACAATTCTTAACGAAACCTCACACACAAGGATAATCAGTCATGGAAAACACAGAACCAAAATTCGGCTTTAACGTCTTCTCGGAAACTTGGAATGGTCGTTTAGCCATGCTCGGCTTTGTTATCGGTCTTGCCACTGAACTCATCACAGGCCACGGCATCCTTTCTCAAATCGGATTGTC
>JANMRU010000260.1:0-25442 GCA_031388585.1 Pseudanabaena sp. SOY_30_concoct_251 | reverse complement strand
TGAAGTACAACCCAATAGTATCTATATTCTGGAGTCCACAGATCGGGGGATTATTGCTAAGCGTCCCACCAGCTCATATGGCAGAGATAGTAACCAGATTTTAGAAGACCTTATGGATGTCCCCGAACGCCCAGAAAATGTCAAAGAGCAATTACTTGAAATATTTCGGCTGATTGATGCTGGCGATCTTGAAGGAGCTAAACGACTGCGCCAGCAAATTGCAGGAGTAATTGGCTCAGATGAACCCGAACTGGTTAAAGCCAGCACCTCAATTCGCCGCAGGGAGATCCTTAATAAGTGAGGTATATCCAGAAAGCAAGTGAACCAGTAAGCTTTACCAAATGGAAGCTACAAAAAACTGAAAATAGTCAACCTAAATGGAAAAATTTGCGCAAAAAAACAATCGTAAAGGACGCTTTGCTCAAAGAACAAGGATACATATGCTGTTACTGCGAAAGCCAAGTTAGTAAAGAAAACAGCCATTTGGAACATTTACAGCCTAAAAGTAAATACCCAGACTTACTGTTCGAGTATGGCAATCTACTTGCTTCTTGTCAGGGAGAAAGTGAAGACCATCTACCTAAACCTTCACACTGCGGACATCATAAAGATGATTGGTATGACAAACATCTCTTGGTTTCACCCTTTGATCCAACCTGCACTAATTTCTTTAGATTCACAGAAGCTGGAGAAATTTTGCCAACACACGATCTCAGTAAAGCAACTGCTGCAAGCACAACCATTGAAAAATTAGGTCTAAATATTGATAAGTTGAGGAGGTTGCGTGAAAGCGCTATTGAGGGTGTCCTAGATGACGAGTTTGATGAACTTACTGAAACTGAAAAGCGCAAACTGATCCAATATTTTGATCTGCCAGATGAAAACGGTCAATATCAGGAGTTTTGTAGTGCTTTGATCTACCTACTAAAGCAGAATTTGCCTGCCTAAGCCATTTGTTAGGGAAGACCCAATGTGTTTGCCCTGATATGGGAACCGTAATATAGCTCACTTAACCCAAGAAAAAACTGGGTGAATTGCTTCAGCCCAGTGTTGATTATCTATTGGAGGAAACCTATTGATAAAATTAGTGGGATTTTTCCCTGCTTCTAAACCTTTTTGTCTTCAGTGTTTTAAAACTTATGTAACTAAATGTAACAATTAATTGAGTAGGCGGCTATTGGTCTTAAGAGAGATTCTATTTAGGAAATTGTCGTCTCTCAAGGTGTAGGTATCCAGATATTCTCATAAGCCATAATACTTACCCACTTTCAACCGAGGTTGATAAATTTAACTAATTCCTCACAAGTTCCTCAAAGTCTTTGCTTACTCTAAAGGTAGATCTTTATTGAACGCTCGTCGATCGGTAAACGATCTTCTCGTTCCCTCTTGAATTGTCATAGGAGGATAATATGTCGTTACTTCGTTGGCAACCTTGGCGAGAGGTGGATACCCTCAGGCAGCAAATGGATCGTCTATTTGAAGATTTGATTCATGATACTCATGAGGTAAGTATGCTCCCAAAACATGAAGATGCTATTTGGGCACCTGCCGTCGAACTTAAAGAAACAGATACAAATGTGATTTTGCAAGCACAAATTCCTGGAGTAGAGGCTAAAGATCTGGATATTCAGGTCAGTCAAGATGCGGTGTCGATCGCTGGAGAATATCGCAAAGAGCAGAAAACTGAAGAAAAAGGTTTCTTCCGCTCCGAGTTCTCCTATGGCCAGTTTCAACGCATTGTACCGCTACCAGTCAGGATTGATAATGAAGCGATCACATCTGAATTTAAGAATGGTATTCTCACATTGACTTTAGCCAAAATGGCGGGCACTGCCCAAAAGGTAGTTAAGGTCGATTTGGGTATGACTGAGCAATTGCGTGAGGCAGTGACTCAGCAACGGAAGCAGGACGAGCATTTACAAGAAGTTGTGCAAAGCCGAGCGGCTGAAGCGATCGGTACAACTGCATAGTTAACCCGATGCGATCCTGAGTAATTTTTTCAGGAAGCCTTCTTCTTAAAAAATCTGAGGTTCTACATGGTGATCGCAGGGACAATGTGGGACCTTAGACGTTCGTACTAAAGATCCTAGGTAATGTAAATTCACTCTGAATGCATTGCGCTACTAGTGGTTATATTCGAGTTAATGCCGAGAATATTTTTATCTGCTGAGGGGTTGATAACAGCAAGCCAGTCTAATGGTGAGATGTTGGCTTGTGCTGCTACATGTGAACTAAACAAACTGGAGAAAGTTGAAATGCCTAAGACAATTGTTAATTTAACAATGCCAGTAATAGTTGAAGAAATTGAAAATATCCTGGATAGCTATCAGCATCACCCCTATCAAGAAGCTTTCAAAATCCCCGATCTATATCAGGAATTAATGGCATACGTTTTGAGCCGAGTGCGTAGCAGCTATGCTGTGGTTGATGAGCAAGATCGCCCAGTAATAGCTAGTAAGTCTAGATTGGTTCCCCTGGAAGAGAAGTTGCGCATAGAATCTATTATTTATGACGGTATTCAGCACGTCTTTGACATTATTTGGAAGACAGATCAGTATGTGAGTGTCAAGAGACATCAGAATCTCAGCGCTATTCCTATTGCAATCCCCAGTAGGTAGCTCGATCGCGTAGCCAGCCATTTTTATGCCATTTCTCTACTGTTTGCAATACCTTAAGCCGCAGATCCTCGTATTGCAAGCCCCGTGGTAGTGCGATCGCTAGGCTATGCGATGATTTCAGGTTTTTAATGCGATCGTAGTCTGGGTTTTCTTTGAGCCACTGCACCAGAACACTACTGTCCCCAGCAAAAGCCTGAACTTTTTGTGCTCTGAGCGCCTCAAGACCTTCTTGATAAGAGTCAACGCCGATCAGTTTTGCTTGCGGTACGAGGAACTGCATCACCGCAATCGTACTCGATCCTTTAATTACGGCGATCACACTGTTTTGAACGAATCGATCGCTTTGGTTACTGCGTTTAGCAACAACGGCAGTGCTATCGGTATAGTAGGGGATGGTGAAATCTACTAAGCGAGAGCGGTTGCGCGTGACAGAGAGATGTGCCACAACAATATCGACGCGATCGCTCCAGAGTGCAGACAAGCGATCTCGATTGCGTAGCGGCACTAGTTCTACTAGTTCGGGACTGCCGAGCAGCTCTTTAGCGAGCTCTCTAGCGATATCAATTTCAAATCCAGCTAAGTTACCAGCTGGCTGGCGAAATCCCATCGGGGGTAAATTATCTTTAACACCAATGACGAGACGACCTCTTTGCTGGATTGTTGACCACTCAGAAGCAAGGCAACTAGATGCATGAGTAACATTTAAGCCAACCGTAGTCGCAGTCAAACAGATCAGAACCGCAGGTTTTAGCCTTTGCAACCAGTTTGCCATATGCCAAAATATATCACCTTTAAACAAAAAGGGTAGGCATCAAGCCTACCCCAAGAAGTGAAAAGTAATGTAGTCCTAGCAGCCAAATCAATTGGCGGCTTTAGCAACTGCAACTACCTGATTGAAAGCCTCTGGATCCAAAACAGCTAGCTGTGACAACATCTTGCGGTTGATTTCGATGTCAGCCTTCTTCAGCTTGCCAGTTAGTACGCTGTAGCTAATACCTTGTAAGCGAGCAGCAGCATTGATGCGGACGATCCACAAGCGACGGAAATCGCGTTTCTTTTTGCGGCGATCGCGGTAAGCATTCCGCAAAGCCTTCATCACCTGCTGGTTAGCAGTACGAAATAGTTTGGAGTGGGAGCCACGGAAGCCCTTGGCTAACTTCAATATCTTCTTGCGGCGCTTTCTGGCTACATTGCCGCGCTTAACTCTTGTCATATCAGTGTGCTACTTATCGTTGATTGTTTGTAATCAATTCGCCATTAGCCACCTGTACTTTTCTCTAAAATAAATTAGACAAATGACCAGTGGCAAAAGACAAACATTATCTAGTCATTTAGACGTAGGGCAACATGCCCCGAACTCTATCAATATCGGTCTCGTCTACGAGAGCAATCTTAGATAGTTTGTTCTTTCGGTTAGTTGATTTATGCTCTAAAAGGTGACTCTTTGAGGCGCGGCGGCGGAGGAGTTTACCGCTGCCAGTAACCCTGAACCGCTTAGCGGCGGCCTTACGTGTTTTGAGTTTTGGCACTGTTTTGTATAAAAAAAGACCTTTACAAACATACCATAAATTAATTAGCTTTACTCACTATATTTTGCAAAAGCTAATAGCCTTATGTCAAAAGCTAGATGCTAATTTCCTCAGTCCATCATCTAGCCTTTAATCTGCAGTTGTTTTCTATACTGCTAGCATATGGGCAAACCCAAGGTATGGTGCTTTTGTGAGACTATGAAGTTATAGCTCAAAGATCTATAGGCGACTAAAGCCACAAATTGCGCTTTTTCCCTATATCTAAAGCTGGGGGCATTAGCTCGTTTTTTGTAAATAAAGAAATGCCCTGGCAGACCTTTCGTAACGCCCTTGTGTTTTATACCAGTTTGCCGTTATCCCCAAGAGATAATGACGGCAATGGTGAGATGTTGGATTTTCGCGGAATTGCCGTTTATGCCCCTCTTGTTGGGATCGTAATTGGTGTGATTTTGGGGATGTGTGACTGGGGATTTACCTGGCTATGGCGCGATCGCTCCCACCTCATTTCACCCCTCATACCATTATTACAGTCAGGTTTAGTAGTTCTATTCGGATTACTGCTGACAGGCGGACTACATCTCGATGGTGCAATGGATACCGCAGATGGCTTGGCAGTTACCGACCCTGCTCGTCGTCTTGAGGTGATGACAGATAGTTCGACCGGAGCCTATGGCGTGATGGCCGCGATCGCGATCCTATTTCTCAAGATTGCAGCACTAGCTACAATTAGCGACAGCCGCATCTGGATTTTAATTGCCGCTTCCACTTGGGGACGCTGGGGACAGTTACGGGCGATCGCGGCATATCCCTATCTCAAACCTGAGGGCAAAGGTAAATTCCATCGCGAGGATGTGAAGTCCTGGCAAGTTTGGCTCGTATTCTTCCTAATGTTGGCGGTTAGTTATGCGATTGGAATCGCTGCTGGGCAAATTTCCCTAGCACTCAAGATTTCTGGAATTGGGGCGATCGCATCCTGGAGTGTGGGAGCGTGGTTGCACCATAAATTGGGCGGCCACACAGGTGATACTTACGGTGCGATCGTAGAGTGGTCGGAAGCATTATTTTTCTTAGTATTTTCTTTGCTATAGCGAACGCCTAGAGCGTTAGTATAGATTTTAATTGGGTGTTGGGGCAATGCACCAATGGGTGGCTACCCCTTCACCCCTAAACAAATAAAAATTTTTTGCTAGAGAATTTCTAGCTTGGGAGCAGAAAAATACCGAGTTCTTTACTTTTAAGTTGTAGCGTATTAGAACCCAAGGTTTGATTTAAGCAGCTAAATGGCAAAATCAAGAGAATCTGAAATAAGTGCGGGGGCATTTATTCTAGGTAGGTGCTTGGGGGTATCTACCTTCAGAAACTCGATTAAGTGGTGCTGTGCAGGGGATTGTGGAATCTAGCAGCTACAATCCCTGAGTGCATTTTCCGCGACCGTTTCAGGAAGAAGATGATATTTAGCCTGCCTAAGTCAAACCTTTTTTGTATTTCTTTGGGTACGCAAAAACTTAGTGACCCAATTCACAAATTAATGTTCCTGCCTCGGTATCCAATTTTGCCTTGACTCCGGTTGGCAATGGCATATTAATCCCGTCATGACCAAATGGTAGATCGGTAATAATCGCAATACCAAGATCGGCAAGGCGATCGCACCACACTTCCTCCATGGAAAAGCTGGGATAAGCCGGTGGTAAAACCGTTTGGCTAAAGCGACCTAAAGCGATCCCCTTTACTTTCTTGAGATTACCTGACAAACGCCAGTGCGTAAGCATACGGTCTACCTTATAAGGGGGTTCTGCTACGTCCTCAAATGCCAGGATGACATTGGTGAGATCTGGGCACAGAGGAGTACCAATCAGGTGTGTGGCAATATTTAAATTACCAGGCAGGAGAATTCCTTCTGCGATTCCCTTTGGAATGTGGACTGCCGACTTACCCCAAGCATTACCAGACAAGGTTATAGTTTTTACTTTTCCCTCTAACAGATCGAATAATTGCTGGATCGAGCAATCTGGCTCAGTTGCTAAGGTTGTCAGTACGGGGGCGTGCAATCCCGCGATTTGCTTATGGACAGCCATCCCCCACAGCAAGGCCGTAATATCAGAAAATCCAATTAGCCATTTCGGTTCTGAATTTAGGGACTCCCAGTCGAAGCCTTCAAGCAGACGTGTTGCGCCATATCCGCCGCGCGCGCAGATAATTGCGCCACAATCAGGATCGTTCCATGCTTCCAGTAATTGTTGGCGACGCTGCTCATCTTGGCCAGCGAGGTAACCCCAAGCTTGTCTAAGATTGTCAGGGAGATGGACTTTATAGCCGTGATCGCGCCAAATTTGGATACCCTTTTCCAGCCGCTCCCATTCCCGCACCGCACCGCTGGTAGCTACGACTCGCACCTTTTGTCCAGGGGATAAGTAGGGCGGAATGACTAGATTTTGCATATTGCGTTGTAGATCAACTGTCGAGAACTATCGCTCAATCAAGCTAGAAGCCGCGTACATCTTGTGGGATGAAATTGCGATCGCGCTCCAATAAAGCAACAGGTTCGGTAAGCGTAAACTCACCTGCGACGATCCACGCTTTTAATGTCTGCGCCACTTGCTCCGACAGATAAATACTTGCAAGTGGAGCTGTGCGAATCGTCTTGCCACCCACGGTAATTTTGCCAGACTTTAACTGTGCGTAGGAAACACTGCCAAAAGTTGGTCGCACGCGGCGGGGAATCGAAAAATCAATTACGGGTGACACAATATCGTCATCGATCACGGCGGCTCTAGCTACTACTTCTTCATTAATTACAGGCAGTGGCACCCCTATTCCCAACATCAAAGACGCGCCGTAGTTATGGAAATAGCATCCCTTCACCCACTTGGCATCCATTTGTTTGGCATCACCGATCAGCGCCAAAGTGGCAGCAGGGCCAATAGGGGTACGATTGGGCAGCCGCTTTTGCAAGGGAAAATGCTGCGTCCCTTCCCATGCTACATATCCAATCCCACCTCCCATAAAGATCTTGGTGCCAATACCAATGCTTTGCAAATCAGGATCGTTCCACAATGGCGAAATTGCGCCTGGGTTCGAATACACAGCGTTACCCAGGCGCGGTTGCAGGGGGCCGAGGTATGAGAAAATCGTGTCTTCGCCGCTATTCACCCCCACAATAAAATTTTGATAGAGATTGCGAGGGTTAAATAGATAAAACTGATTGATACTATCCTTTGTAATCGAGGATTCAAAAGAAGCTCTAGGATAGCAGTCGTTAGGGTGTCCGATCGCTCTGAGACTGAGTGACTTTCCAGCGATTAGATCGGCAATCACATGACCGCCACCGCGATCGATCTTTTTCTCATCTTCTTCTAACTCTGATTCCTGAGTAGCACCTAAATATAAGTCCACCGCACCAAACCCGGCATAGGCAGATACACCGTCAATCCAACAGGAACGGATCTTGATCGGTGGATCGGTATGGCCAAGGTTAATAATGGCACCAGAAGATTCCATCGGCTCAAATGTGCCGGTAGTAATCACATCCACTTGCTTGGTAGCTTGCTTTACGCCAACTTCGGCTACCAAGGCTTTTAACTCAGTAACAGTCAGTACCTTGGCAGTCTTTTTTGTGATTTTGGCGTTTATCTCGGCGATCGTTTGAGGCATGTTTTTGGTTGCCTACTCGTCTTCCGCAAACTGGTAGCGGTAAAGCTCATCAGGACTTGGTTCAGGAGATTCCTCGCCAAACCTGACCGATTCCTCTACTACCAACTGGATTTTTTTGTCAATTTCTTTCAGTTGCAGCTCCGAAGCTAGACCATGCTCTAGCATTTTACTGGCGAAGATTTTGATCGGATCGCGACCGAACCACTCATCTTTTTCTTCTTTTGGCCTGAGTTCATCAGGATCGGCGAGCGAGTGGCCGCGAAAACGGTAAGTCATGCATTCTAGTAAAGTTGGGCCTTCACCCGCGCGGGCGCGGCGAATTGCTTCTTGAGCGTGGCTGCGGACGGCTAAGACATCTTGACCATCAACTTCATAGCCAGGCATACCAAAGGCAGCGGCTTTTTTGTGAATGGCAACATCAGAGGTAGCACGAGTATGCTGCATCCCGATCGCCCACTTATTATTTTCAACTACAAAGATAATTGGTAACTTCCACAACTGTGCCATGTTCATCGTTTCAAAGAACTGACCGTTATTGGTGGCACCATCACCAAAGAAGCAGGCTGTTACTTGATCGGCATTAGGGTCGCCCATGACTTCACGGCGATACTTGCTTTGGAATGCCGCACCCGCAGCGACGGGAATACCTTCGGCAACAAAGGCAAAGCCGCCCAAGAAGTTATGCTTCGACGAAAACATATGCATGGAGCCACCACGTCCTTTACTGCAACCCGTGGCTTTACCGAATAGTTCTGCCATTACCTCATTGGCGGGAACGCCTGCACTGAGGGCATGGACGTGATCGCGATAGGTGCTACAGGAATAATCATCGGGGCGCATTGCCTTGAGCACGCCTGTGGCAACCGCCTCTTGTCCGTTGTACAAATGCACAAAGCCAAACATCCTGCCGCGATAATACATCTCGGCACACTTGTCCTCAAAGGTACGTCCTAGAACCATGTCCTCATAGAGCATTAAACCTTCTGTTGCAGTAATGGACAGGGGACTAGAAGCTGTAGTGATTTGTTCTTGAAGCATTGCGGAATAACAAGAGATCTTCTTTGATAGTTTAAATCATAATAGTTGCACAACTGCTTGGTTTATGACAATCGACTTGCTAACTAACTATTCCGCCGACTGTCAGCCAAAACCTGATTTACATCTAAGTTAGGCACTCTACCAAAATGGCGAACATTTCCCGTAACTACTTCAAGGTGATGCTGTATTGCTGTGGCAGCGATTTGAAGATCTGCATGGGCTAGCATTTGCCCACGATTCTCTAATTCTGCATTTATTTGTCCGTAGATGTGGGATGTATGGAGATCGAATGGTAGCACGATCGTTCTTGGCAATATTCTTTCCCGAATTGCTTGCAAGAGGTGAGATTGGGGATCTAATCGGTAAGCTCCCTTGTAAAGTTCTCCGATTACTACTGCACTGGTATAACAGCCTTCCAGAGATACTGTTCTCAGCCATTGCATATATTGTAGATTTGGCTTTTTCCTTAGTATTTCAGAGATTGCATCCGTATCAAATAAGTAAGCCATCAAAAAGCGGGACTGATATTTGAGTACCTTTCCGCCACAATTTTATCTAGTTCCTGCGCGAATGTATCTGCATCTTCCCAGCCTTCAGCTAAATCAGCCAACCCCCCTGTTTCTCGGGCTGTACGAATACGCTGTAATTGCTCTAAGTCATCAAAGCTGACGATCGCCGCGATAGGCTTGCCATAACGGGTGATTAAGACATGTCCATCCTGTAATGCGAGGTCGATACATTCAGAAAAATGCGCCTTTACTTCAGCTACCGATCTTGATTTGCCCATAACCTTGAAGAGTTAGTCATCTTGACTAAAATATTATAGCCATGATCGTCGAATCAAAATAGTTGCACAACTGCTTGGTTTATGACGATCGCTTCGTTAAGCAGCAAATCTTCAACCGTGATGCGCAGGGTGCGCTGGTCGTCCACATAAAATAGCACCTTGATCCGATCGCTGCCTGGTTTGCCTGGTGGGTCGAGTTTAGCGATCGCTTTACCGGTCTCAGTATCGTTAAGGGGCTGCACGGATAGCTGCTTTTCCTCAAGACTGCGTGTTACGAGGCGATCGCTTTCAAAATAAACCTCAATATTAGCTTCCCCCAACTCGCCAATTACTAGCTCGATACTGGGTTGATTAAGTACCGATGCCCCAAGTACGAGTTCTACTGGTTCGGTGAGGGGATAAGGTTGCCCAGCTTTGACAATCGCGTGCCAACTGTGCTTTTTGTAGCGCTTATCCCAGTAGCGCACGCCATAGCTATGGTAGAGAAAATCTTCGATTTCCCAACCCTGGCTTAAAGCTCCGTGGGCGATCGCCTCGAATGGTTTATCGGCTTTGACTTTGTCGGCGGGGAAATGCTGGGTTGCCCAATTTCGCACGGCGGGAATCTGGGCGGTACCGCCTACTAGTAATATGCCATCCAGATCGTTGAGTTCGATTTGTTGGCGTTTGGCTTGTTGCGCAATTTTTTCTACAGCTTCATTTAAACGATCGAAGAATTGATTCTGTTCGAGAATGCGATCAAACTGTTCGCGATCTAATTCCAGCGTGTAACTATTAAACGTGAGGTCATCGAATAGAACTTCAGTAGCGCGATCGCTACTTGAGAGCGCGATCTTAATCTTTTCGGTGAGCCTTGTCGTCAAGGAATTTTTGGGTAGCCCCTGCGTGGCATGAAAGTAATCGAGCAACCAGTTATCGATATCAATACCGCCCAGATTAATCCCAAATTTAGCTAATACCCTGGCAGTTTGAGCTTGTGGTTTGGAATTAGCGGATGTAACGGCGCGATCGCCCCATTTCAGCAAAAACCCTAAGGGGCTTTTGGGTGTTGGGGTTGCAGTTTGAGTGGGAGCATTCAAGTCAGGTAAATTGAGTCTGACCAGAGCTAGATCGAGCGTGCCACCACCAAAGTCGATGGTGAGGATGGTTTGCGTTCCCGCTGACATGCCATAACCTAAAGCGGCTGCGGTTGGTTCGTCTAGCAAGCGGATTTGTTTGATCGAGAGATCTCCTAATTGAGCGCACAAATCAGTAAGCCACTGGCGATATGGTTCAAAGCTATCGACGGGCACGGTAAAGACTAACGAGTCGGCATCGGTAAGCTGGTCGATAATGCGACGCAGGAACCAACCACCTACTTGCTCAAAACTGACGGCTTGCCCGTCTAGTTCTGGCACAAAACCTGGAACGGGATTACCAATCGCGCGCTTAAAGCTGCTAAAAAATCTCTGCTCTCCTTTAGTCAGATGCACATCTAAACCGCGATCGCGCACCTCTTGCCCAATCAAAACATCGGACTTTTGGGCATCCTCCACATAAACTAAACTAGGAATCAGTGGTGGATTGCCTGCAATTAGGGTACTGAGTCCTGGTAATTTCACCGTCTCAATTTCACCCTCTGGGTTGATTCTTGCTATAACAGTGTTACTAGTGCCAAAATCGATCGCGTAATGCATTGCCAGCCCAAAACAAAGAATTCACAGCTATTTTACTTTGCAAAGTGAAGCTGTTTGGGGAAATCGGCAATACTCACATTGCTCTCCGTCGCTTTGGGTTAATAGCCGACGCAGAGTAGATGACACATAGCTCATGCTGCTGCCTGTAAGCGCTTGTAGGCATGAGTTTTAGCTAAACGAACCCAATGTTCTAACTCCAATAATTTAGGTAGACTAAATCAATCAGTACCTTTCGCAAAAGCCTTGTACTCTTAGTCTGCTTTAGCAAACTTTAGCTTTGAGCCAAGAACTTGAGTTCTTGGGCAGCGATCGTAAGTCCCGTCAATTTTTTAAAGCGCCATGAATAAACCACCATCTCAAAACAAAGTGATTATTTTTGATACCACCATGCGCGATGGGGAATTGATGCCAGGTGTCAAAATGAACGATCGCGACAAAATCCAGATTGCTCAACTATTAGACGAAATGGGAGTAGATATTATCGAAGTGGGATATCCAGGCAATTTTGCTAAAGACTTCGATGAAATTGTCAGCGTTTCCCAAGTCGTTAAAAATGCAACCATCTGCGGACTGGCAGGCTCCAACTCAGACGACATAATCCGTGTTGCCGAAGCATTGAAATCGGCTAAAAGAAACCGCATCCACACCTACACTCCTGTCAATATCAAAGACCGATCGCTACTTAACAAAGAAAAAGTATGGGAATCGATTCGACAAAACATATCTCTGGCTAGAGAATTCTGTGAGGATGTAGAGTGGACTCCTTTTGATGCACCGCGTAGTGAACCAGACTTTCTGTGTAAATCGATTGAGGTGGCGATCGCCAGCGGAGCAACCACAATTAATATCCCAGATACGATCGGGATGGAATCACCTGAGAGCTTTTCTCGTTTGCTGGAAATGCTCTTTAACCGCGTCCCGAATATCGATCGCGCCATTATTTCAGTACATTGTCATGATGACCTGGGAATGGCAGTAGATAATTCGATCGCCGCTTTAGCCTGTGGTGTAAGACAAATTGAATGCTCGGTTAATGGTCTGGGAGCCAGAAAAGGCAATGCGGATTTAGCCAAAGTGGTTATGGAAATTCGAGATTGTTCAGAATATCAGGTAGCGGTCGATCCTGCTGCGATCGCCCCAGTCTCGGAACTGGTTGCCAAAATCACTGGTATAGCAGGGGTAAATCACAAGACATAGTTGCTAAAATACCCGTGACATAACTCGTGAAATAACATGGACACGCCTACCAAAATTCAAACAATTTTGCAAGATCGACTCAATGCCGAGTATGTAGAAATTGAAGATGAAAGCCACATCCACAAGCATCACCAGGGCAGGATGAATGCTCCCGCAGGCAGCGGCCATTACAATCTGGTCATCGTCTCATCTCAGTTTGCTGGCAAAACTATGATGCAGCAACATCGCCTCGTCTACGACGCACTAGCGGCGGAAATGCAAACCAGCATTCACGCACTCTCGATCAAAGCCTACACCCCTTCCCAATGGGCAGAAGCGAGTGCATAGCTTTTAGGGTTAGGCATAAGGAATTAGAATAATAAAATCATGACAAAACCGACATTCCTGCTTGTTGACGGCCATTCGCTGGCATTTCGTTCCTACTATGCCTTTGCCTATCGCGGTGATGGTGGCTTGCGCACATCAACAGGTATACCGACTAGCATTTGTTTTGGCTTCCTGAAGTCTTTACTTGAAATTTTAGACCGCGAGCAGCCGACGGCGGTGGCGATCGCCTTCGATCTTGCTACCCCCACATTTCGCCACGAGATCGATAGTACCTACAAAGCTGGTCGTCCTGAAACACCTGAGGACTTCATTCCCGATCTCGAAAATTTGCAGCAGATTCTGGCAGCGATGAACTTGCCAGCGTTTACCTTACCCGGCTTTGAAGCAGATGACGTAATCGGAACGCTTTCCCAGCGGGCCAGCTATGAAGGATATGCGGTTAAAATTCTCAGCGGCGATCGCGACATGTTTCAGTTAGTCGATCCAGACAAGCAAATTTCTGTCATGTACCTAAATCGCGCTGATAAAATCAATGAATATCATGCGGCGGAAGTGCAGGAGAAAATGGGTGTGCTGCCCACTCAAATAATTGATTTTAAAGCCCTGTGTGGTGATAGTTCTGATAATATCCCAGGCGTGAGAGGGATTGGCGAAAAGACAGCAGTGAAATTGTTAGCGGAATACGGCGATTTGGCTAACGTTCTCGCCGCAGTTCCCACCATGAAAGGAGCGATTAAGAAAAAATTAGAAGAAGGCATTGAAGCCGCTAAACATTCGCAATATATGGCAAAAATCGATCTTGAAGTGCCTATATCTGTGAATTTGGAGGAATGCAAGCTGACGGGATTTGATAACGAACACTTGATTCCATTATTGCGGAATTTAGAATTCAAAGCTTTTATCAATAAGATTGATGATATTCAAACGAAATTGGGCGGGATAGTTGCGCCCAAGTTAGCTAATAATCCTAACTTATCTGAAGAGGAAGCTAGCGAGGAGGATCTATGGTTTGATTTTGCTGCAAACGAAGTCAAAGCAACTCCTTCCTCGCTAAAATTATTGCAACTGGATGTGACAATTGTCGATACACCTGAGCAGTTGGATTGGCTTCAGCAAAAACTGCGATCTCTGAATACTATCGCCACTTGGGATACAGAGACTACATCCCTTAACCCCCACGATGCCAAATTAGTGGGGATTGGTTGCGGTTGGGGAGAGAGTGTAAGTGATGTTGCTTACATCCCGATCGCCCACACTACAGGTCAAAATCTCGATCTGCAATTAGTCATAGATGCCCTCAAACCAATCTTAGAGGATGCTCAGTATCAGAAAGTATTGCAAAATACCAAGTACGATCGCCTCATATTTAAATCAGTAGGGATAGAACTCGCAGGCGTAGTATTCGATACGATGATCGCCAGCTATGTCGTCGAACCAGAAGCTAGCCATGGTTTAAGCGAGATGACCCGTAGTTTGCTAGGACTAGAGACAACCAGTTATAAAGACCTGCTGGGCAAGCGCCAGTCAATTGCAGAAGTATCGATCCCAGAAGTTGCCAACTATTGTGGTGCAGATGTATACACCACCTATTGCCTCTACCCAATTCTAAAAAGTCAATTAGAATCAGTTCCTGAGCTATTAGCTGTTTTCAACCAGATTGAGTTGCCATTGGAACTAGTTTTGGCAAAAATGGAATGGGATGGCATTCGCATCGATAAAGCTTATCTGGCTGAACTTTCTTTGGAGTTAGAAAAAGATTTAGCCGCGATTGCAGTCACTGCTTATGCGGAGGTTGGTAAAGAATTTAACCTCAATTCTCCCAAGCAACTCAGTGAGATTTTGATCGAGAAAATGGGCGATCGCTTCACCAAAAAATCGCGTAAGAGCAAGACGGGCTACTCTACAGATGTAGCGGTATTGAATAAGCTACAGGGCGAACACCCATTAATCGATACGATTTTAGAACATCGCACTCTAGCCAAGCTCAAATCCACCTATGTCGATGCTATACCTGCCCTAGTTAATGCCAAAACTGGGAGAATACATACGGACTATAACCAAACTGTTGCGGCGACGGGTAGGCTCAGTAGTTCCAATCCCAACTTACAAAATATCCCTATTCGCACGGCATTTAGTCGTCGCATCCGCGCAGGATTTTTGCCTGAGGCTGGTTGGTCGCTGGTGTCGGCAGATTATTCGCAGATCGAATTGCGCATTCTCGCGCATCTCAGTCAGGAGCCAGAACTAGTCAAAGCCTACAATCAGGGTGATGACGTACATACACGCACTGCCCAGATTCTGTTGGAGAAGGAAGAAATATCTAGCGAAGAGCGTCGCCTTGCTAAAATCATCAACTACGGCGTTATTTATGGCATGGGGCCGCAAAAATTTAGCCGCGATATCGGAGTATCTGTCAGTGAAGCTAAGAAATTTATTGACGCCTTCAACAATCGCTATGCCCGCATCTTTTCGTATATGCAAAGCGTGGAAGCAGAGGTGGAAGAAAAAGGGTTTGTCACGACAGTAACCGGGCGGCGGCGCTATTTCCACGATATCAAACGTTTAAGTGGGCACCATAAGGCAGGAGCGCTGCGATCGGCTGTTAATGCTCCAATTCAAGGTACGAGTGCAGACATTATCAAAATTGCTATGATTAAGATGCACGAACTTCTGCAAGACTACCAGGCGCGTTTGCTATTACAAGTTCATGACGAACTGGTGTTTGAGATTCCTCCTGATGAGATTGAGGAATTACAAGAGTTAATCAAAAACACGATGGAATCGGCAATGTCTCTATCAGTGCCCTTAGTAGTTGATGTTCATGCAGGAAAGAATTGGATGGAAGCAAAGTAGATTAGTTTATAAATACCGCAAAATTAACTGCCGTGAACATACGCTATGCCAAAGAGATTGATCTAGCTGCGATTATAGAGATCTATAATGCGGCTATCCCTGGACGACTTGCTACGGCTGACCTAGAGCTGATATCGGTAGAAAGTCGAATTGGTTGGTTTCATGCCCATAGTCCCGTTAAATATCCAATTTGGATAGTGGATTGTCAAGGTGAAATAGCTGGTTGGCTTAGTTTGCAAGAATTTTATCAGCGCCCTGCTTATCATAAAACTGCGGAAATTAGCATCTATATTGCTCCTACTTGGCAATCCAAAGGACTCGGGAAGGAACTATTGCGTCATGCGATCGCCCAATGTCCCAAACTAGGTATACACTCCATACTTGGATTCGTTTTTGGACATAATCAGCCCAGTCTAAAATTGTTTGCTAGTTTTGGGTTTGAGCAATGGGGATGTATGCCCAGAATTGCAGAGTTAGATGCGATCGAACGCGATCTAGTAGTACTAGGAATGCGAATTTCTTAAAACAGGTATATGTTTCTGAAATCTAATTATCTATATTGCGAGCTCTTTGGGGACGATTAGTGGCCTGTGGTAGGGTAATTGTGAATGCCGTACCCTCGTTGATTACGCTATCGACTGATATCTTGCCACCAAGTAGTTCTAAAGCTTGCTTTACAATTGCTAAACCCAAACCTGCACCTGGCATACCTGGAATATTGTTAGCATTACTAGCTTGATAAAACTTCTCAAAGATATGTGGTAAATCTGCAATGGGAATGCCTATCCCCCGATCGAATACTTGGATAATGCAATCACAATCCTTTACAATCAGCTCTATCCGAATGTTGCCACCTTTGGGCGAATAACGGATGCTATTGGCAAGTAGGTGTGACATTACTTGCCCGAACAAACTCGGATCGAGATAGATCGGGATATCAGAAGGGATACTGCTTTCAAGCGTTATTTTATGGATATCTTCGCTGTTTTGCTGGAATCTGGTGATGATTGTCTGACAAAATTCCGTGACATTGGTTGGTAGAGGATAGCAGATCAACTCACCTAATTCTGCCTCATTAGTCATAAGCGCATCATCTAATATCTGTGTAATGCGATCGACACTTGACCTGATTTGATTGAATTTGCGCTCTTTCGCATTGGCATCCAGGAGATCGTATCTATACTCTATAGCTTCACTAGCCATCACGATTAAGGATAGTGGAGTGCGGAATTCATGGGATAAAGTAGCAATCAATCTGGATCTAAGATCGCTTAGTTCTCTTTCCCTTTCCAAAGATTGTTGCACTCGATCTTCTGCTCTTTTGCGCTCTTCTACCTCAACCTGAAGCTTTAAGATTGCGCTTTCTAATGCTGCTGTGCGTTCAACTACGCGCTCTTCTAGACTTAGATTGGCTTCTTGTAAAGCGAGTTCTGCTTTCTGGCGATCGCAGATTTCCTGCTGTAACATCACTTGTTGTCGCCGCACGATTAGATGATTTTCTACACGCGCTAATATTTCTGGGATTTGGAATGGTTTGGTAATGTAGTCTACACCACCTACTTCAAATGCTTTTACCTTGTCAAAGACATCGCTGAGGGCGCTAAGAAAAATTACTGGAATATCAGCAGTGTAAGCCAAAGCTTTAAGTTGGCGGCAGACCTCATACCCATTCATGTTGGGCATTAAAATGTCTAACAGGATCAAATCCGGTGGATGCAATTGTACTGACTCTAAAGCCATTTGGCCGCTCGTTGCTTGTTGAACTTTATACCCATTTTTGTCAAGCAAAAAGCTAAGTAGCCTCAAGTTATCAGGCTTATCATCAATGACTAATATGTCTCCCTTGTGAGGTTCTTCTGGATCTGAGCGATCTGAAGGTAAGTCAGTACTGTTGTTCACATTATTATTTAGTTGAGTCTGTAATTTACTAGCTCACCTTACGTAGAACTAGGAAGATCCATATCTAAAGGGGGTTTGGGGCACAGCCCCAATTGAGGGCGCAGCCCTCAAACTCCCCCACGTAATGCTTTTTTGAAATCATTCCACGTAACATCAGTTACTAGTACTTTTCCCAGGTTAGGAATATCTATGTCATCTAGCATGAAAGATCGTTCTAATGGATAATAATATCAACATTCACTACACTCTTTGACTCTAGCTGCATTATTATGCTCGCATAGGTACTCTAATCAGTGAGGAACTGTAACAAGAATGCAGAAGAGAGCTCTTGGTACTTCGGATATTCAGATTAGCCCGATCGTGATGGGAACATGGCAAGCGGGTAAGCGCATGTGGGTAGGGATTGAAGATACAGAGTCGATCGCGGCAATTAGATCTGCTTATGAGTCTGGCATTACAACTATCGATACGGCAGAAGTATATGGTGAAGGCCACTCGGAGCGCATCATTGCAGAGGCTTTAGCAGATGTGCGCATTTCCGTTGTCTATGCGACCAAAGTATTTGCCAATCATCTTAAATACGATCTAGTGCTCGAAGCCTGCGATCGCTCTCTCCAAAATCTCAAAACTGATTATATCGATCTCTATCAAATTCATTGGCCTTCTGGTTCATGGAAGAGTGAAGTGATTCCCATAGCTGAGACGATGGATGCGATGAACAAGCTAAAGCAGGATGGTAAAATTCGCTCAATCGGCGTATCAAATTTTTCGCGATCGCAACTGGAAGAAGCGGCAAAATACGGATGTATTGATAGTATTCAGCCGCCCTATTCTCTATTCTGGCGACAGGCTGAACGAGAGCTTATGCCTTACTGCGTGGCAAATAATATTTCTATTCTGGCTTATTCATCGCTAGCACAAGGCTTATTGACTGGCAAATTTGGACGCGGCCATCAGTTCGCTGAAGGCGATCATCGCGTTGCCAATAAGCTATTTCAGGGCGAAAATTACGAACGGGCACAGCAAGCTCTCGGTCACTTAAGAGCGATCGCTACCCGCAACCAAACCACATTGGGAAACCTGGCTCTTGCTTGGTTAATTGCACAACCATTAACAAATGCTATTGTTGGTGCACGTCATGAGGATCAAGCCCGCCAAAATGCACAGGCGGCAGACATCCAACTATCGGCTTCAGATCTTGCCGAAATGGATGAGATCGGTCGAACCGTTACCGATCGCCTCGAAGATAGTCCTTTAATGTGGAATTTTTGAGTAAAGAATTCTGTATGAGATCTTTTTAACTTCGCATATCGCTAATGGCATTACGTGTCATTGTAGCGATCGCCGCATCAGTAGCCTTAGGCAGGTGATAGTACTTTCCACCTGCATTCAGTGCTAGTTCCTTGGCAAAGCCAGTCGAGACAAATTTGTTTTCGGTATCGATTACCAGTAGAGACAACCCGAGGGCGCGGATCTTCTTGGCGATATCGAGCAATTCAGCTTTAATATCAGGTTTAATATCGGGGTCGGCGGGTTCGCCCAGAGATCGCGAGAGCGGAATATTCCCCCGACCATCTGTGATTGCTACGAGCATTACCTGTCCTACATCACCAGATTGCTGAGCATTAAGCCCAACTCTGACAGCTTGAGTGAGTCCATGTGCCAAGGGTGAACCACCACCACAGGGAAGCAAGTCTAACCTTCTTCTTGCTGCTTCAATCGATCTCGTTGGCGGCAACAATACTTCTGCCCGTTCACCTCTAAAGGGAATTAGAGAGATCTGGTCGCGGTTTTGATATGCCTCCGTCAACAGCCGCAACACTGCCCCTTTAGCTGACTGCATTCGATTTAGCGCCATTGAGCCAGAGGCATCGACGATAAATACGATGAGCGCACCAGCCTTGCGAGCCAGGCGTTTAGCTCGCATGTCAACCTTCTCAACGATCACTTTGCGATTTGGATTGCGACTGCGCCGTGCTTTTTGATAAGGTGCGCAGGCGCGTAAAGTCGCATCAACTGCAATGCGATCGCTCTTGCCTTGAGGCATGACGGGCTTGATATATCTACCGCGTTCTTGAGAGAAAATCATGCTGCGCGAGCCAGACTTACCCTGCCGTTTTAAGGATTGCGCAAAAAACATCACTTCAGGATCGAGAATCACGCCCTCGGGATCGAATACAAATTCCTCTGGTATGCTGGGCGCTTCAGTTTCTTCTTGTGGTTCCTCTTCTTCCTCTTCCGGTTGATCGGGCGGCTCAGAATTCTCGGGGGGAGGTGGGGGAGGGGGAGGAGTTTGCTGCTGCGGCTCTGGTGGTTGCTCTTGCCGAATTGTGGCACGAGGCACGATCGCTAACTCTACGGCTTTGCGCAGATCGTCCGCATTGAGACTGGTTCTACCATCTAGAGCGGCATGGGCTTTTGCCACGCGCAGGGCAAAAAGTTCGGCGCGATGTCCCTGTACGCCACCGCGTATGGCTTCACTCACCAGGTAATTTACTTGATCGGTGGTGGCTTTAACATCTTTTAGCCATTCCCGCGCCAGGATAATTTGCGTGCGCAGATTCTCGATATCCTGATCGAACTGCGACAGAAAACCCTCAGGGTTGTTGGCATAGGCGATCGCCATATCCACAGCCTCAACGCGCTCGTCCAAGCCTAGGACTCCATCTGCTGAGAGCGTAATAGCGATGCGATCGAGTAAATGTTCGCTAATCCCTCCTTCTTCGGGATTATATGTCGCAATCAGTAGTGGCTGACAGGGATGCTGAAAGCTAATTCCTTCTCGCTCGATCTGGTTGTAGCCCGTACTCAGAGTTGTTAGCAGCAGGTTAGAAATCTGCGTATCTAGCAAATTAACTTCATCTACATACAATACGCCGCGATTGGCTTCTGCCAATAGGCCAGCCTGAAATACGGTTTTGCCTTGCTCCACCGACTTACTCACATCTACTGACCCCAACAAGCGGTCTTCAGTCACACCTAGAGGGATTTGGATAAAGGGTGCAGGAATTACCTTTGCGATCGTATCCGTATGGGCATCAGCCAGGCGATCGCTTAAGCCATCTTCCCAAGTTTCGGGTTTGGTCGGATCGCAGTTACTGATCGAGTCAACCACAATTTCAATTGGTGGCAATAACGCATGTAGACCCCTCGCCAGAACTGACTTAGCTGTGCCTCTGCGTCCAGCGATCGCCACACCACCCAAACCAGGATCTACTGCTGCCAGTAATAATGCGGTTTTAATTGCTTCTTGTCCTACTACAGCAGCCAGAGGAAATGCCAAAGGGGTTATGAGTGGAGATGTCAAAGTCGCTACCATGCCATACAAATTAAATTTTAAAACTCGCTCAGCCACAAGCGTATAGTGCAATTTCTTGGCCTTTACAGCATAACTTAAATAACGATTGTTAAAAGCGACCTTAGCTTGCTGGTCTGATGATTCATCAGGATTTTTGCTCCCAGGCAAGAGTAACTAGAGCATTAATAATTGCAGCGGCGACGGGTGAGCCGCCTTTGCGTCCTTCGATCCGAATATGAGGATGGGACGACATTGCTAGAGCCGCTTTAGACTCCAACACAGACACAAAGCCTACAGGTGCGCCGATAATTAGTTTTGGGGAAAAAACAAAATCTGTGGGCTGACATAAAGCCAGTAAAGCAGTTGGGGCATTGCCCACGACGAATATTGCCTCTGGATACTGTCGCTTACAGGCATGCATCGCGATCTCGGATCTGGTGCGGTCGCCTGCATCTGCCAAATCAGAACTAGAAGCAAACTCTAAAGCATTAACTACTAGGTTCTCAAAGGTTTTAGCCAATAGACCGATAATCCCCTGCTTTACCATGCCTACATCAACAACTATGGGAGTGCGAGCAGAAATTGCGGCAAGCCCTGAAGCGATCGCCGATCGCTCAAACTTAACTAAATGCTTAAACTCAAAGTCGGCTGTGGTGTGAATGATGCGGCGGACGATCGCATATTCAGAGATCGAGAAATTATGCTCGCCGATCTCGCGATCGATAATAGCAAAGCTTTGTGCTGTAATCGGGTGGGTTAAACGATCTGACATGAACGAGAATAAAATGCCCCTAACTAAAGACTACAAGTTAATGGCAAAAAGGAAATTAAGGCTAATACGCGCCATTACCTTTGGGAAATACCACAACTCCTATAGTTCTGACCACGATGTAGAGATCTAACATAAAGCAATGATATTTGACGTAATGCAGATCTATTTGAACTCTACGGGGGTAAGGGATATCATTACGCCCAGACACTTGCCATAGACCCGTAATACCCGGCCTAATTGTCTGGACGCGATTGATCGCACTACCATATTTGGGTAATTCTTCTTTTACCAATGGCCGTGGCCCAACCACACTCATACTTCCTAAAAGCACATTTAAGAACTGAGGAAACTCATCAAGGCTAGTCATGCGTAGCCATCTGCCAATTGGGGTAATGCGTGGGTCATCCTTGAGCTTAAAACTATTTTCATATTCGGCGCGGCTGATCGGGCAGGAATTTAGGACTTCGCGCAACATGCTATCAGCATCAACCACCATTGTCCTGAACTTAATGCAACCAAACGAACGGCCATTGAGCCCCACACGTTTCTGCACGTATAGAATTGGCCCAGGCGAGCTCATAAAAATTAATAGCCCGATCGCCATGTAAACTGGCGAAAATAAAATCAGTACGCTCAACGAGAATAGAATGTCAAAGAGCCTTTTACCGACGCTAGAATAAGCGTCTGCCCTCTCTCTAACATGCTTTGCTGTTGCTGCGATTACGCTTTCGGTGGCCCGAATTTGCGTTCGATTCGCCCTAGCCTTTCCATAACGGCTTTTAGTAATCATTTAACCTCTTGCATTCACACCACATGCTTCAATCATACAATGCCAACCTATTTCTACTGGGGTGAAGATGAGTATCAATTAGCACAGGCGGCACAAAAGCTGCGCTCCGACCTACTCGACCCCATGTGGCTAGACTTTAACTACGTTAAGATCTCTGCTTCTAACGATCTGCAAATTATAGATGGACTTAACCAAGCTGCAACTCCTCCTTTGGGTATGGGTAATCGTTTGACCTGGGTATCTGAGACCTCTATTGCCCAGCGTTGTTCAGATAGGGTTTTAATAGAGCTGGAACGCACTTTGGAGCATTTATCAGCTAATTCATTCCTTTTACTAACCACGCCTAATAAACCCGATAATCGGCTAAAGTCTACCAAGCTTTTGCAAAAATATGCCACCTTTCTGGAATTTTCGCCTATACCTAGCTGGAATAGCAATGCGATCGCCCAATTAGTTAGACAAACAGCCGCAGGAATTGGTTTAAAGCTCACTGATGATGGTGTAGATCTGATGGTTGAGTCTGTGGGTGGTGACTCACGGCGTTTGGTCATGGAGTTCGACAAGTTAAAGCTCTGGCATCAGGGGAGCTCGGAAGCTTTAAAGGCTGAAGACATTGCGCCTTTGGTGATGTCTAGTGCCCATAATAGCTTGCAATTGGCTGGTGCTATTCGGATGGGAGAGACCAGTCGTGCTTTGGCTTTACTCGCAGAGCTATTACGCAACAACGAAGCTGCTCTGCGCATCTGCGCTACTTTGACAGGACAATTTCGTGCCTGGCTGTGGATCAAACTAATGCTGGAGTCTGGCGAGAGAGACGACAAAGCGATCGCCGAAGCAGCAGAAATCGGTAATCCTAAGCGTTTGTATTTCCTCAAGCAAGAGGTGCGACCTTTACACAGCAGTAACTTAATGCGATCGCTATCAATTATGTTAAGACTTGAGACTGGCTTAAAGCGGGGTATGGATGAAACTGCTGCCTTACAAACTGCGGTAATTGAGTTGTGTGGGCTAGTGAGGAATTATGAATAATTCAGCGAATTTTGATGACTAAGCCTACCAAGACACTATTGCAAATGCTAGCCTAGGTGCAATTGGCTGTGAGGGGATGGTTTGCCAAGTTATTTCAACTATTCTCACTACTTTAATTCATTAGGTATTATGAGCCTTAGATCGTTAACTGTCAGCGCATTTTCCGCAGGATTATTTTGTTTAGCCGGTGCTTCTAGTTTGCCGGTTTTAGCAGCCCCAACCCAATTTTCTGGGGAAGAAAACGTTGGTATTGATGTCTATAGATCGGCCAATCCTTCTGTGGTAACGATCAAAGCCGGAAGGGCTACAGGTTCGGGCAGTATAGTTAGTGCCGAGGGTTTGGTAATAACTAACAATCACGTGATAAGTAGGTCTAACGGTCAGGTGCAGGTTACAACCAATGCCGGTAAGCAATACACAGGATTGGTTATAGCCGTAGATAGCCGCAACGATCTAGCCTTAATTAGATTGCAGACTAGCGATCGCCTACCGCCAATTCGGATCGCTGGATCTAATAGCATTTTAGTGGGGCAGCGGGTGTTTGCGCTTGGTAGCCCCTTTGGACAATCTGGCACATTAACAACAGGGATTCTTAATCGCGTTAGCCCTAAAAGTGGAGATTTGCAAACCGATGCCACTCTAAATCCTGGCAACTCAGGTGGTCCCTTGCTCAATTCTCGTGGTGAGATGATTGGTGTGAATAAAGCCGTAGTTAAGCCAGGGTTTCAAAGTACTACTTTTGGGATTGCGACTAGTGCGATCGTTGCCCAACAGTTTATTCAGAGCAATCGTAACAATGTAGCTTCAAACTTTAGGACGGCAAAGCGTCCTGAGACTCGAAACCCTGAATTTGACCCCCCTGAGTTTGCCGCACCATCTAATCGCAGAGGTCAACGTTTAGGTGTAACGATTGACCCTGAAACTTTAGTGATTGCGGCAGTACAACCAAGTTCGATCGCCAGCTCTTCGGGCTTGCAGCGGGGCGATCGCCTAGTTGCCTTGAACGGCCAGCGCCTTGTTGATGTCGTTCAAATTATCAGTTTTTTAGAGCGACAACCCTCATCAGCCGTAATCACGATTGCCCGCAATCGTCGATTCGCAAATTTGCGAATCAGGTTTTAGCTCTGAACAAATTGGTTCAGGTTATGGGGATGTCTGAGGGGTAAAGGATTTGCGCATTTTACTTGTGCCAGTAGAATCTCGATCCAGATGACTCAATGCTTCGGCAAAGTCACGTACTCCTTGAAATTGACGATAGACGGAGGCAAATCGTACATACGCAACTTCGTTAACTTCGCGCAGTTGCTCCAGAACGGCTTCGCCAATTTCTACACTTTGGACATTGCGATCGCTCCGCATCTGCAACTGCGCTTCAATATCGTCAATCATTGCCTCTAGCTTTTCCTGCGCTACGCCTGTCTTCTCGCAGGCACGGATCAAACCGCGTAAAAGTTTGGAGCGATCGAACGACTCTTGCGTGCCATCGCGCTTAAATACGGTAATTGGCACAAACTCAATGCGTTCGTAGGTAGTAAAGCGACGCATACACCTCAGACACTCGCGTCGGCGGCGGATGCTATGGCCCTCTTCCGCAGAGCGGGACTCTAGTACGCGACTATCAGTATGTTGGCAAAAAGGACAAAGCATAGAGTGTCCCGAAAATCATAATGCAATAGGCTTTCATTATATGACGAGGTGCGATCGCCCCCTACAAGCAAGATTAGTCTCCGCACCTCAGCCAATGTTAAAATTAAAAAAATCTGTGATTATAACTACTACAAAAACGAATATGCCTCAGAAAACCACTGTTATATCCCCCTCCATCCTATCTGCTGACTTTAGCCGATTAGGAGAGGAAATCCGTGCGGTTGATGCAGCAGGTGCGGATTGGATTCATGTTGATGTCATGGATGGTCGGTTTGTGCCAAATATCACAATTGGTCCGTTAATTGTTGAGGCAATTCGTCCCACTACAACC
>JANMRU010000255.1:0-33209 GCA_031388585.1 Pseudanabaena sp. SOY_30_concoct_251 | reverse complement strand
GACCTTGCTTATGCTGTCATCGATGCCGTTGATGCCCGAGCAAAGGTAGGAGGCTACACGGCAGAACGATTCAAATTCCATAGACCTCAAGTCTCTTAATCAAACTTTATGCAGTTAAGCTTTCCCCCACCTACCTACTTACTGCCTTTAAAGCTGCCGCGATCGCAGTACGCATGGCTGCCTCTGAAGTTTTGCCTTGATTTAGGCTCGCGCTGAGGACCTCACAGGTGGTATTTGCTACAGTTTGCGAGGCAAGTTCGGGAGTTTGCGAACTAGAAACACCGTCACAGACAACGAGAAGATGGGCATGGGGATTTTCAAGGGTCTGCAAAGCCAAGAAATCTTCGTTTTGATGATGCCTCAGCCCCCGATCGCATACCCCTGCGAGATGATTCGATCGCACCACCTCAAAGCGATCTCGATCGCCGAAATGATTGAGAAAGCCACAGTTAGAACAATATCCCTCGGCATCAATGTCTACAGGTAATGCTCCGCACTTACTACAACCTTGAGTTTGAGTAAGGGGAGAATCTTTGATCAGGGGTGTACCGCACTCCTCGCAAAAGCGATCGGTGACGAGTATAGCGATTTGACAATTAGGACAATTCATATCAACAAACTCAGTTTTGTTGCAAAAAGAATTTAAGATGTAGAGAACTACTTTCAACCCTTTGGAAACTAATGAAGTTGAATTAGCGAAGTATACTACGGTTTGGCCTTGTTGAACTAAATCGCGGCAGTCCCTACTCTCAGCGAAGCGGAATAGGAGAGGCGCTTCGAGGCAAACGTAGTCTTACGAAGTTGACCAATCTTAGGGCTTGGGAAGGCTTTTAATAAGATCTACAACAAACTCTGAGACGTTAACATTATTGGCTGCAGCAATCTTTTTTAGTTTCTCTTTTAGCTCAAAAGATATTCTGATATTTAACCTTTTAGTTCTAGTCATGTTATCACGTTTGGGTGTACAATACGCTCGTGCTAACACGTCACACAACATTTAGACAGGCTTTATCCAAAACCCGCTCAAGAGGCTCAACATTGCTGTTAGCTGCAGCTTTCAGCTTTATGATGATTGAATTTCCAATGAGCTTAACTTCTAGCCCGTCAGCTCAAGCACTCCAACTGCGAGATGGCACAACCTACTTCACCCATCCACCCACTTTAGTCGATGCTGAAACAACCATAAACGCTGTCTATGCATGGGGTGCAACTTATTACTTCAGGCTGAAGCTCCCAGAAAATGCCGGTGAGCCGATGCAGAAAGTAACTATTCATCAATATGAGGGTGCTGAAAAGGTTGAATTTGATTTGCAAGAGAGCTTTGTATCGACAATCGCACCATCCAGTGAGAAGAAGAGATGGGATGCGGCAATTACATTGTCAGATCGCGATCCGCAGATGCTAACCATCACTTTTAGCCCCCCAATTCCGCCTGGAAATGCGATCGCGATTGGTTTGCGTCCTTACAATAACCCTCGCTACAGCGGCGTTTATCTATTTGGAGTTACTGCATTCCCAGTTGGTGAGTCCTCTCACGGTCAGTTCCTAGGATACGGAAGGCTGCAATTCTACGATCGTGGCGGCGGTAAGCATCCTTAAAGGAATCGCAGTAGTATTCTCTAGCGCTAGGATCAACTCGAACGATTCTGCCAGAATTCTTCCGTTAGCAGTAGATCAATATCATTCGAGAAAGGGCATTGATCGGGGAAGAATACCTGAGCATACTCGATACGTACCTGCTGTAATGCAAAGGCATAGGCTTCTGGGAGGTCTTCCAAACAAGCACGATTCAAACTGGGGGACTGCTTTAGAAGTCGCTGCAATCTATCTCTTTGTTCTCTAATGGTTAATTGCCAACCTCGGTTGTCATAGGCGCTATCAACATAGCAACGTTTGAGCAAATGTTCCAACAAACGCCGTAAACGATTCTCAAGTTCATGCCGTTCAGCTTTACCCAAACATTCGATCTCCTCAATCAAATTCTGCATATCGAGACCAGCGATGTTACCCGCTTTTAATTTGGTAACTGTATCAGCTACCCATAGCGAAAAATCTTGTTCGTACAGTTTCTTAGTCTTAGATTCAGTGGTTTGCATTGTTGATGCCTCCCAGATTAAATTTCGACAAAACCAGCTAATTTATTTTACGGCTTGACCTCGCCCACCGAGAGCGTGTCGAGGTATGTCTGCACAACAAGATTGCTAAAATTTACGAGCATAGAGGGATTTGAACCCCCGACACCCAGGACCGGAACCTGGTGCTCTATCCACTGAGCTATATGCCCTCCATGCGCGATCATAGCACAGCTCTAATGTAACTGAGTCCCGACAGCTCGAACTTGGTCGAGCAGGTGCGGCGGCAGGGAAACTCGACTAGGGCAGCTAGGGATGCCTGCTGCATTTAAAGCTTTAGCCGTCCAGGCATTGCAGGTTAGCCAAAATCCATATTGCGGTACGGCAGGGTAGAAATTGCTCACCCCATATTGACCGCTACCAGGTAATGGTGGCAGGCGATCGCCCTTGATATCTCGACTAAATGTTGCTTGGATATAGCCGAAGAGATTGCTAAACCCTTGGGTTGATAGATCTAACTGCAAAATTTGACTTTGTTTAAAGTACTCGGCTGGTGGTTCGCGAAAGCCAACTACATGGAGGACGCTCGGTGTGGGCAGAAAAAATGCTCTGAACATGGCAGGAATTGATTTGTCGCCTGCATAATAGAAATCGCGATCGCCCCAACCCACCTCGACATAGGGAGCTTGCCGCCATGCTTCTGGCCCAATCGGGATCTGCCCTTGCTGTGACCAGGCTAAACCTGTATGCCATTCGTGCTGGATTACATAAACCCTACGAGTGGGGTTGCCAGGTTGGGGAGGGAATAGTCCTACCTGAGGTTGCGGACAAGGGGTCAGGAAGATAGCTGCTACTATGCTTAAAAGCCCTAAGCAGATGGCAATTACCCACTTTTTCCTCAAACAGGCAATCAAGTATCTCACCGCAAACACATGCAGAACCTTAGATTTTAACCGTGTATTTAAAGAGTCTCAGCTTAAAGCATTTCCGCAATTATAGCGATCAGGCAGTGCAGTTTGCAGCTCCTAAAGCGATTGTGGTCGGTAATAATGCTCAGGGCAAATCCAATTTATTAGAATCTGTACAACTATTGGCTACGCTACGATCGCATCGAGTCAGTCGAGATCGAGATCTCGTCCAAGAAGGTGAGGCACTCGGAGAAATTAGGGCGATCTGCGATCGCGCCCAGGTACCGATGGAGTTAGCGATTACTTTGCGTAGTAGCGGACGGCGATCGCTAGCAGTGAATGGTGTCAATCTCACACGGCACATCGAGTTTTTAGGACAGATTAATGCCGTCCAGTTTTCTAGCCTCGATCTGGATTTGGTACGCGGTAGTCCCGACTGCCGACGCAACTGGTTAGATAGCGTCCTGATTCAGCTAGAACCAATTTACTCCAGCTTGCTCCAGCAATACCACCAGGTGCTCAAGCAGCGTAATGCACTACTCAAAGCAATTCGTCAGGGTAAAGTAGCCTTCGATCCTGAACAGATGGCACTTTGGGATGCACAACTCGCAACTACGGGTACGCGGCTAGCTCGCAGGCGATCCCGGTTATTACAGCGCCTGAATCCGATTGCCGATCACTGGCATCAAGCGATCAGTGGTGGTAGTGAAAACTTAAATCTGACCTATGCCCCCAAATTTGACTTTGTCGATACCAATGCGATCGAAGAAATCCAGCAAGCTTTTTTGATCGGGCTGCAACAAAAAGCGATCGCCGAACAACATCAGGGTACAAGCTTAGTGGGGCCGCACCGCGATGAAGTATTACTAACAATTAACCAAACCCCAGCCCGCGAATATGGCTCACAGGGGCAGCAGCGCACCCTAGTTTTAGCCCTGAAACTGGCAGAACTGGAACTAATTGAGGCTGTGACAGGGGAAACACCCTTACTATTACTAGATGACGTGCTGGCCGAGCTAGATTTACATCGCCAAAACCAACTGCTTGACGCTATTCAAGATCGAGTGCAAACCATCATCACAACCACACATCTGGGTTCATTTGATGCGCAATGGCTCAAATCGGCCCAAATATTTCAAGTCGAAAATGGTAAGGTTATTAGTAAAGTTTAGTTAAGCACCTTAATTTAATTGTCTCAGCAACTACCATAACTGCCATGGCATCTGAATATAATGCAACAAAAGACCGTAATCCGTTGTCACCAGAAGCAAAACCTAGCTATGTCAAGCTAGCAATGCGAAATATGGTTAAGAAGGGCGGTACTTCCCTCTTTCACTTCGGGTTAACCATACTCGGCGTAGTGGGATTACTGATCGGCCTCGCCGTAGTATTTCACTAAGTTATTTTGGACTAGGTGCTAACACCAAAGTTCTTAGTGGGTATACTCCATTACAGAAAACCTCAGGTATGGGAGCCTCAAGTTTTGAGTATTGACCTTCATCTGGAGCAAAACCCCACAGTTGCTGGATTTACTGACTCAGGTGCCATCGCCCAAGACTGGCAGCAGTGGTTTCAGGTCTGGCTCGAGCATCTTCAGGAAGATGGTAATTATGAGATTGCCTTGCGTTTAACTGATGATGATGAGATTCAACAGCTAAATGCTCAATATCGTTATCAAGACCGACCTACAGATGTTTTAGCATTTGCGGCGTTGGAAGCAGATATCCCCGCGATACCACCAGGTTTGGCAGGTTTACAAGCTGAGCCGACTTATTTAGGTGACATTGTGATTTCTGCGAACACGGCAGCACTTCAGGCGCAGGAGCGCGGTCACTCGCATCAATACGAACTCGTCTGGCTAGCAGCACACGGGCTTTTACATCTGCTGGGATGGGATCATCCCGATGAGCCTAGTCTAGAAAGAATGTTGGAACAACAAGATATTTTGTTAAGTCTGATAGATATTAGAGAGTTCACATCAGATAAAGTGAAACAGCAAGCTTCCGAGAAATAGTGCAAGAACCTAATTTTGATACCCCAGATCGTATGAAATCAAATATTGCAATTTCAGCCAATCTATCTCCAGAACTAAGTCATAGCACTTTAGAAGTGCCAAGTCTGGAGCCACCTATGACATTCAACGCTAAAATTTTCTACGGACGAGCTAAGGCTCTTCAAGTTGCTCCCAACCTTTTTGCTAGTTTTAAATTTGCTTGGGCAGGTTTAAGCTATGCGCTTGCAACTCAGCGCAATTTCCGTATCCATGTTTTGGTCGGCTCAGTTGCTTTGGCACTAAGTCTCTACTTCCATCTACCATCGGTTGAGTTTGCGGTAATTGGACTCACAGTAGGTGGGGTATTAACGATGGAATTACTCAACACGGCATTAGAGGCAGTTGTAGATTTGACAGTAGGTCAGACCTATCATTTTTTAGCTAAAATCGCCAAAGACTGTGCCGCTGGGGCTGTTTTAATTGCCGCCTTTGCAGCACTAGTAGTAGCTGGCACGTTACTCTTGCCACATATTCTACTAGCGTTTGCGTTCTAGTTAACTCTTGGCAAAAAATGGGAAAGTTAGAAACTCACCTTACATAGAACTAACGGAAGATCAATATTTGAAGGGGGGTTGGGATACAGCTCTTGATCAGGGCTGTGCCCTCAAACTCCCCCACTTAATATTTTTTGGAATCACTCCACGTAACATCAGTTAGAAAAACTACTACTCAGAATTTTGAGAATGGCTTCTGACAGTACTAGCTCCTTTAAGCATCTGAGTCAACTACTGGCAAATATAGAATTTGAATAAATTCTGAATATCTAACTAGAAGGTAGTAAAGCAAAAACTTGTCAAGTGAAAGAAGTTCTTGAAGTTACTCTTAAAAATAGGTTGGGAGATCAAGAGGACAATGAAATATTAGCTAATTATCTACTGGATGAAGAGGGTAAATCTTCTGTTTCTGAGATGTCAGAACTTGTGGGATGTACGGCTGGTGCAACCTACATGGGAACCTTTCAAAACGCGCAAACCGTTATGCAAGAGTGGATTGAGGCAGCATAGAAATTAGGTATATCCATTCCTCAACCAAAACCTAAAGTCTGGATAGGAATTCTATTTTTTGCTCCTACAAAGAGGAAACTGGAAGAGGGAATGGTGCGCCTAACATATCAGAACCGAATGGCAAGCAGTACAATCGCCAGTTTTGTAGGGCGCTGCAATGAAATATATTTCTATATGCTACGACCAAACTCTGGGAATACCAACGGTTCACTTAGAGATTGTTGCATAGTTCCTAAAATTGCCTGGAGGTAAGCTTTAAGCGCCTGAAATTTCCTCAAATTTGGTTGATAAGTGCCATTACTCTCCATCTCAAATAATCTACCCGCGAACAAATCAGAACTAAGGGTAGGATCGCTGAGGAAAAGGCTCTGCTCTTGCTCTTGCCAAGGAAAAAGTCCCATTGGTAGGTCGCCCTGCAAAATTGTGAGAATACGATCGCGACAAGCTCTAGAATTAACTCCACGATTTTGCAGTTGTTGCATGAGCTGACTTGGTGTAACCGTGCTTTGTAAGTTGAGTCCACAAATCTCTTGTAATAAAAAGTAGTCAGAATACTGTTGTCGCGCAATATCGATCAGATAGCGGTATGCGGGCGCGATCGCCAAACCACTAGCAACGGTTGATGAGGGCAAGCGATCGATCGCAGCATTAGGTAGTTTTTGCTCCAACCACCGCGATAGACTGGGTAGATTTGTAGTGCCACCTAACTTCCATACTGACATCACTTCATCAGCGAGAATCCCCGAACTGCTGAGCAGATCGTTTAACCCACGATTTAGATGTTGCAGAAATGGCTGAATTACTTGACTTTCCAATTCTCTCCTCCATACCATTAGAGGGCGATCGCATATCGTTGTTGTCCATCGATCGCGATCTAAATGTGTCGATAGATCGAGCTTCAATTGCTCAGCAGCATTCAGTAAATCTATTCCCACAGAGGAACTGATCAAACTTTTTTGCAAGTCAGCACGCAAACCAGGCGCAGGATCTCCAGGGGCTGGCAACATCAATTGCTCTAGATCGCAGGCATCGCGATCGGGATTTGCCAGCGATCGCCAGTGGGGATAGAGTAATTGCACGACGATATCTTGATTAAGTCCCAATCCAGCATAATCAAATCCACGAGTGCTGAGATTACTGCGACTGACAACGCCGTTATTTACCCTTGCCAGTAATAGATCCGTCGTTTCTGCCCCAATGTTAACGATTAACGTATTATCCTGCGGCGATTTATGGTTATGGATGAGTTCTAACAAAGGCGCGATCGCTTGATCGACAACCATAACTTGCTCTGCTTGATCGACAATTTTGGATGCTAGAACAGACTCTCGTAAATTATGTACGTACGTATCAGGCCATGCAGTGGGATGTCCCAAAATTACAGCGTAGATGCGATCGCGCATAATTTCGTTCAGATCGGGTAACCTGCCACAGTTAGCTGAAGATTGCACCTTCAATAGGAATCGTGTAAGCAGGATCTGAAAATACCTTAGAGGAATGCGTTGTCGATCTGACCACTGTACGATCGGCTGCCATGCACTCACACCCTGGTATGGCAAGCCTAGTTTAAGCAGTTTCTTGAAGTTAACTAGTAGTTTTGCTTCAGGTCGATCTATCTGATTGAATATTTTCTTGAAATCTGTCGATATTTGCCATTCATCGAATGAATCTGTGCGCGCGAGATCGATTAAAATGCTGCCAACTCTTGCATCATTTGTCTCAAATTCTAGCGGATAGACTTTACCAGTAGTCGCGTTAAATAAACTAGCTCGTAGAGCGTCGCTACCAAAGTCGATACCTAAGAACCAGATGTCATCAATGCTGTAGCTAGGATCGACTATCTGTTCAGGTAGGTCTGCAAAAGTTGGTTTCGCTTCGCGTGGGCTTACTGGGTTTGCGGCAGCGATCAAGCTTGCTTCATACTCGCTTGATATAGATTGGGATTCAGCATCGGCAAATTTTGTCAGCATCATCTCTTCCTCCGAGATAGGCCGTTCTACTCCTTTGTAAATTTGAGATGCTATGCCCTCAGATTCATCCAATGACTTGTCAAACCCTAAAGGCAAATTTAGATCGGCTTTCTCAATTGTTGATGCTGCATCAGGAGATTTATCTGCGATCGCCGCGTCTTCTTCTGTATTGTTGTTGTTTGCCATGCGATGCTCTTCTCCTGACCAAACGTTCTGGGCAATTTGGACAATTTTACAGAGATCTTGCCGAAAGTCTACATAGTGAACTGTCAAGAATTTTTTGATGGGTTGAGAACCATCAAAAAATAAACCCCAAAAGCTTTCTAGTTTCGGTTTACCCATCAACTAAAAGTTGGCAGACTACTAGTGGAGTTAGCGATCTCAGCTTAATGTGGATTTTGCTGGCTTGAGCGCAGTTTGACTTGTCGATTAGTTTTAGCTTTGCCTGTAGTTTCTTGACAGGCAAAGCCTGCCATTGGAATTCTCCAAAGTTTTTGGAATTATGGCCAATTTCGGCGATCGTCAATGGTAATCTTGAAAATCTTGAATCAAGAATGGTTCATGTAGTCCCAGGTAAAGTGAGGGTTTGCCCAATGTGGGTGCCCACCACTAAAATCTGCACTACCCAGATTGGTGAAAATTGCTAGATTAAAGATAAAAAGTGCAAGGAAAGTTCTACGGTATCGGTATTGGGCCAGGAGATCCAGAGCTAATTACGCTCAAAGGATTAAAAGCTATTCAAAAAGCAGACGTAATTGCATTTCCCGCAGGACGTGGAGGCAAGCAGGGCATGGCTGAAGCGATCGCTGCCCAATTTTTACGACCTGACCAAATCAAGCTGCCGCTAGAGTTGCCTTTTGTACAGGATCAACTCACTTTACGGGCGGCATGGCAAACGGCAGTACTCAACATTGCTCAACACCTGCGCCAAGGCCAAAATGTCGCCTTCATTGCTGAAGGTGATGTTAGTTTCTATAGCACTCAGACATACTTAATGTGGGGATTAAAAGCGTCATATCCCGATATTGACATTGAAATTATTCCTGGAATTTCATCCCCTATGGCCTCTGCCGCCGCGATCGGCATCCCCCTAACGATCTGGTCAGACAAACTAGCCGTCTTGCCAGCACTACACCAAATAGCCGATCTAGAGACTGCTCTAGACTGGGCAGAAGTTGTAGTATTGATGAAAGTGAGTAGCGTCTATCCACAGGTATGGCAATTACTACGATCGCGCGGACTACTTCCCCACAGCCATGCGATCGCATGGGCAACTATGCCGCAACAAAAAATATGGTCAAACCTCACACAGTTCCCAGATTTGGAATTGCCGTACTTCTCTCTGCTGATTGTGAGTCTATCCACATCAGTGGTTTAATAAATTTAATATTTGATTTACAAAAGTTAACTCCCCAGCTATGGCTAACATCAATTTTGTCGAAGAAGGGAAAGAAGTAATTGCGATGAATGGTGCCAATTTACGCATAAAAGCTGTAGAAAACGGTATAGATCTATATAAATTTGTCGGTAAGTTGACCAACTGCGGAGGCTATGGGCAATGCGGTACATGCACGGTCGAAATCGTCGAAGGTATTGAGCATCTGTCCGCGCGCACCGATTTTGAGAATAAAAAGCTAAAACGCAAACCTGATAACTATCGCCTTGCCTGCCAAACGATGGTTAACGGTGATGTATCGGTTAAGACTCGTCCCTAATTGTTAATAGTGGCAGAAATGTGAATGCTGAGTTAAATTAAGATAGGTATCAAAATTTTAAGCGACTGAGTGAATAGCCTATGGCTCGTGATTATTATGAAATCCTTGGAGTCTCTCGTGATGCAGACAAAGAGGAGATCAAGCGGACATATCGACGCTTGGCACGAAAGTACCATCCTGACGTTAACAAGGAAGACGGTGCTGACGAGCGCTTCAAAGAAATAAACCGAGCCTACGAAGTTTTGTCTGAGCCTGAAAGCCGCTCACGCTATGATCGCTTTGGCGAGCAAGGCGTATCAGGTGCAGCTGCAAGTGGCGGATATCAAGACTTTGGTGACATGGGTGGGTTTGCTGACATCTTTGAGAGCTTTTTCAGTGGCTTTTCAGGGGGAGGCGGTCAACAAGTTCGTCGCCGTAGTGGCCCAACACGCGGTAATGACCTAAGGGTCGATCAAAAACTTGAGTTTCGTGAAGCGATCTTTGGTGGCGACAAGCAAATCAATGTTTCTCACCTAGAAACCTGTACAAACTGCTCTGGCTCTGGTGCAAAACCAGGCACCAAACCCCGTACTTGTAGTACCTGTAGTGGTTCAGGGCAAGTGCGTCGCGCTACCCGCACCCCTTTTGGTAGTTTTACTCAAGTATCTGCTTGCCCGACCTGTAATGGCACTGGTCAGATGATTGAGGAGAAATGTGAGGCTTGCGGCGGTAACGGCTTAAATCAGGTAACTAAAAAGCTAAAAATTACGATTCCGGCTGGTGTAGACAGTGGCACACGGTTGCGCGTATCGGGTGAAGGTGATGCTGGGCAGAAAGGAGGACCAGCTGGCGATCTGTACGTTTATCTATTCGTACAATCCGATCATGAGTTTGAGCGCGAAGGCATCAACATTATCTCTGAAGTCAAGATTGCTTACCTGCAGGCGATTTTAGGCGATAAAATTGCGATCGATACTGTTGATGGCAAGAAACCCTTAACCATTCCTTCGGGCACACAACCGGGTACGGTATTGACCTTAGAAGGTTTGGGTGTGCCGAAATTGGGTAATCCTGTCGCCAGAGGCGATCATCTGATTACCGTGAGGGTAGATATTCCCACAAAACTAAGTGGAGAAGAACGAGAAGTTCTAGAAAAACTCCTGGAAAAATATAAAGGTGGAGCTGCGAAGGGAGGTATTGAAGGCTTCTTGGGCGGTATTTTCCATAGGTGATGGTGATCCCACGGAAAATTGTATCAACAATCGTAGGGCAGTACCTCTGTGCCTGCCCTCAAACAATCGGAGCTGTGCATGTCAAAACAAAAGAATGAACAGCAATTCTTATTCTCGGACGCAGAGGTCAAATATCAAGTCAGGTCGTCGCAGCCCGCCCAACCGATTTGGGCAATGGATGGCGCTACTCTAAAAAAATGGAAAGAGAGTATTGTCAAACATCAACAAGAAATGCGGCAAGGTCAATCTGTCCAACAAGGTGAATTATTCGATCTGCTGTCTCATCAAGCTTCTACTCATGGAGAAGACATCGATCCGTTTAGTTTAAGGCTGCATAACTTCTTTTTCTTTGATCGCCCTTCTGAAATTGGTAGCGACTCATGTCTATATTTTGTAATTGATACGGTAGCGCAGATTCTGCTTTATGTGGGTCAAACTCATAAAGCAGATCGGCGTTGGTCAAGTTACCACGATTGCAAACGATATGTCGAAAATTACAAACAGTTACACTTCACGTATGGGATAGCTGAAGGGATATCAACGGCGTTTTACTGGGAAGTTCCTCCAGATGTCCAACTTAGACAAAAGTTGGAACTAAGCCTGATTTTACGGTGGAAGCCCCCATTCAACAAAGAAAATTGGCAGCTCTGGAGTGCTCCTTTTGTGAAATAAATCCCATAGAAAAGAGCCTTCCAAGAATAGGCTCGACAGCATTAATGCCAAGCAATCTGAGGTATGCTGCAAGTATCTCCTTTCCCGAGTATCAGATTTGTTCGTAGCCCAGAAGAATCATATAGCAGCTAATTGGCAGATATTTCTAGCCGATCAATTGAGAGCTTGCCAGTATGAGATTAACGTAGGGGATCAGATCTTTGCATCAATGTTCAAGCAGAGGCAGCCTAAATTCCAGTTATACCGAAAGGTGCAACCTTTAATAGTCGCTATTGTGATACTTTCAACGGCTAAGGGTAGGTTTAAACAAAGTCTGTAGTAGAATGCCGCATCACTACTATCTGTCTTGCCTGTCAAAGTTGATATAAGATACATATTCAAGTTAAAAGATGAAGGAGTGAGGGATTCAAATGGCTATTTTTACAGGAACAAGTGCTAACGACTCTTATCTAGCGACTCCAGAGGGTGATAGCGCTATAGGTCTAGCAGGTAATGATTCTCTATATGGCAACAGTGGCTCCGATATACTAAATGGAAATGCTGATGATGATATTTTATTTGCCGATAGTCTTACGCAAACCGCAGGCGGTAATGATAGCCTATTCGGAGGACAAGGTAATGATACTCTAGTGGGTGCTCGTTTTGGCTTCAGTGCCGATAGCTTGGGGGGGAACCGAGGTAAGGATTTGTTGATTGCTTCTACCAATGGGGGTAACACCTTGTTTGGGGGGCAAGGTAACGACACCATTTATGGTAGTGTCCAAAATGGGAATCTCATGAATGGTAATTTGGGGAATGATTTGCTGATTGCGGGTCGGGGTAGGGATCGTATGCTGGGGGCAGATGGCAATGACACCCTGATCGGTGGCAGTGATAACAATGATATGTTTGGCGAAGACGGCGATGATGAGTTCCAATTCTTTACCGCGATTTCAGGCGATTTAACTGCCTTTGTAGGTGCAGAGCAGGTAGTTCGAGATAGAGGAGGCTTTGGTGGCTCTGATATCATCAATGACTTCAGCACTGGTGACACCATCAACATTAGTGAGCTAGATCGAAATGCGACCATCAAGGTCTCAACTAATTCAGTCGGCGCAACGGTCATTGAAATTAATGGCACAGCGGGAAGTTCCTTAGGAAATAGTCAGCCTGCTACTAATACAATTACTGCGATCGGAGTAACACGAGAACAGCTATTGGCACCTGGCTCTCAGAATCTAGCAATTAACGGTCAGTTTATTACCTCAGTGGATACCGCCAATACCGATACAACATCAACCTATACAGTTGGCAATGGTAAATCTGGGGGGGATATCCAGGGCAAAATTTTAGTCGGAACTACTATCGGGGACTCTTTTTCACCTAATTCCGGAATTGCCACTTCAGCTAACGGCTTTAAGTTGGTAACGACAAATAATGATGATGTCTTGACTGGCAACGATGGCAGTGACTTTATGGATGGTGGGACTGGGAATGATAGTATCGATGGTGGGTCTGGTGCCGATACCCTAGTTGGGAATAAAGGTATTGATACACTCACTGGTGGTAGTGGTAGTGACTTCTTCCAGTTTGTCAATTTTACGCCAGGGGAGGTTGATGAAATTACCGACTATATTCCTACCCCATTGGTAGGGGCGGGAGTACCTGCTGATGTGATTCAGATTTCCGCCTCTGCTTTTGGTGCTGGTTTAGTTTCGGGTGGACTACCAGGTGCGAACTTTAGTGTGAGTGTTGGGATTGGGCAACCAAATCCCAACTTAGTCGTACCTATAGGCATTGCGGCATTCTACTTTGATTTAAGTAATGGTGGTGGCGTTTACATCGATCGTGATGGTGGTGGTACTGGTACAAGTTTTGTAAAGTTTGCACGACTATTGGATTTACCCCTTATTTCTATTCCGATTACAGGTGGAGCTCCTGGAATTGGCGGTCTTCCAGCTATAGAAATTATTGCTTAGGGAAACGCATACTGGCAAGAATTTTTGTCAAGGTACGGTAACTGATTGCAAATTGATTGCGGGTCGCACCCTTAGCGTCCCCGCAATCTCACAAAAAGTAAATTATGCAGATTCACACACCAGATTGGGTTAAGCACGCCGTTTTTTATCAAATATTCCCCGATCGCTTTGCCAGAGGGAAAGTACCCCCGAAGTCGATCGCATCGACATCGTTAGAAGTTTGGGAGGCAATGCCCACGCTACAAGGATACAAAGGCGGCAATCTATGGGGAGCGATCGATCGGCTAGATTATCTGCAAGACTTGGGGATTAATGCCATCTATTTCACTCCCATCTTTCAGTCTGCATGCAACCACCGCTATCACACCCACGACTATTACCAAATTGACCCTCTGCTGGGTGGTAATGGGGCTTTTACTCAACTGCTAGATGCAGCGCATCAACGTCAGATCAAAGTGGTGTTGGATGGAGTTTTCAACCATGCCAGTCGAGGCTTTTTCTTTTTTAACGACATTCTAGAAAATGGGCCGCATTCACCTTGGTTAGATTGGTTCAAGATCGAAGACTGGCCGCTATGTCCTTATGATGGCGATCGCCCCGCCAACTACACCAGTTGGATAGGTAACCGTGCTCTACCCGAGTTTAACCATGACAACGCTGAAGTACGAGAATACATCATGCGGATTGCCGAATACTGGATTGAGCTTGGAGTTGATGGTTGGCGATTGGACGTTCCTAACTGCATTAAGACTCCAGGTTTTTGGCAAGAATTTCGCGATCGCGTCAAAGCTATAAATCTGGAAGCGTACATCGTCGGCGAAATTTGGGGAGAGGCCAGTGAATGGCTAGATGGCTCGCAGTTTGATGGGGTGATGAATTATCTGTTTACCGGCCCTACGATTGCATTTACCGCAGGCGATCGCGTTGTGAAAGAGCATGTGGAAGGACGACACTACGAAACTTTCCCAGCGGTTGATGCTGCTGGTTACGGCCACAAAATTACCGAGTTATTGGCTCAGTACGACTGGGAAATTCAGCTAACCCAACTAAATCTATTGGATAGCCACGATACGGCCAGGTTGCTCACAATTGCCAGTGGCGATAAGGATAATTCTGTCGGAGAAGCGCAAGCAAGCGTCGAATTAGCCACGATCCTATTAATGACTTTCCCTGGTGCTCCCAGTATTTACTACGGTGATGAGGTGGGATTAGCGGGAGCCAACGATCCAGATTGTCGGCGAGCTTTCCCCGCAGAGTCTGAATGGGATAAATCAGCTTTGAACTATCACCGTCAGTTGATCTCACTGCGTCACGCCCATCCTGCCTTAAGGGTTGGCAAATATCATATTCTGTTTGCCGAGCGGCAAGTTTATGTGTTTGCACGTCAACTTGCTTTTGAAGTGGCGATCATAGTAATAAATGCTGGTACGGAACCAGAAAATATTAGCTTCGCTGTGCAGTTAGGAGAGAATTCTCATCTACCTACACGAATAGTATATGGCAAAGGCGAAGTCTCATGGGAATCAACACCAGAACTTTCCATACTCAGTTTGTCGATTTCGGCGCGATCGGGGTTAATTCTGGTGGCAGAATAAGAAAGTTTGACAAAGCCGATCAATAATTCATATAAACTGCCTAATCGTGAAGTGAGTAGGTTACGATGACTCGTAGCAAGTATTCGCGAGTCATGCAATATGCTCTTAAGCCTGAAGATCGAAAACTTTGCCCTAATTGATAGCTTGGAACTAGAACTTTACCCAGGTCTTAACATCATGACGGGTGAGACTGGTGCGGGTAAGTCAATTATCCTGGATGCACTTGATGCCGCTCTGGGGGGAAAGGTGACGGCGCGAGCTTTGCGGACTGGTAAAGAACGGGGCATGGTTGAAGCAACTTTTGCGATCGCCACTCCCAATGTCCTCAATTGGTTAACTGAGCAGCAGATCGAGCCGCTAGAAGGCAATATATTGGTGTGCAGCCGAGAGATTACGACGCGCTCTAACCGTACTCGCCTCAACGGCGTTGTCGTGAATAAGCAACAAATCGAGTCGCTACGCGAACATTTAGTAGAAATTACGGCGCAGGGACAAACGGTATTACTAGGTCGGGGGACAATGCAGCGGGAATGGCTTGACAACTTTGGTGGTGCGGAGCTCTGGCAACGGCGAGAAACAGTAGCGAAGTTGTTTGAAATCAAGGAAAAATCTCGCCTGCAACTTTTAGAACGTCAAAATCGCGATCGCACCCGCCTGCAACAAATCGATATCCTGCAATATCAAATTCAGGAGTTGGATGCTGCCAACCTTGAGGATGTCAATGAGATGAGCGCTCTAGAGAACGAGCGTACTCGTCTATCCCATAGCGTCGATCTGCAACAACAAAGCTATGAAATCTACGAGGCTTTATATCAAAACGATAGTAGTTCTGCCTGTGCCGACTTACTTGGCAAAGCCGAATCAATTCTCAATGAGATGGTAGCTGTAGATACTAGTTTAGAAGATATATTAGAACTAGTATCTGGAGCACTAGCTCAAGTCGAAGAGGCAGGCAGACAGATTAATAACTACGGCGATAATTTAGAAAGCGATCCCGATCGCTTACAAACAATCGAAGATCGAATTAGATTACTCAAGCAAATTTGCCGCAAGTACGGACCGACACTCACTGAAGCGATCGCCTACGCCCAAAAACTCCACCAAGAGCTTGATGGTCTCACGAATGAGTCACAATCAATTGAAGAATTAGAGAAAATAGCAGCGACCGATCTCAAAGCTTTGCAAGCAGCCTGCACTGTTCTAACCAAATTGCGCCAAACCGCAGCACTGCAACTAGAACAAAAACTGATTACCGTTCTACAGTCTTTAGCAATGGAAAAAGTACAGTTTCGCGTGGCGATCTCCGCGATCGAGCCAATATCTTCTGGCGCAGATCGGATTACATTTGAATTTAGTCCTAACCCGGGTGAGCCGCTACAACCAATCAACGAAACTGCTTCTGGCGGTGAAATGAGCCGCTTTCTACTGGCACTAAAAACCTGCTTTGCTCAAATCGATCCAATTGGGACCTTAGTATTTGACGAAATTGATGTCGGTGTATCTGGCCGGGTATCGCAGGCGATTGCGCTCCAGCTATATCAACTCGGTCGCGATCGCCAGGTGTTATGCGTGACACACCAACCAATTGTGGCTGCGATCGCCGATCGGCATTTCCAGGTCTCTAAGCATATAGTGACAGAATCTGTTGCGGCATCGAATGGTGTGGGTGCGATCGCTGAGCGTACAACGGTGCGAGTACAATTATTAGAACTCGACCAACGCAAACAAGAACTCGCCCAAATTGCAGGTGGGGGTAGTGTTACAGCCGAGACAAGCAAGAAAAAAGGGAAATCCAAAGATAGCGCTGTTGTATTTGCCGAATCTCTGCTCAGTCAAGCTGTCGAACTCAAGCAGCAAATCTCACGAACATTATCAACCTAAGATCTACAGTTGGTGCTTATGTCTTATCACGTTATCTATGATGGCAATTGTAATCTCTGCGTTAGCCTCGTTCAGGTTTTAGAGAAACTGGACAAGGGAGTTCTATTTGACTATGTGCCAATGCAGGATCTTGAAACGTTGCAAAGCTTTAAGATTTCATCCCAAGACTGTGAAATGGGAATGATTTTGATCGATGCGGCAAATCCTGAGCAAAAATGGCAAGGCAGTGATGCTGCGGAGGAAATCGGGCGCTTATTGCCTTTAGGGAATATTTTTGTGTCAGCTTATCGGGCTATGCCTGGGATGAAATGGATTGGCGATCGCGCCTATATCCAGATTAGGGATAACCGTTATACTCTGTTTGGCAAGCGCACCAGCCCTTATCAATCCACTTTCCCAATTGGCTGCAAGCTTGGACATCAGATTAAACCTCATGCAGAGGAATCTAGCGATCGGAACATAGTTGATCGGCATGAATAATTAGAGTTTGAAGCTTATCCTCCGAGCTTTTGTACTGCATAGACGTTGGTCAGAGTTAGCAGAATCAACTCGTTACCAATATCGATGTCGGTTGTATCGAGACCTTGAAACAGTTCTAGCTCTGTTGCCTACCCAAGAAGATGGAATGAGATTGCGGAAGCGTTATCTTGAGTTACGGGAAAACTTGTTTCTGTTCTTAGATGACCCCACAATCCCGCCGACAAATAATGCTAGCGAACAAGCTCTACGCTGGAGTGTGATATTTAGGAAAGTCACAAATGGCTTTCGCTCTGATTGGGGGCGAGATCTATTTGCTGCTGTTCGTTAAGCCCTTCTAAGTGAATGTATGAGACCTCGCACGCATGCGTCTAGCCCTTCAGCGCTTGCCATGGAACGAAGGTTTAAACTATCGGTTCTGATGCAAGCATGGTCGCCGTCCGCTGAAGCGCAAGCCTCTATGTCCCCGATCTATTGGTAGCTTTTGTTTGTAGAAATTTGTCTTCCAGCAGCATTGGCTCAAACAGAGCACTGAGCAAGGTTAACGACACGCATATTGGTTAGTTTGATTAGGCTTAAGCCTACACTGGACAGGATTGATCGGTTGATTTGCGCGTGAACAGCATATTTTCGCGGTAGTCCACAGGACAGTCGATTATCGTGGGTACTTTTTGGTCTAGTGCTTCCTTAAGCGTGGGAACCAGGTCGATCGCTGCTTCAATGCGATAGCCTTTTAGCCCCATACTTTCGGCTAATTTAACAAAATCAGGATTGCCAAACTTAATAAATGCCGACTCGCCATAATGCACTTGCTGCTTCCACTCGATCAGCCCGTAGCCACCATCATTAAAGATCAGCGTCACAAATGGTGTGCCAATGCGTACAGCAGTTTCTAGTTCCTGCATATTCATCATGAATCCACCATCACCCGTCACAGCTACGATCTTGCGATCGGGGTAAATTAGCTTGGCAGCGATCGCACCTGGAATCGCTATGCCCATGGCCGCAAACCCATTCGAGATAATGCAAGTATTAGGGCGATCGCAGTGATAATGGCGTGCCATCCACATCTTGTGTGCGCCCACATCAGAAATGACGATATCATCTGGCCCCATCACCTGACGCAGATCGTAGACAATTTTCTGCGGCTTCACGGGGAACCCTTCATCATGGGCATACTGCTCATAGTCAGCGCGGATAACGGCGCGTACCTCTAGGGCATGAGGAGCGGGTTTATTTTTGCGATCGGCGCGGTGCAAAATTTCCACGAGTGCATCAGCAATATCACCCACGACCTCAACGGTCGGAATGTAACTGCTATCAACTTCCGCTGGCGTTTCACCAATATGAATAATCGGCACCTTGCCCGTAAAGTTCCATTTTTTTGGAGAGAACTCAATCAGGTCGTAGCCGATCGCAATCACCAGATCGGTTTCCTCAAAGGCGCAAGTGATAAAGTCGCGTTGCTGTAATCCCATTGTCCACATTGCCAAGGGATGGGTATAAGGGATGACTCCCTTACCCATAAAAGTATTGACAACAGGGATATTCAACTGTGTGGCAAACTCAGTTAGAGACTCACTCGCTTGGGAGCGAATCGTACCATTACCTGCCAAAATTAGCGGATTCTTAGCTTTGGAAACTAAAACGGCAGCTTCGTTCAAAGTTCGGTAAGAAGCGTAAATTTTACCCGTGTCATTCGTGCAGAGCGGAGCTCCCTCAACTTCCATCGCCGCGATATTCTCTGGCAGATCGATATGCACGGCTCCAGGCTTCTCGGATTGCGATATTTTAAAGGCTTTCCGTACAATTTCTGGCGTGATGCTGGGTCGGACAATTTGGGCGTTCCATTTCGTGATTGGCTCAAACATTTTGACCAGATCGAGATACTGGTGCGATTCGATGTGCATTCTGTCAGTACCTACCTGACCAGTGATTGCGATTAAAGGGGCGCAATCAAGGTCAGCATCCGCCACCCCTGTCATCAAATTTGTCGCACCTGGCCCCAGGGTTGATAGGCAGACGCCAGGTTTGCCGGTCAAACGACCGTACACGTCTGCCATAAAGGCTGCACCCTGTTCGTGGCGGGTCGTGATAAAGCGAATGGAGGATTTCGCTAGGGCGCGAAGCACCTCCATATTCTCTTCACCAGGCAGACCAAAAATGTACTCTACGCCTTCATTCTCTAAGCAATGCACCAATAATTCTGCTGTGTTCATTTGACCCACACCGTTTTGATATTGACAAATTCTTGAATACCATAAAGCCCTAATTCTCGACCGTAGCCTGAGCGCTTAATCCCACCAAATGGCATTCTAGGATCGGATTTGACCATGCCATTAATGAAGACAGCTCCAGCATCTAGTTCCGAAATCAGACGATCTTGCTCTTGTAAGTCGTTAGTCCAGGCACTTGCGCCCAGACCGAATACCGTATCGTTAGCAATTTTAATTGCCATATCCAGATCGGATACGCGGAACAATGCCGCCACAGGCCCAAACAACTCATCCGCATAGGCCGGACTGGTCGTGGGAATATCAGTCAAGATTGTTGGTGGATAAAAATTACCCGCCCAATCTGCAACTGGTTTACCGCCTAGCAGCACCTTAGCGCCTTGCCCGACAGATAACTGTACTTGTTTATGCAAATCGGCCAAAATTTGTGGTGTTGCTAATGGCCCAATTTGGGTGTCGGGCTGCCTGGGATCTCCCATCTTAAGAGCTTGGAATTTCTGCACTAGCCGCTGTGTAAATTCATCGGCGATCGCCTCTTCCACAATAAACCGCTTGGCCGCTATACAGGACTGACCATTATTTAACATCCGCGCTGTTACGGCTGTGGTCGCCGCCACTTCTACATCGGCGCTTTTGAGCACGATAAACGGATCGCTACCTCCCAATTCCAGCACGACCTTTTTTAAGGCATGACCCGCTGTCGAGGCTAGGCTTTGCCCCGCCGCCTCACTGCCCGTGAGTGTTGCGGCTTTAATGCGATCGTCTCGCACGATCTGAGCGACGCGATCGGCCCCTACTAGCAAAGTTTGAAATACTGCTGGCGGAAATCCGGCTTCGAGCAAAATCTCTTCGATCGCTAAAGCCGACTGCGGTACGTTAGAGGCATGTTTGAGCAGACTAACATTACCCACCATCAAAGCTGGAGCCGCAAACCTGAACACTTGCCAAAATGGGAAGTTCCAAGGCATCACCGCCAGGACTATCCCTAGAGGCTGATAGCGGATAAAACTACGGATAGCATCGGTCTGCACTGATAAATCAGCCAGATATTGCTCGGCATGTTCAGCATAATAACGACAGACTGAAGCGCATTTCTCCACCTCGGCGATCGCACTAGTGATGGGCTTCCCCATTTCCAGTGTCATGGTTTCGGCGTACTTATGCTTATTCGCTTCTAAGATCTCTGCGGCACGAGATAACCACTGCGATCGCTGTGTAAAGCTAGTCAGCTTATAGGCATGAAAAGCGCGATCGGCAAGATCTAGTTTTGCGTCAATCTCAGCATTAGTGAGAGGTGTAAAAGTTTTGAGCGTTTCCCCCGTGGCCGGGTTAATCGAAGCAATTGCCATACCTTTTAGGCCTCCCATAGATAGAACTTTTGCCTTGGCGCTGAGCTAATTACCCTAATACTCTCTATTGCACCCTTTATATTAGAGATGGTAGTGGATTATTTACAAGATTTAACGATCTCTATGCGCTGAGTATTTTGTGTTACTTTGAACGTAAAGTCAAACATCACGATCCTGGATGCATGTCATCAGCTACCGACAATTACGAGAGTTTAGCTCGAATCACGCTGATTGCCTTGAAGCTCTGGATAACTGGTATAAAATTTCTAGTCAGGCAACTTGGTCTAATTTAATCGAGATTCAAACAGTATTTCCTAAATCTGAAGCAGTAGGCAATTTTACAGTTTTTAACATTAAAGGTAATAGATATCGCCTCATCGTATGTATCGATTATGGGAGGCAGCTTATTTACATTAAGTATGTCCTGACTCATGCTGAATATGACAAGGAGAAGTGGAAAAATGACCCTTACTTTTAATCAAGATAAGTATAAAGAATTACTCCTTCAGTATCAACCTAAACTGATTCGAACCGAGGAGGAAAATGAGAAAGCTCTTGCTCTTGTCGAAGAGTTAATGCACCGTAAGCATCGGACTCCTGAAGAAAGCGAACTCTATGAATTGCTGATTTTCCTGATTGAGAGGTTTGAACAAGAGTATTATGCCCCCAGAACTTCAACTTCTCATTCCCTTTTATTATTTTTGCTAGACCAGCAAGGAATAACTAAGACAGATTTGGGAGAAGCGCTTAACTCTATAGAAATAGCTTCCGAATTAGTAGATGGTCATAGAGAAATTAGCCAAGAGCTAGCTAAGGTTCTAGGAGAGTTTTTTTACGTCGATTCTAGTTTATTCCTTTAGCGATCGCTATTTAGCACTAGCTTGTAACTCATCTAATCGCGCTATTACCTCAGAACTATGAACTGATGGGTTAACTTTGACAAAGCGATCGCGCAGTATGCCATCAGGATCGATAATAAAACTATGGCGCAGTGAGATAAATCCCATCCACGAACCATAAGCCTTGCTGACATCACCATCGACATCAGCTAACAGAGGAAACTTTAACCCCTCAGAATCGCAGAACTCAGCATGGGAGTCCACAGAATCCGCACTTATGCCCAAGATTTCCGTGTTCTTTGCCTTATACTTCGGCAAATCCTGTTGAAATCGACGCGCTTCTAGAGTGCAACCCGAAGTAAAATCCTTGGGATAAAAATATACGACAACCCACTTACCGCGCAGATCTCCAAGTGAAATTTTCCCAGTTCCAGTATTCGTAGGAAGAGTAAATGTAGGGGCTAGTTGATTAAGTTCTGGTGGCTTACCACCCAAGGCGTAAGCTGGCGGGGTAAAACTAAGAGTCGCGATCGCCGACAGACAAAATCCGACACAAAGGATAAATAGTGTTTTGAGCAAGTTGCGCTTTGAGATCATGATCGGTTGGGGTAGTAATTGAATATAGAAATATTTCTGCTAATTAACCTTTAACGCCTGCACCAGCATCACTCGGAATCACATAGCGCTGTAGGAATAAGAAGAAAATGAGAATAGGCAAGATTGAGATTACAGAGCCAGCCGCAATTAAGCGCCAGTTTTCATCAAAAGCACTCGCCAATTTAGCTACCCCCAACGGTAAAGTAAACAGGGCAGGGTTGCTATCGCTCACAACAATCAGCGGCCACAGATAATCCCCCCACATTGCCACAAATGTAAATACCGCCAGCGTTGACAGCGCCGGGCGAGTTGATGGTAACATCACATGCCACCAGATCCCTAAGGTCGAACAACCATCCATTCGGGCTGCTTCCTCCAATTCCTTCGGTACGCCTAGGAATGCCTGACGCATCAAGAAGATGCCAAACGCTGAAACCACATACGGAAAAATCAACCCAGCGTAGGTGTTATAAAGATTTAGCTTCACTGCCAGGATATAGAGCGGCACGATCGTAATTTGGAATGGAATCATACTCGTGCCAATAATCGACCAGAAGAAGAGAGATTTCCCTTTAAATTCATATCGTGCCAATGGGAAAGCCGCCAGAGAGCAAAACAACAGATTGAGAACTACTGTGATACTTGAAACTAGAAAACTATTAAAGAGATAAATGTGAAAAGGGTTTTCTCTCCATACTTTGATAAAGTTGTCAAACGTTGGTTGAGCAGGAAAGAATTGCGGCGGGAACCGAAAGATATTTTCACTCTGCGATTTAAAGGCGGTACTGACTAGCCAAAGCAGAGGCCCAACTGAGACGATCGCGATCGCGATTAAAACTAAATATCGCAGTAGATATTTAGGCAACCCTAGATTGATGGTTTTACGATTTACTGCCATCTCTTTACTCCTGCACCACTACTCGCCGTCGGATTCGTGAGTTTAACTGTAGCAATAGAGATCGCAAATACTACTACAAATAAAACTACGCCAATTGCCGAAGCATAGCCCATTTCCAAACTACCTATGCCTTTATCGTACAAATAATAGACAAGCGTTTTCGTACTATTAGTGTGATCGCCGCGTGCCATCACATAGATTTCTTCAAATATCTTCATCGCGGAAATTGCCGAAATCACAGCAACTAGCAAAATATATGGTCGCATTAACGGAATTGTAATGTCGATATGTCTGCGCCAGCCGTCAGAGCCATCAATGGCCGCCGCTTCATACAAATCCTGCGGGATCGCCTGCAATCCCGCTAAATAAATCACCATGTAATAGCCTAAGCCTCGCCAAACCACTACCGCTGCGATCGCAAATATGGCAATACTCGGCTCAGTCAGCCAGGAAATTTTAACCGATTGGAATGTCGCTAGTGAAGCAAAATAGTTCAGCAGTCCATTTTCGGCGTAGATCCATTTCCAGGCAAGTCCGGCAATTACCACGGAAACGATCACCGGGAAATAATAAATCACGCGAAATGTTTGAACGCCCCGCAATTTCTGATTCACCAAAATCGCAATGATTAGCGGCATCACCACCAGGCAAGGTGTGGCGACAACCAGGTAAATCAGAGTGTTGTAGAGTACCTTCCAAAAAACGCGATCGCCCCATAGGTCAGCATAGTTTTTCCAGCCAATAAAGTTAGGAGTGCTGATAAAATCATAGTCAGTGAAGCTGAGATAAAACGCCTGCAATACAGGGAAAAAGGTGGTTATTCCTAGCAGTGCGATCGCAGGGAGCAGGAAAAGATAGGGAGTCCACTGAAATTTTTTAAGCATAGACGGAACGGCTAACTAGGTGAAACAATCCTACAAGCGATCGCAGCTTGATAAGATCGAATTAGGATCGATCTGGTAAAAAAGATATGCGCTTCATTAATCCCAAGACGGATTATGCTTTCAAAAAGATTTTTGGCTCAGAACAGAGCCATGACATTTTGATTAGCTTCCTCAATGCCATCCTTTACAACGGCGATCGCACAATCCAGGAAATCGAAATCCTTAATCCCTATCTGGCTCCGCGTATCCGAGGTGTGAAGGACACCTATCTAGATGTGAAGGCTGACCTCGATAACAACACAACCGTGATTATCGAAATGCAGGTACTGAATGTTGAAGGGTTTGAAAAGCGAATTCTATATAATGCGGCTAAAGCTTATTCCATTCAACTAGGTAAAGGCGAAGACTATACTCTACTAGATCCCGTGATTGCCTTAACAATTACTGACTTTGAGATGTTTCCTGAGTTAGATCAACTCCAATCTCGTTTCATCCTCAAAGAAAAAGATTTTCTAGTTGACTACCCAATCCATGACATCGAGTTAGTGTTTGTAGAATTACCTAAATTTAAAAAAGGAGTAGACGATTTAGAGACATTAGCGGATAAATGGCTATATTTCCTCAAGAGCGCGAGACAACTACAAGTAGTACCAGAGAGTATGAATGTAGTGCCAGAGATTAAGCAAGCATTTGAAATTGCTAACCAAGCCAACCTCAGCCAGGATGAGTTAGATGACTTAGAGCATAGAGAGATATTTATTCACGATCAGCGTAATGCAATTAAAAAAGCGCTAAGACAGGGCAAAGAGGAGGGAAGGCTTGAGACAAAGCTTGAGATTGCTAAACAATTGATTAATATGCTTGATGATGAAGAGATCGCAAGTACTACTGGACTTAGCTTAGAAGAAGTAGCTCAACTTAGAAATTCTTGAATTTCTAAGTAATGGGAAAACTTGCCTTAACCTTCTGCCTCCGCTTGCGCGATCGCCTGTCGCAAGATCTCAGCAGTTCGGTCGATATCAGCCTCAGTAGTACTCTTCCCCAGCGTTAAGCGAATTGCGCCTAAAGCTTGCGCTTGGCTGTAACCCATCGCTAAAAGCGTTGCACTGGGAACTAGACTGCCACTGCTACAGGCCGAACCAGAACTAATTGCAATTCCATCTGCGTTCATGGCGCGCACCAGGCGACGACCATTGATGCGGCTATGGCAAAAACTGGCATGGTGAGGTAATCTCTCTGCCTGGATTGCTCCAGTAGGTATGAGATCGGGAATGTCAGATAGCTGGGTAAATAGGCGATCGCGCAACTGTGATAATCGTGCCGATTCTATGGCTAATTCCTGCTGCGCTAACTGAGCTGCCAAGCCAAATCCGGCGATCGCTGCTACTGGCTGAGTACCAGAACGTAACCCGCCTTCTTGGCCGCCACCGAGGAGCAAAGGTCGTAAACGCACCTCGGGACGCATGTATAAAGCGCCTACACCTTGCGGGCCATAGATTTTGTGACTCGACATAGACAATAAGTCCACGGGTAAAGCCTGGACATCGATCGGGATATGGCCCACTGCCTGCACCGCATCCGTATGGAACCACACGGCAGCGTCGCGACAAATTTGCCCCAATTTATCAATGGGCTGGATCGTCCCCACTTCGTTTTGGCCGTAGATAATCGATACCAGAACGGTATTGGGTTGCAATGCCCCTATTAGGGATTGGGGGTCGATTCTACCCGCTCGATCTACGCACAATCGGGTAATTTGCCATCCCATTTGTTCAAGCCACTCGGCTGAACGCGCGATCGCTGAGTGCTCGACAGTTGAGATCACCATGTGCTGTGGTTGAGAATACTGCCTTGCCACCCCAAATAAAGCCAGATTATCTGCTTCAGTACCGCCGGAGGTAAAGATGATATTTTCCGCTTCACCATTGATTAAATTAGCAACCATGAGACGCGCTCTTTCGATCGCCATCGCCGATCTTTCACCCCAAGTATGCAAACTTGATGGGTTACCCCACTGTGCCGCCATTACCTCGTGCATCAGGGCGATCGCTTCTGGTCTGGTTGGCGTAGTCGCGCCATGGTCGAGATATATCTGCATAATTCCAAGAACACTCTACCTGCATGTTACCAAGCCTGGTTGCAAATCTTGGCTCGAAGAGTAGCGGCTTTAGCTAGGGTGAGGAAACCCCTGCAACCCCAGGAATAAAAAATTAGATAAAATATTAAGAAAAGTAACAATTTTTTTGTATAATTAATAGTAGAGATAAGCACACTAAATATCAAAATCTTAATTTAGGTAGCGTAGCTAAGTTTTATGTTTGTTAGCTCGCAACTAAAACAAGGATAAATTTACTGGCAGAGTTGGCTAAGAGAGGCAGCAAACACACATGAGTAATATCCCATCATCTTCTGAGTCTGAGTTGTTGCAAGGCCTTCTAGAGCCTCTGCTTGAGGATATTCGTCACTGGTTAGGGCGATCGCTCGATCTAGTTAGCGCTCACAGATTAGATTTTATGTCAGAGGCCGAACAATCTAATTTGTTGTCTAGGATAGAAAATGCTCTCAAAGAGTTAGGCGTAGCAACAATGCTCTATGAGGCAACTGGCAAACAAGTCGGAATAGAAGTATCAACGATTATGCCTTGGCACCATCTTTTACTAGAATGTCAAGCTATCGGTATGCGCTACCGTCAAAATAAGGCAAACTAAAGATTACCTTTTAATCAACAAGCAACTTTTAAGCCAATTTAGTCTCAAATTTAAGTCCATATATATTACAAACCATGTTGCATATCATTTACATAGTTGCATTTACCGTTCTATCACTGCTTGCAGTCACAAATCTGATTCGAAGCATGATTTCTCTCGCGCAGAACGAAGCGAAAAGTCAAAACAGCTATACCAACAAAATAAAGGCAACTTCCTCCAGAACTCGCCAATTTATCCATCCTGAGCTGCTAGATGCGAATGGTAATATCATTGATGAACCATTACTAGTAATTCGTTCAATGGGTGTAGAAGATGCGCGATTGCGCCTTGATGAATTATACGAGTCTTCCCCTGGTTCGGATAGCTAACTTCACCCTTTGGCAAATTCTAGGCAGATTAAATGACAAACTGGGAGTTGATTGTCGGCTTTGAGGATATTTTGTATCACAAAGCTGATGGGATGGCTAAGGTAACAATAAATCGCCCTCACGTCCGTAATGCTTTTCGCCCGCAGACAATCTCGGAAATGATCAGAGCATTCACAGATGCCCGTGAAGATACCGACATTGGTGTGGTTTTATTGACTGGTGCAGGGCCGACCCCCGATGGGAAATATGCCTTTTGCTCGGGTGGTGACCAAAAAATTAGAGGAGAAGCTGGCTACATCTCAGAGAATGGTGTACCGCGTCTCAATGTTTTGGATCTGCAAAGATTGATTCGCACTATGCCCCAACCAGTAATTGCCCTGGTAGCTGGGTACGCGATCGGTGGCGGGCACGTATTACATGTAGTATGTGACCTCACGATCGCCGCTGACAATGCCATCTTTGGTCAAACTGGTCCGATGGTAGGCAGCTTTGATGGTGGTTTTGGTGCATCCTATCTTGCCCGGATTGTCGGGCAGAAAAAAGCAAGAGAAATTTGGTATTTGTGCCGCCAGTATAGTGCTCAAGAAGCAATGGACATGGGCTTAGTCAACAAGGTAGTACCAGTCGCCCAACTAGAAGCAGAAGGAATTGGATGGGCGCAGGAAATCTTAGAGAAAAGCCCGCTAGCAATTCGATGCCTCAAAGCAGCCATGAATGCTGACTGTGACGGGCAGGCAGGCATTCAGGAATTGGCAGGTAATGCCACTTTACTGTTTTACATGACGGAAGAAGCACGCGAAGGCAAGCAAGCTTTTCTAGAGAAGCGCAAGCCTAATTTCCGTAAATACCCCAATCTGCCATAGTAGTCTGTCAGCTTTTAGTTTATTAGTAAATCAGAGCTGGAGAGTCTTTGGTGTGTATTTTTTGAGGGTTTTCAACCCATCAAAAAATTCTTGACAGACCACTAGCAATCAGCCAGCATTGGCCGAATTGCTAACTATGAAACAGAAGCTACTTCTTTAACTTCCTGTTGGCTTGATTTGTAATGGATTTCGAGCGAGAGTTTACGCTGAGCCAAGCTGGCTTTTCTTGCGCTTTGCTGTTCTCTAATCTTTATGAGGAAGGCAATGGTGAACAAAGTGACACTAATGCCCGCGCAAATTCCAATATAGAGACTTAGGTTGGGATCTTGCGAGACTTCTAGCATTTCCGAGTAGATTTTTTGCATAAATGTAAGAGTTTCTTGAGAACTTAGGATGTTTAATTGACGATTAAGCGAAACAGCATTTAGGCATTATGTTACCCATCGCAACAAATAAGTTTACATGCTCTCAGGTTTGGCAATCCTGAAGAATTGCAACTAAATATCAAGAAAAAATCGTTGTTGCCTTATTCGGTAAGCCCTACGGTGTACACACAAGTTATCTGTTTCGTTTGACGCTTTAGATCCCCCCAACCCCCTTGTTAAGGGGGTTGGGGGGATCTAACCCAGAATCTTCAGTCTTTTTAGAGATATGTGTACACGTTAGCCGGTAAGCCTAAGGTCTAGATATTTGTTTTTATTAGCGATCGCTTCAAAATTAGTTAAAAAATATGTCGATCTAAAATGCGGCATCCCAGTAGCAAAATCTAGCAAGTACCATAGAACATAGAAGGTAGACCTTTGCGGTATGAGGAGATGTTGAGACTAGCCTACCTCTGCAAGCCTAGATATAAAAAGGTTGAAAGATTTTTATGAAAAAGTTGCTCTCTACCGTAGCTTTAGTTGCGGGATTGACCTCTACCGCAATCGCCCTACCTGCTCAGGCAGATGTTGTAGTAGGTGGAACCGTGCGGGTGGGTAACACGGATGTATACCTGCAATATGGATCGAGTTCTCCTTACTCAAATAATTATTATTACCCTGGGTATTCCCCCGATCCATATACAACACACTATCGTCGCGATCCCTATAGCTATAACTCATACCCTGCCTATAATTACCCTGCCAGGGTTTACGCACCTCGGGTTTATGTCGTGCCCGCTCCCACATATATTATTCCCAGGTATAGAGTGCCTGGTTACTACCACCATCGCAGCAATCGCAACTATTACAGACCTCGGTGGCGCTACTAAGTATGTGGTCAAATAAGCAAATCCCCGTCTTCGATTTGAGAAGACGGGGATTTATTTACTTACCTTACGTAGAACTAAAAGAAGATCCATATTTGAAGGGGTTTGGGGCTATGCCCCAATTGAGGGCGCAGCCCTCAAACTCCCCATTTAATTCTTGCTTGAAATCATTCCTCGTAACATTCAATTAACCTGCGGAGAAACCCTGAGAAACGCAAAAAAGTTAGTTGAGGGCTTCAGCACCGCCAACAACTTCCAGAATTTCCTGTGTAATGCTGGCTTGTCTGGCTTTGTTATATACCAGGGTTAGACTCTTCACCAGATCGTTGGCGTTTTCGCTGGCGTTATTCATCGCGGTCATCCGTGAAGCTAGCTCGCTAGCAGCTGACTCTTGCAATGCTCGGAGCAACTGATTCCCAAGGTAGAGCGGCAGTAAAGAATTTAGTATTTGCAAGGGATCTTGCTCGAAGATCATATCGCTTGGCAACTCTTTGACTGTGGTTTCTACTTTCTCACGTTCGACTTGGAACTGGCCGCCCCGAACGATCATGCGAAAAATTTCATCATCGGTTGGTTCCAGCCCCTGAGGGTTTAGAGGTAACAGAGTTTGGATCACTGGCTTAGAACTAATCAGCGAGACAAAGCGCGTATAAACTAGTTCTACTCGATCGATGCGTTCAGCCAGAAAAGCAGAAGTCATCTCATCAACGATTTGGTTTGCTTCTGTGGCATTAGGAACTTGATCGAGTCCGCTGTAGGTGGCTTCGATGGGCTGCTCGCGACGAGTAAAATATTGGATCGCTTTACGACCGATCAGAATATATTGATAGCCTATGCCTTGTGCGCTTAATTCCTTGGCACGGTTCTCCGCGCGGCGAATAACGTTGGAGTTGTAACCTCCACACAGACCGCGATCGCCCGATATAACTACAATGCCTACATTCTTAACAGTACGTTTTTGGAGCAATGGCAAATTGACATCCTCAAACCGCAGTCGTGTTTGCAGGCGATAGATAACTTGAGCAAGACGATCTGCAAAGGGACGAGTAGCGAGTACTTGCTGCTGGGCTCTTCTCACCTTGGCCGCAGCGACTAGACGCATTGCCTCAGTGATTTTACGTGTGTTTTTAACGCTGCTAATGCGATCGCGAATATTCTTGAGGTTTGGCATGAGTCAAATGCTGTAAAAGTGTTAAGAACAACGTTGGGAAATTAATACCAAACCATCTTGCGGCTCCGTTTTTAGCCTAATAGCTCTTAGCGTTCAGCTATAAGGCTACCTGTCACTAGGTCAAAGCGCAAAATGGCATTAAGTTTTTTAAACCACTGACCATCATATATCTTTATTGCTGCGCCCTATGAATTTTTTGCATGGGCTCTTCCATAGAAACTTTTACGCGGATGGTCTACCTACGACAATTTGCTCGATCTGGGCCAGTACATTTTGATAAACATTCTCGGTTTGTTTTGCTAAGCGAGGCCAAGCAAAGCGCTCTTTAAGATCAAACTGAGCATTTTCTATTAGTTTCTTGCCATTTTCAGGATTTTGCAAAACTTCGAGAATACCTTCGGCTAACGAATCACTGTTGTTTACTTTAGTAACTATCCCTGTGAGGCCATCTCGCACAACTTCGGGCATACCGCCTGTATCAGATACCACAACAGGAACTTTAGCTGCAAAGCTCTCCAGTGCAACAATCCCGAATGGTTCGTAAAGGCTGGGAAAAACCGCACAATCGGCAATTGTTTGGAATTTGCTCAGGTCCTCATCTGACATGAAGCCAGTAAACAATACCCTGTGAGATAGACCTAGATCCCATGCCTGACGCTGCAATAGGATTGAATAGGCATCGCCAGAACCAATAATCACAAACTTGACTTTGCCATTGGTTTCTGCAACTACCTTAGGGGCAGCGTTCAGCAACAAGAAGATTCCTTTCTCGTGGGTGAGTCGGCCAACATAGTAAACAATCTGCTCGTCAGGCTCAGCAAACTGACTGCGAAACATGGCGCGATCAAAATCCATATGTTGCGATCGCGTGGCGCGTTCTAGACTGAGTCCGTTGTAGACGATATCTACTTTAGTTGCATGGCAATTTAAGGCGCGTTCCAGCTCGCTCTGCATATATTTAGTACAAACAATGACGCGCTGGGCTTCAGCAGCGAGAAAGACTTCTTGATCGTGAATATATCTTTGCATATTAGTATGTATGCCGTTATAGCGGCCATACTCGGTGGCGTGAATGGTGGCAACTAAAGGTAGATGATATTGCTGTCGCAGATGGGTAGCAGCTTCACTGACTAGCCAATCATGGGCATGGATCAGATCGAAGCTATGCTCGCCAAGTAGTTTAGTCGCACATGTCACCATACTCTCGTTCATATTCTTGACCCAGCCGAAAAAATCGGCATCGCCAACTACTGGAACGCGATGAACTGTTATACCTTCAACGATCTCGTAGTCGCTAACTCCACCAACCTGTACGGTGATTAGATTGATATTGTGTCCTAGCTTTACCAACTCAGGATAAAGCTCCGCCACGTGGCGTGAAATGCCTCCAATAATACGTGGGGGGAATTCCCAGGTTAGAACCAGGATATTCATGGGACAAAAATTAGATTTATGGAGTATTAATTATCACATATTACCTATTTAGCCTAGGGGTTGATTTAGAACCACGATCGCCTCCCCTAGATCTCTGAGCAATCGGGATGCGATTAGGTAATGCAATTAACCAATGCTATATATGCGATCGCGCCCTCTGCCTATAGCCTCATAAAGAGCATAGTCTGCAGCAGCAATCAGCACTGATGGAGGGGAGCCGACTGGAGGTGTCATGGCTGCTACACCTAAACTAATCGTGACATAGCGATCGATTGGGGACTCTTCATGCTCAATTTTTAGAGCTTTGACACTAGCTCTGATCTGCTCGGCGATGAAATTTGCGCCCTCGATGTCGGTCGTAGGCAAAATAATCACAAACTCCTCACCCCCGTAACGAGCGACGAGATCCCTAGGCCGCTTCACGGTTTTAGTAATTGCCTTTGCCACTTTTTGTAAACAGCGATCGCCCTCTGGATGACCATAGGTGTCATTGTAGGCTTTGAAATAGTCAATATCGCCCATAATCAGGGCAATACAAGCATTTTCACGCGCCATTTGTCGCCATTCCTGATTAATGCATTCATCAAATCGCAAGCGGTTGGCGGTTTGGGTAAGCCAATCCATAGAGGCAAGTCTGAGTAACTCGCGATTTGATTTCTCTAACTGACGCTTACTTGCTTCTAATCTGGCATATAGCTGCGCCTGACGGATGGCGATCGCAACTTGGGTTGCGATCGCCGTTAGCAAGTTAATTTCCTGGCGATGCCAGTGATGCACCTTAGAGCAGTGATTGGCTACTAATAGTCCCCACGCTTGCTTTGGTGAAGTTTGAGATTTGCTATCCTCTGCTTTATCTTCTATAAGAATGGGAACAGCAAGACGCGATTTAACTTGTCCTTGTTTTAACAATTGCAAAGTGTCATTACCAAGGTTGGCGGATTCAATATCGTGGATAACATGGTACTCTCCTCGACTAAATGCTTCAATATTTGCCCCCAAGCAATCTATATTTACGGATATGCCGAGCTTGGGCGTGTACTCACTATCGACTGACTCTGCTACTACAACTCCTCGTCCTTTCTCACGGAAACGATAAATG
>JANMRU010000248.1:0-20369 GCA_031388585.1 Pseudanabaena sp. SOY_30_concoct_251 | reverse complement strand
GGGATTGCTATAGAATGAGCTATCAAGACTTGGCGAGATGATTTGCCATAATCCTGACATAGCAATTTTCGTTGAAAGATTTAATGACTGCTGACTTAGATAACTTAAAATCACAATTGCAAGACCTCGCGGATAGTGCAGCACGTTCTGTTGCTGACTTACAAACTGCTGAACAACTAGAGTCGGTCAGACTAGAGTACCTGGGAAAAAAAGGCGTGCTGTCAAAAATCCTGGGCGCAATGGGCAAATTGTCTGCTGACGAACGTCCTCAAGTAGGAGCGATCGCCAACGAGATCAAGCAGTCATTACAAACTCAGCTAGACGATCGCAAACTGGTATTACAAAAGGCTGAAATAAATCGTCGACTGGAATCAGAAACCTTAGATGTGACAATGCCAGGCGTAATCCGGGCGCTTCAGGGTAGGGTGCATCCCATTCAGGGCACGATCGATCGAGCTTTAGATATTCTGGTTGGCTTAGGATTCACGGTAGCGCAAGGGCCAGAAATCGAGACTGACTACTATAATTTCGAAGCCCTGAATACTCCTGCCGATCACCCAGCCCGCGATATGCAGGATACGCTCTACCTGAGCGATGGCAAGTTATTGCGTACCCAAACCTCATCCGTGCAGATTCGCTACATGGAAGCCAACGAGCCACCTCTGCGCATAGTGTGCCCCGGTCGCGTCTATCGCAAAGACGACATTGATGCTACCCACTCGCCTGTCTTCCACCAGATCGAATTACTGGCCGTAGAAGAGGGGCTAACCTTTGGCGATCTCAAAGGTACGGTTAAAACCTTTGTCGAAGAATTATTTGGCGAACAGGAAGTTCGCTTTCGTCCTAGTTATTTCCCATTCACCGAACCTTCGGCTGAGGTAGATGTGAAATGGAACGGTCGCTGGTTGGAGCTAGGTGGTTGTGGGATGGTCGATCCCAATGTATTCAAAGCAGTTGGCTACGACTCAGAAGTGCTCACAGGATTTGCCTGTGGATTTGGCATCGAGCGCATTGCCTTGGTAATGCACCAAATCGACAACATCCGCCGCCTGTTCAGCAGCGATCTACGTTTTTTGCAGCAGTTTTAAAATGAAATTTCCTCCGCGCCCGATCTTGTCAGAGGTGGATTTCGAGGCGACTCAAACTCAAATTGACACTTTGGTAGATAAGAGGGAAATTACTCAAGATGAGCGCGATTATTTAGAGGTTTTGAGCATGCTTGTCTGCGATTACGAGCGAAAACACAACCCTGTTGAAGTACTCAAAGGGATAGAACTTTTGAAGGCATTGATTGCAGAGGAAAATGTACAGCTATCAGATTTACTCTCTATCTTTGATGATGAGGCTCACTTAAATGTAGTACTGCAACGGCAACGAGAGCTTACAACAAACCAGATCAAAAAATTGGCAGATTTGTTTCATATTTCTGCTTCGTTATTCATTGAGTGACATTGTGTGTATGAAAGCTCTCACCTTTGAGTGCTAAAACTTGATCATGCGGCGATGCGCTGCTACTGATTCAACTAAACCAAGCGCAATGAAGTTAGTCAGTAAAGCTGATCGCCCATAACTGAGCCACGGTAGCGGAATACCCGTAATCGGGGCGACACCAATTGTCATGCCGACATTGATCGTGGTTTGAAACAAAACCATTGAGAATACCCCGATCGCTAGTAGAGAACCAAAGTTATCTCTAGATCTAACTGCAATTATTAATAAGCGCCAGCAAATTCCCAAAAAAGCCAGCAGTACAAACATAGAGCCGACAAACCCCAACTCTTCCCCAATCGCGGAGAAGATGAAATCTGTGTGCTGTTCGGGGATAAAGTTTAGCTGGGTTTGCGTGCCATGCATGATTCCCCGTCCCCAGATTTTACCCGCCCCGATCGCAATGCGCGATTGGATCAGATGGTAGCCGCCATCCAAAGGGTCCTGTGTGGGATCGAGAAATAGTAAAAGGCGCTTTTTCTGATATTCATGCAGTAGCGACCAGGCAAAGCTACCTACCTGTGCCGAGATCAGATTCACAACAACCGCGATCGACAAGCCAATAATGCGCATCCATGGCAGCGTAAACCAGGCAACTACCCCCATTAGTACCACCCATCCTAGCCAGACAGGGATGGAAACGCTAAATAAGATCAGTGAAACCAGGGGAGAGACAAGCAGCAAGATCCAACCCAGACTTGTACCACCCCAATACAACATGCCGAGCGCGATCGCACAAAACACCAGAAATGTACCCAGATCGGGCTGCTTTAAAATTAAGGCACAAGGCAATATCATCGGCCAGATTGCTTTGGGGATGTCTAACGGATCCTGAATTGGACGTTCGTGTAAAAGTGCCGCGAGGGTAATAATTACGCCTACTTTGGCGAACTCAGAAGGTTGAATATTAAAGTCCCCTATTGTGAGCCAGCTTTGCGCTCCATTGGCACTAGTGCCGCTCACTAAAACTACTGCCAGAATGATGTTGGTAATAGCGTAGGTAATCCAATGTAGTCCTAACAATTGTTGGTAATGCCATCGTGCTAGCGACATGACAAAAAATATTCCCAGGCCACCGATCGCCAGGTGTTGTAACCAGTAGGAATTGAGTCCTGAATAGTTAATGGCAGAGCTATGAATGGCGACAGCCCCCATCATTGTTAAAATCGCTACAAGAAATAACAGGATGATGTCAATATCGCGCCATTCTCTACGCAAAGATTCCCAACTGAAAGACTTGAGGTTAATTGCAAACATATCTGAGGTTTTCTTATTTTGTCTATGATTGCTTGTTAGGTAATTCGTAAAAAGCGATCGCAGTCTGACCATATTTGCGGCGATCGGCTACTACAAGCTCACCGATCGCATCAGCTAAAATTCTGCCTCGATCGTGTTCTACTGCTACGGTAGCACCGTCCTCTAGCAAGGGCGGCAGGGCAGCAATGACTAATTCATACCAATCGCTTTGATAGGGCGGATCGAAGTAGACCAGATCGAATTTTTGCAACTGCAATTTAGGAATAATTTTGAGCACATCGCCTTGATGAATGCTAAACGCCTGTGTGGGTTTTATCAAATTCTGCAAGTTCTGTTTAATGAGCTTACAGGCTGCACCAGCCTGTTCGATGCCCACCACAGAAGTAGCTCCACGCAACAAAGCCTCTGCGGCCATCGCGCCAGATCCAGTACATAGATCGAGCCAGCGACAATTCTCTACTCTACCCTGCCAGATATTAAATAGTGCCTCTCTGACTCGACTGGGAGTGGGGCGTGTTGCCAGTCCGGGTAATGTTTTGAGTAGGCGATCGCCATATACTCGTAAGGACATCTGTGGGCAAACTCTGGTAATAGTTATGGCAGTTATCTTCTAGCTTATGCCAAACTTGGTAACAGCGAGTTAGTAATGCCAATGAGCGATCGCAATTCTATCAACGTGCCACAAGATCAGACCTCACTACCTTTGCCACCAGGGAATTTTGGTTTGCCCATAATAGGAGAGACGATCGGCTTTTTTACCGATCCCGATTTTGCTGCCAAGCAACAAGCCAAGTATGGATCGATTTTTAAAACCCGCCTTCTTGGTAGCCCCACCGTATTTATGGTGGGTGCAGAAGCCAACCAGTTTCTATTTGCCAACGAAAATAAGTATTTTGTGGCTACCTGGCCGCCTAGTACCCGCACGCTCCTAGGGACTGCCTCTTTAGCAACACAGACAGGCAGCTTTCATTCTTCCCGCCGTAAGCTATTGTCACAGGCCTTTCAGCCGCGTGCCCTGGCTAGCTATATCCCAACTATCGAGAGAATTACCTCCAGCTATCTAACCAAATGGCAACAGGCTGGCTCTTTGACGTGGTATCCCCAATTGCGCGACTATACCTTCGATGTGGCTAGTGCTTTACTAGTGGGAACCGAAGGCGGTTCGCAAATGCCTTTAGGCAAACTTTTTAAAGACTGGTGCGAGGGGCTTTTCACTATTCCTCTGCCTCTGCCCTGGACTAAATTTGGTAAGGCTTTGCGCTGTCGCAAGCTGCTATTAAATTACATCGAACAGATCGTGCAGCAACGCCAACAGTCACAAGATTTTGGTTGTGATGCGCTGGGAATCTTGTTGCAGGCAAAGGATGAAGAAGGCAACAGCCTTAGCCTCGAAGAACTAAAAGATCAAATCCTGCTATTACTATTTGCTGGACACGAGACTTTGACTTCAGCGATCTCTTCGTTCTGCCTTCTTGTCGCCCAACATCCTCAAGTTATGGCGCGGGCACGCGAAGAACAACTATTATTTCCGAGATCGCAGCCCTTAACCCTAGATGACTTGAAGCAAATGACCTACCTAGATGCGGTGCTTAAGGAAGTCCTACGTTTGTTGCCCCCCGTGGGCGGTGGCTTTCGCGAAGTGATCCAGACCTGCGAGTTTAATGGTTATCAGATCCCCAAAGGTTGGACTGTTTTATATCAAATTAACCAAACTCACAAATTAGAGGAGCTGTATCCCGTTTGCCAGGGCTTTGATCCAGAACGCTTTGCCCCCGAAAATGCTGCTGATAAGCAGAAATTATTTGGTTACGTTCCGTTTGGTGGTGGTTTGCGGGAATGTTTAGGTAAAGAATTTGCCAAACTGGAAATGAAAATATTTGCAGCTATGCTGTTGCGCGATTACGATTGGGATCTGTTGCCAGATCAAGATTTAAGTATGACGATCGTACCAACTCCACATCCCCGCGATTTATTAAAGGTGGAATTTCGCCAATTGATCCGCCAATCCTAAATTTGGTGCCTGGGAAACTTTGCTGGAGCCAGATAGTCCGATAATCTATTGAATGTGTTTCGTAAGTGTTGATATTAAGTGAGTAATGCGATCAAAAAGCTACCCTGGCTAACCTCAATAGCGGTTTTACTTTGGTATACGGTCTACGGTTGGGAATTGTCAGTAGTAAGTTCTCCCTTACTGAGTTGGGGAATTGCTAGTGCGATCGCTGCCTTTTTAGCAGCGGCGATCAACATTGCTTGGTTATTAGCCGTCCCAGCTACTTTAGCCATCACATGGCTGGTGGGTTTGCCCTTAGCCTTGAATACTGCTGTAGTGAAAGGTAACGAGCAGGTGGAAAATATCGCCAATGTCTTGGGTAGCGGTATTGGATTTTTAGGATCTACATTCCTCCTAGCTGCCTTCTGGTTCTCGCCTCTATTTTGGGCAAAGTGGCAAATGACTAAAAATGGCTTTCACAGGAATCAGATTTTCTGGACAATTACTCTGAGTAGTTGGTTAGGTTTAGGGCTGGGATGGGTGATTGGCAGATGGCAATGAGGGGCTGTTAGCTGTTAGCGCTACTAGTTCTTGCTTGTAATTGTAACTGTAGAGAACGATATGCTTGATCGCTACCCAGTTCATAATCGGTATTAGGCTCAATGGCGATGCCCGGAATTTTTGCCTGTGCCCCACTAGCATTGCCCCATAATATCCACCGACTGCCAACTGGTAAACCTGCAAAACTAGCTGTTTGATGCGTAATCCAGACTAATGGTAGGTCAGGCAAGTCAGATATTTGTATATCCTCTTCAGCGGTTATGCTAGCCGCCGCCAGGGTTTCTAAAACCACACGATTGCCATGACCTAGTCCTGTTGCCGCAGTCCACAATCGCACATTAAGGTTGAGTCGCTGCGCATAGAAATATAGCGAAGCCGCTGCCACTACTGCTTGCTCAAAGTCATCTACCTGCCAACCCGGTAATGTATCGAGCGCTATGACTAACTCTTGACCACCAACGGTTAGTTCAAGTTCTCGCACCCGTAATTCCCCAAACCGTGCGCTAGTTCGCCAATGTACTAACCGAATTGGATCGCCCCAGCGGTATGGCCTGAGCGTGCGCGTGATCCCCTCATTTGCGCTATTACGAGCATTCTCTGTACTGTAGAGTCTGGGGCTATCATCCCTGCCGATCGCATCGACTAAGGGACATTGAGCGAGTGGCAGTACGGTGGGATAGACGATCGCCCGACGTTTGACCGACTGCGATCGCCGACTTCGGAATAAGCCAAATGGGCTAGCAGTAGCAATCTCCAAACGATCAAACTGAAATACACCGCGTTTTAGTGTTGTGAAGGCATAGAGCCAGCGATCACGATCGCCTGGAGCAATTGATTCGATCACATGGTCTTGCACGCTTGGGCGGCAAATTCCCTCTGGCAGAAGATCTCGCACTTCCAACAAGGCTTTACTGTTCTTACCAGAATTATGTAACCGCAGTTCGACTGTCATGATATCCCCAGCACTAACTGGATCGATGGGCAGGCGCTCAATCTCGATTCCACCCAGGATGCGTCCTGGTAATGCACCACCAATAAACACGATCGCAAAACTGACCCCGCTAATCGCGTAGAGCCACCCTGCTAAGGTATTAGTCGCTGCCATAAAAAAGAAACCAGCGATCCCAAGTAGCATCCACCCCGAAAATTCGGGTACGCTAGCTCGTCTTTCGAGCCAATCTAGGAACTTGTTAGGGCGAGGCTTGGGTATGTTTCTGGTCATGCATTACTAGCTGCGTATGCCTGAATTTCAGCGATCGCAAAAATAGTGTCAAACGCTAACCCTTCCTGGGCATACAGTTCCGCGCCCCCCTGATTGCGGTCTACAAGCGAAATGATGCGATCGACCTGATAACCTGCTTGACGAAGGCGATCGACTGCCTGCATAGCGGACTTCCCTGTCGTGACTACATCTTCCAGTACTACCACTTTTGAGCCCTCGGGTAATACTGGCCCTTCAATCCAATCAGCCGTACCATGCCCTTTAGCCTGTTTACGCACGATCAAAGCGTTAATCGGCCGATTTTCGTAGGCAGAAACCACACTCACTGCCGAAACTATTGGATCTGCTCCCAAAGTTAGCCCACCTACAGCTATTACATCTTGCGGCAGCATAGAGAGCAAAACTTGTCCTGTCCATAATGCGCCATAGGGGTGTAAAGTTACCAGCTTGCTATTGACATAATAGGTACTCTTATTGCCCGAAGAAAGTGTGAAATTACCACTCTTGTAAGCTAAACGACAAAATAGTTCTAGCAGTTTTTCTTTGATTGCAATTTCAGTAGTCATGAACGCACAAATTAATAGTTTTTATAGCGAGAAAGATAGTTGATCTGTTAGATTGGTGTGGAATAATTAACCAAATTATTTGGTTTAGACAAATTGTGAGGATGAACTTTATGAGAACTCGCTCTTATTTGCTAGCTTCAGTGCTAGCAATAATCGCTAGCGTAGGCATGGCTGCTCCATCCTATGCCGATCCCTTATTAACGGATCACGACTACTATCCAGGAGATTTTTCACCGAGCTATAACCAAGCACTTGATAAATTACTGGATCTCAGCTCATCGACAAACGTAGTCCCACCCTGGATACAGTTTGAGTTTACGGATCAGAAGATAGAACGGGAATTTACCTCTTTCCGCACTTTTAATAAAGAGATGTGGGAATTGCAAACTAGTAGCGACGAGACTATTCGTACTCGCGATCTAGCCAACCCTTATACTACCTCACTGGCATCCTTTTGCACCTACTACCGTTCGTCGGGGATTGAGTTGCCAGCGGGTACGGATAATTCCTGCTTAGAGGCGCAAGCTCCACCAGCACCAGAGCCTCCAAGGTATGAACCTGCTCCACCACCAGTCTACCGTCCTGCTCCAGTTCCAGCCCTTTGGTAATTTGTTACCTCGGGTTTCAGGTTCTGATTCTAAATCAGCTTTTATTTATTTAGGGGTGAAGGGGTTCTGCCCCTTCGTGGGGGCACAGCCCCCACCCCCAACTTGCAATTCATGTAGGATTGCTATCTAAGTCTTCATAAATATTCTAAAGTTCTAAAAGCTCTGAATGTTGCATATTAGAACCCCGATCTTTGGTCGTTAATTCTATTAGCAACTGCCGAAAGATTGCTGGAATCTGAAACCTTTTTTGCTTAAAATTTACTTGTTTTAATTATTGATTAATGCAGCAGCGCATTATTGGCATTACAGGTGGGATTGCAACAGGTAAATCCACTGTGTCTGAGTACTTAAACACAACTTATGGATTCTCCCTACTTGATGCTGATATTTACGCTCGAGAAGCTTTAACCGAAGATCTGATTGCGGCGATCTCGTCTCGTTACGGCAATCGCGTTTTGAGGCGCGATCGCACCTTAGATCGCGCCGAACTAGGCAGAATCATTTTCCAGGATACGGCCGAACGCCAATGGCTAGAGGCGCAAATTCATCCCTATGTACGAGATCGCTTGCAGGCAGAAGCAGAACAGCATCAACCCTCAACAGTTATTATGGTTGTACCTCTGCTATTCGAGTCGGGGATGCAAGATCTAGTCACGGAAACTTGGGTAGTCACTTGCACAGATGAACAACAGCTTAAGCGGCTGATGCAAAGAAATCACCTATCAGAACACGAGGCAAAACAGCGTATAGCTAGCCAGATGTCTTTGGCCCAAAAAATTGCGATCGCTGATGTCGCGATCAACAACTCTGGTGCAGTGGCAGAATTATGCGAACAAATTGATGCAGCGATAAGTGCATTTGAGCGTTCCTTTCCCGATGCTTTAGGGAAATGAGTAAGAAAAAAAGAATTTTCTTTCCCCTTCAATCTTCCCTCTTACTTCTTGCTTGCCAATATTGACGATAGATCAACTCTAAATCGTTACCCGCCTTGCGAAAAATTTTGACCTGGTTGGCGTGCAGTGCCAAAAATAACCGATAAAATGCCAGCGTAGAAATTGCTACAATCAGGCCAGCAGCAGTTGTGATTAGGGCAACAGCTATGCCTTCAGTCAGATTGCCAGAGCTCATATTACTCGATACGTCACCAATCTTGAGCGCAGTGAAAGAACTAATCAGGCCAGTTACTGTCCCTAATAAGCCAAGCAATGGTGCTAGAGCGATCGCACTTTCTAGGATCTTTTCGCCACGCATCATATTTGCTAATTCTTCATCAGCGGTGCTTTCTAGGGCGAGTCGGAACAATTCGGGGTCAGGACGATCTAAGGCTAAAGGGGCAGACAAAAAACGACCCGCAGGCGTATTGCTTTCAGCTTGAGCCATTTTGCTGGCCAGATCTAAATCCTCACGCGCGGCACTCAAAATGCGTTTGACAGCTTTACCTTCCTGCATGAGTAATGCTATCCAGAAATAACATCTCTCAGCGATCGCAGCTAAAGACAGGATTGATAGACCCAACAAAGGCCACATCACTGGGCCACCCGATCTAAATAGTTGTTCCATAACTAACTGGGCTGACTTGCGACTGAGACGGCTTTAACTGAACCGCTTAGCTGAACTTGCTCTTTCATCCAGACCTCAAATAGCTCATCAATCAGCTGGGGGCGAATGGAATCGTCTAGTTGGGCGGGATAGAACTTTTCTAGCCTGATGATTACAAACCATTCTTCTAAGCGAGTGGGCGGCCACAACTGACCTGGTTGGCTGATAGCGAGGGTACGGGCGATCGCAGGATGGGGTGTTAGTAGAGGTGTTGGCCCAACTAAACCTCCAGTTGCTGACTCACCGCCTTGGGAATATTGCCTTGCTAACTCAGCAAACGATTGCTCTTCTTCCTGAATACGGAAATATAATTCTTGTGCCGTGCCTAAATCTTTGGTACGAATTAGGGAATATAACACCCGATCTAATGCTGGCTTGCGAGTCATAAAATACGACTCGACCTTGTTCCCCCATTTTTCTTGCTTGAAACGTCCGAGTCGCACTGGTCTGGTTACTACATCGATTAATTGGCGATCGGTGATGCCCTGAGCTTCTAGCCATGCTGCCTGCACTTCAGGTGTTTCCAGCTTATTTTGCTCGTAAAACTTAGCCAACAACTCCTGTTCTTCCGCTGCGGTGCATTCATAACCAGCGATCGCTTCATCCACGATCGCGCCCCGAATCAATTGAGGGAGCAATTGATATCGTTGCAGAAGTCCAATAAATTCTTCTGCTGCAACTGTTTTATTACCAATCTTAAAAAGTTCTGCCATAGATTATTCATTAAACCATAATACCCATGTGGCTGCACCCTTCATGATCCTAAAACAACCTAGCAATTTATAGCGCAATAACGGGTAGTTTAAAAAGATAAAATAAATGACGACTAAAAACTAAGTGTGTGGCAATGCAGTCAATAGAGAAGTTTGCGGTTTTAGACTTACCAGTTCATTTACATAGCAATTACCCTAGTTGGCTGGAGCAGCGTCTGTCCCAACATCTTGGGACTCATGTAGTAACTTTAAATGCAGAGATGGCGATTTTGGCACAGGAAAATGCCGAACTTGCGGCAGTAGTTTGCAAAGCTGATGTCGTCGTACCAGATGGGTCTGGAGTTGTTCTTTTCGTGCGATCGCAAGGGAAAAAGATCGATCGCTGCCCTGGGATCGAATTAGCTGAGTCTTTGATTAGATCTGCAGCTCAGAATGGTTGGCGAGTATGTCTGATTGGCGGTGGGGTTGGGGTTGTTGAAAAAGTGGTATCAATCTGGGACAAGAAGTTACCTGGCTTAAAGATTGTCGGCCAGCACCACGGCTATTTCGACAGTACGCAGGAGCAAACGATCTGCGAACAGCTCCAAACTATTCAGCCAGATCTAGTTTTAGTTGGGTTAGGAGTACCGCGTCAAGAATTTTGGATTCAAACACAGCGATCGCTGTGTCCACATGCCACCTGGATCGGTGTTGGCGGTAGTTTCGATATCTGGTCGGGTACTAAAGAGCGTGCCCCTAAATGGATGCGAGACAATAACCTGGAATGGGTCTACCGCCTTTATCAGGAACCGTGGCGGTGGCGGCGGATGCTAGCACTTCCCTATTTTGTGTGGTGTGTGACCCTACAAACTCTTCGACGCACCTAAAACACGACCAGCCAACTACGCGAATTAGAGGCAATAGCCACTATTGCCATCGCTAGAGATCTTCTACTTCCAGATTGCCAACTACCACTGCAGAGAATGCAAAAGCACATACAAGTGGCATGGGGCATCTGGTGAGATAGCTAAGCACAAAAGAAATCAAAGTAGTAACTATTGCCGAGGCAGACCACATTTGCTCGTCATTGCTTAGCCCCTTTTCTGCCTTGATTCGACGTAGCACCTTTGAAGGGATAGGTTCGGGCATGACGGCATTAGGGGGAAATGCCCAGTAGTTACTTTGGCGTTCTATAAATAGGTCTGTCCATCCATTGTCGTAGCACCATTCGGTAATCCATTCTTCTGCAAAGTGTTTCATAGGGACCTAGACTGCAAAACTGATTTAAAAATATGTATAAAAATAAACCCTTAAAGGGCTTCAAGTAGTTGAAAAAAGTTGCTGCGGTAATGCAAAGCAGCGCTAATAGTAAAAGACTAGCAGCGGATTTCAATTAGTCTCAGTCAACGCAATTAAACTTTACGGTCACGCATTATTGAGCTGTCAAACCACCATCAGCAGTAATAATTGAACCTGTGAGAAATGAAGCTTCATCAGATCTTGAAGCGACGATTAACATGCTCAATCCCCAAACCGTCGTTCGAACTTCTCTGGATAAAGGTTTTGAGCTATTTTAGAGTTCATCGTCAGGACGATTTGATCGATTTTATCTGTTTTATTGGTTGTCCTGTTGGTTCATCTTTTTGGGCCTGTTGGCAAGTCTTACTGCGATAAAAGCTCTCCCAGCAAGCGATTCAAGCCTAATATGCAAGAGGTCTATTTCCAATGGAAACTAAGTTTCGCGACGAGGAATATGCAAGGGAGATCGCCTCTTTCTGCCTTGACGAACTTCTTCGTAATGGCACGACCACAGCAGTAGTCCTAACGACGATCTTTCCGCAATCTGTAGAGGCACTATTTTAACTAATGGTGGGCTCGGGAGGCTGTAAGTCCCGCGCTCTACCTGTACCCAGGTGAGCGTCGGGATACACTCCCGCGTCGATTGAGGGGTTCGATGCCCCGAAAATCGACAGACTATCTATCGATTCTAACAGAAAATATAAATCTGTTAGAATGTAGGCTACAATGTAGGTATGTTGAATTTGACCTACAGCTACCGAATCTACCCAGAACTTCACCAAGAAGCTCAGATGCTTGATTGGTTGGAGCAATGCCGTCGCGTCTACAACTATGCGTTGGCAGAGCGCAAAGACTGGATCAATTCGCGTAAATGCTTGGTCAATGCTTGTAGTGTCAGGCAAGAATACATTATTCCTGCTGACACACCCTATCCCGATTACTACAAACAGCAAAATGCGCTGACCAAGGCAAAAGAGGTTATCCCAGAACTGAAGGCAGTTCATTCTCAAGTCTTGCAAGATGCCCTGAAGCGACTGGATAAGTCGTTCAAGTTCAGGCAAGAGAGAGGATTTGGATTCCCTCGCTTCAAAAAGTTTGGTCAGTATCGCTCGTTTGTATTTCCGCAATTCAAGTCGAATCCAGTTCTTGGATTTGAGCTCAAATTGCCGAAAGTTGGAGCCATGCCTATCAACCTGCATCGACCTATCCCAGAAGGGTTTGCGGTCAAGCAAGTTCGGGTTGTGTTCAAAGCGTCGGGTTGGTATGCTCAACTGATTTTGCAAGCTGACGTTTCGGTTCCTGAAGTCCTACCGCATGGCGAACCCATCGGCATTGATTTGGGATTGGGAAAATTCTTGGCGGTATCGACAGGTAAATTGGTAGAGCGCCCTCGCTTTTTCGTGGATTTGCAAAGCAAGCTTCGATGGCTGCAACGCAAATTGAAAAATAAGAAAAAGGGTTCTGCCAACTACCGGAAAGTTCAAGCTAAGATTCGCGCCCTGCATGAGCACATTTACAACGTTCGCAGGGAGTTTCACTTCCTCACAGCTCATAGGCTTTGTGACATAGCTGGGATGATCTTTGCTGAGGACTTGAACCTCAAAATGATGAGTCGCGGCATGTTGGCAAAGCATTGTCTTGATGCTGCTTGGGGTAGTTTTCTTGACATCCTCAAATGGGTCTCTTGGAAGCGCGGGGTTTACTTTGACAAGGTTGATCCCAATGGGACAAGTCAAACTTGCCCTCAATGTGGGACGCATACTGGTAAAAAGCAACTGAGTGAACGAGTGCATCATTGCGATGAATGTGGATATGTAACTGACCGAGATGTAGCCGCCGCGCAAGTGGTAGAGCAACGAGGTCTTGTAGCCGTTGGACAGACGGTGATACTGCCTGTGGAGGAAGGTTGCCTGGGAACCCCTAAGAAGCAGGAAACCTCAAGAGCGATCTTGGGAAGCCCGCGCTCTAACCGCTTCGGGTGAGCGTTGGGAGGATGTCACGGAAGCTCAACGGTGCAACATGCGGATCGTGGCAGGACAAGTGCTACAAATTTTTGCCACGATGCTTTTGGGTAACAATCGTGCGATCTCGGCTACCTATATAGCTGCAGATCGCCCGCAGGCATAAGAAGTAGTTTTAATTAATTATTTAACGACTTTTGCTTTTGAAAAAAAGATGCTATTTATGACTACATATTGGTATGCATTGAATATCTAAAAGGTATTAAGAGTAATGGCACTAAGTAGAGCTAGAATGACTCCCAACCTCCAAACTGGCGATTTGGAAGTCGCCAAACCTATACAGACCATGGGTTCCATCAAAACATTGCCTGATTCCAATGCCTATCCGGCACCTAATTGGTTGAAGTTTCTTATATCCGTGCAGCGGCTATCGATCGCCACAACTATTTTATTAACTGTTGCCGTATTTGGCGTATATAGCTGGACTGTATATGCTCAAGAGTCTTGGAACAAACAATATAGACAGTTGGAAGAGCTGAAGCGCCTTGAGCGAAACTTCACTACAACAGAAGGACTTTTAGAGCACAGTATGATCCGTGATGCCCAAAAAACTTCCAAGCAAGAATTGATCAGAGAAACTCCAGAACAAGCAATCTTCTTGCAATCTGCACCCACTCACCCGCTTGCAGTGCCTCCACAGGGACTGGATCGCCCTAATGACAAGCCATTTGAACCTCTAGGCTACTAATGCAGGTGGTAGAGGATGCTGCTGGCAATTAAATTGGGCATTAACTAGTGCAAAAGCCGAATAACTACTACGAAATTCTGGGTGTATCTCGCAGTGCTAGTTTTGCTGAAATTAAAACAGCCTATTATCGTTTGGTGCGCCTGTACCACCCAGATCTAAACCCCTCAGATCTTGAATCTCAAGACAAGTTTTGTCAGTTAACAGAAGCCTACCAAGTTTTGCAAGATCCCGAGCGCCGGTCGCTACACAATCTCGGCATCGACAATTTTGAAGATTTACAAGCACGCTCTATCTCTCGTGAGGCGGAAGAAAGCTACGCTCATGGGATAGAAAGGGCAAATAAAGACGACTTTAGGGGAGCAATCAAGCATTTTTCGGAAGCGATTGCCCGCAATAGTAACTACACATTGGTATATAACAGTCGTGGTCTGGCATACTACAAACTCGGCGACTCTGCAAGGGCGATCGATGATTTTAGTCAAGCAATCCAACTCAATCCTAATTTTGCTGAGGCATACTATAACCGAGGCTTAGCAAGATTCCGATTGGGTTACGCTCAAGCAGCTATAAAAGATTTTACCCAAGCCCTAAAGCATAAAACTGACTACGGCCAAGCTTATTATCGTCGAGGTTTGATCCATGCCGAATTAGGCGATCGTCTCAGTGCGATCGCAGACTTAGAACTAGCGGCTCAGGTGTTTACAGTTCAATCAGATCTCCCAAGCTGTCAGCTAGCCAAAGCGGCAATGCAATCGCTGCAAGTCAAGTATAAGTCAAGGCAAATCATCAACGGCATGAGGGAATTAGTCCACGATATCCGTGCAGTTCTGAGTACTGTTGTGGTTAATCCTGCTGGGGGAATGCTGCCGACCTACGCTACGCTAACGCTACCCAGAGCAGTGAGATTGAGCATTCTGATGGCGATCGCCTTCAATATTTGCTTTGCCGTAGGAGCAGATCTCACCTGGCGAAACCTTTACGGCGATCTCGTACCTATAGATAAGCTGGTATTTACTGGTGGCGCAGTATTTCTAGGGTTTGCCGTTTCCAGTTTTTTTATGCGCAGTATATGGCGCGGTAGCGGCAGCTTTGTAGGCGATCTATTTATAGCTGGGGCGGCACTACTGCCCCTAGGGGTTTTAGTGTTGCTTGGTGGTGTAATTGGCTTTGGCAATAGCGCGATCGCCTTGGCCGTACTTACTGTATTTACGACTTCCTATGCCATTCTGATCGCCTACAGCGGCTGCAATCAAATATCCAACATGTCAGAAGAGGCATCTACCCTAAGCGTGCCAATTATCTTTAGTTTGACTGGCTTTGTCTTTGTCGCCTGTCTTGCCTGGATGAGACCAGGCGGATTGCGCCCCGATAGCTTGGTAATAATGCTCACAAATCTGGGCGCAAACAGCTAAACAGCTAATCTTCGTGATCTTCGTAGGGATCGTTCAGTTTTTTGTTGGGAGGACCAAAAGCCGTATAGATTGACAGTCCAGTTAAACAGACCACGAAAGCCGCGATTGTTAACGATATAGATGTAGCATTTTCCATGAATTATTGCGATCGCTTAACATATTGGTACAATTGTACGATAATCTCAAATTAAATTCTTTTTAAAATAAGTCGCACTATGTCACAACGTACTTGGTTGGGAGACATCCTCAGACCGCTAAATGCCGAATATGGCAAAGTCGCTCGTGGTTGGGGAACTACATCGGTTATGGCAACGTTCATGGGTCTATTTCTAGTATTTCTGCTAATTATTCTCCAGCTATACAACTCGTCTCTAATCCTAGAAGGCGTGAATCTAAACTGGGGTGGTTAGACCACTTAAGCGCTTAAAAGCATTGAAATAGAAAAAGTAGACGATGCCCTGCCTATTTGCGGGGCATCTCTGTGAAAAGTAAAAAATAGGGATAGGCAGCATGAATATTTTTGGGATTGGGTTACCTGAAATGATCGTGATTATGGTGGTAGCGCTGCTAATTTTTGGTCCAAAGAAATTACCAGAAATTGGACGTAGCGTGGGTAAGGCGATCAAAGGATTTCAGGATGCTTCCCGTGAGTTTGAGTCTGAATTTAAGCGCGAGGCTGAGCTATTAGAGAACCCAAAAGCAGCTTCTACTGTCATGTCAGCAAGAGCAGAGAAAGTGGAAAATATTCCAGATATTGGATCGCAGCCATCATCAGATAACGCGGATAACACGGATAACGTATCCAAGTCCCAGAGCGAATCTCAAACTTCTGATGCCTGAATCTAGTGCTCCCGTCAATCTGCCTGTTGAATTGATTGTCGGTTTAGGCAATCCAGGCAACGAATATAAGGACACTCGTCACAACATAGGTTTTATGGCGATCGGTCGTCTTGCTAGCCAATGGCAGATTAACCTAGCCCCAGATCGCAAATTCCAGGGTATTTATGGCGATGGCAAATACCCTAACGGCAAAAAGATTCGACTGCTCAAACCCACAACCTACATGAATCTTTCTGGTCAGTCCGTGCGATCGCTGCTTGACTGGTATAAATTGTCACCGCAGTCAGTATTAGCAATCTACGACGATATGGACTTGCCGTTTGGCAAAATTCGCTTGCGATCGTCTGGCTCGGCAGGCGGACACAACGGCATGAAATCACTGATTTCTCATATGGGTACCCAAAACTTTCCCCGACTAAGGGTGGGGATTGGCCGAAGCGATCGCGCTGCCCCTACAGCAATTGGTCATGTCCTAGGTAGTTTTAATGCCGAGGAAACCCACGCCCTGCCACAGGTATTACGATTGGTACAGGATGCCATCATAGATTTGAGTAACGAAGGCATCGAAAAAACCATGAGCGTCTACAATAGTCGCGGCATTACGATCGCAACCCCATAACCTTTTAAATAAAGCGCTATAGCGTTGAGAGTCCCCACAAGATATAGTTGAAGAACGAATAGGCTTGCAGATTGGACTGAGGAGAAAATATTATGAAAGCCATGATCCTGGCTGCTGGTAAAGGTACGAGAATTCGTCCCATTACGTATGTCATGCCTAAGCCAATGATTCCGATTATGCAAAAGCCGGTAATGGAATTTTTGGTTGAATTATTACGTCAGCATGGTTTCGACCAAATCATGGTCAACGTCAGTCATTTATCTGAAGAAATTGAGAACTATTTCCGCGATGGCCAAAAATTTGGCGTCCAAATGGCTTATTCCTTCGAAGGCAGTATTATCAATGGCGAGTTAGTGGGTGAAGCCTTAGGCTCAGCGGGAGGACTTAAAAAGATCCAAGACTTTTCCCCCTTTTTTGACAGCACGTTTGTGGTGATGTGCGGAGATGCACTGATCGATCTCGATCTAACCGCAGTAGTGAAGTGGCACCGCTCGAAGAACGCCATGGCTACCGTTGTGACTAAAACCGTGCCAAAGGAAGAAGTATCTAGCTATGGCGTAGTCGTTACCGACGATGAGGGCAGGATTCTAGACTTCCAGGAAAAGCCCAAAGTTGAAGAAGCGCGTAGCAACAACATCAACACCGGTATATATATCTTTGAACCTGAAATACTAAACTACGTCCCCTCTGACACTGAGTATGATATTGGTAGCGATCTATTTCCCCAACTTGTAAAAGAAGGCGCACCTTTCTACGCTATCCCCATGGACTTTCAGTGGGTAGACATTGGTAAAGTCCCCGATTATTGGCAAGCAATTCAAGGGGTGTTGGAAGGAAAGATCAAAAACGTCAAAATTCCTGGTCGTGAAGTTGCACCTGGTATATTTACTGGACTGAATGTATCGGTTAACTGGGATAAAGTGGATATCACTGGGCCTGTGTACATTGGAGGTATGACTCAAATCGAAGATGGAGCTAAGATTGTTGGCCCTACAATGATTGGTCCGAACTGCCATGTCTGTAAGAGTGCGGTAGTAGAGCGCAGCGTCATTTTTGAATATTCACGCCTTAAAGATGTGCGTCTTGTGGATAAGTTGGTATTTGGGCGCTACTGCGTTGATAAGACTGGCGCTACAATTGATTTACAAGCAGCAGCCCTGGATTGGCTGATCACCGATGCGCGTCAGGAAACGCATACTCAACCACCGCAGGGAATCCAAAGTTTGAATGTTTGATCATAGCTATAGAAATGTTTACCTGGATTTGAGTGCTTCACGGAAGGTATTTGCCGCTTCTAAGCGCGAGGTTTGCGCGATCGCGACGCAACGTGTGAGTAACTCTATATCTAGGTTGGCAATCTCTGGAATTTCACTATGGGAGATCGATTCGTATTTATTATCTCGTAGGCGATAGAGGCTAAATACCCCATCTTGCCAAAACCAAACTTCAGGGATACTTAACACCTGATAACGTTGTAGCTTTTTGGGGCTACCACTGGTAAACACAACTTCAATCACCAGATCGGGGATGGGTTTTGATATACCAAAACAGTAAGATTCGTCTGGCTCAACCGAAACTTCACCTTCGCGCTCTTGAGTCATGGAGCCTAGGGGCTCAAATTCGATATTTTGTTCTAGACAAAACAGTTCAATCAGGAAACCAATTATTGTCTTATTGAATTCGTGAGCGCGACCTGGCATAAGAAGTTCGATAGTTTCTTTGTAGTAGAAAAGCCTTACTCTCTTTGACTCAGCGAAACCTGCTTGGATCAGTTTAAACTGCTGCCAAGTAATGCCTGAATAGATAAAGCACTGATCTTGTCCTTTCTCGCTAGATGGTGCAGTGCGTAGTGGGGTTTGGGTCATGGTTATACGTCATTACCAATGTTTTTAGTATGCCATTGCCCAACGAAGATAAGGATCTTCAGCCAGGGAAATTCTATACTGTTTATGGTAAGACTGGTTTTGAAATCTGAGGAACGTTTATGTTATTGCAGGCTAATAAACTCTTCAAAGCGATCGCGTTGATTACTCCGATCGCGACATTAGGAATCTTCTTGAGTACAGTTTCTGCCGCCAATGCCAGAACCTGCGTCCCATTGCAGGTTGTTGGTGGATCTGGTACGCAAGTGGAGAAGAAAATCACGCCTGGCGGTACTCTGCTGACCAACGATAATTGGAATACTGACTTTGCCGTGCCGAGCGGCAACAACTTTAATCGCTATGTTGCGGCAATTACGCCAAAAGATACTGCTAACTACAGCATTAAGTTCTTCCTTAAATACAGCAACAATACAGTTGACAAGTACTATGACCAGACTTCCCAACTCAAGAAGGGGAAGCTGTTGCTGGTTTCTGGCGAACCAAGAGCAAGAGAATCTCCATATCAGATCAACATATTGGTGGGCGGATTGGAAGCGATCGGCACAGAATATTCTCTCACCGTATCAGGCTGTTATTAGTAAAGCATCTAGCAGTTAGCTGTTAGATGTTGGGCTAAAATTGTTACAGCAACTACATTTCCGTAGAAACCATCACATATAATTATCAAGTAAATGCTCATAAATCGTAGTCGGTAGAAATGTGTGTAGTGGACAGTTTGCAGCCATAATTCTTCAAAAGTTGGTGACAAATTATCAATTAATTTATCAATCAATCAACTCTTGGTATCTATCTGGATAGCCTCTGCCTCTACACGTACTAAGCCCTAATCCAGCAATTCTTCCTCAAACTATGCTTCTTAATACTAGTGGGTCTTGTCATGGGTTACTCAGACTTGACTCCCGTTTTGTAGTCAGTACCAGTTAAGACATAGTCAGATTTTGTAGAACCCAAAATACAAGCTTGACAGCAATTTAAGTCGTTCAAACATGCAACAACCTAACCAGAAGTCCATAAATATCCCAGGGCCATCATGGCTTGTCGAAGAGCGTGATGCCTGCGGGGTTGGTTTTATTGCAGACCAAGCAGGACGTGCCAATCATAATCTCGTTGCCCAAGCACTCAAGGCCCTGACTTGTATGGAGCATCGCGGTGGCTGTAGCGCGGATCGGGACTCTGGCGATGGTGCAGGATTGATGACGGCGATTCCTTGGAAGTTGCTGCAGGAAGAGATATCAGGCATCGATCCACTAGTATGTGCGGCGGGCATGATGTTTTTGCCGCAACAGCCAGAGCGGCAGGCGATCTGTCGCGAAATCACAGAGCGCTGTGCTGCCGAAGAAGGTTTATCTTTGGTTGGTTGGCGACAAGTTCCAGTCAAGCCCGAGGTTCTGGGTATACAAGCAAAAGCAACCCAGCCACACATGGAGCATGTTGTGTTCCAAGCCGCCCACTTGCGGGGTGATGCCCTCGAAAGAACGATCTATATCACGCGCCGACGCATCAAGTTAGAAATCAGGCAACGACATCCCGAATGGCATTCCGAATTTTATATTGCGTCGCTCTCGAATCGCACGATGATTTACAAGGGATTAGTGCGCTCTGCGGTGCTGGGTGAGTTTTACGA
>JANMRU010000239.1:0-1282 GCA_031388585.1 Pseudanabaena sp. SOY_30_concoct_251 | reverse complement strand
TGCATTTGAACTTGCACAAAATAAACAATTTTTGCTTTGCAAATTCTAAACAAAAATGAAGTCTCGTTTTTTATTTGAATCAGATTAAATTTGGGTTTAAAACCCCGCCGTTCTAGGGCGGCTTTAATTAGTCTTAACAGCTCACAGAATATCTACTATACTGTAAGGCATGACACAGAAAGCATTCAAGTACCGATTCTATCCAACATCTGAGCAAGAGAACTTGCTGAGACGGACGATGGGTTGTACTCGTTTAGTCTATAACCGTGCACTTGCCGCAAGGACAGACGCATGGTACGAAAGGCAGGAACGAGTTGGGTACGCTGAAACTTCTGCAATGCTAACCAGTTGGAAAAAAGATTTGGAGCTTCAATTTCTCAACGAGGTCAGCAGTGTTCCATTGCAACAAGGATTGAGACATCTCCAAACAGCTTTTACTAACTTCTTTGCGGGGCGGACTCAATACCCAACCTTCAAGAAGAAGCAAAACGGTGGCAGTGCTGAATTTACAAAGTCTGCCTTTAAGTTTAAGGATAGCCAGGTATTTCTGGCTAAGAGCCTTGAGCCATTAGCAATCCGTTGGAGCAGAACACTGCCTAAAGGGGTTGAGCCTTCCACGATTACGGTGAAGCTTTCGCCTTCTGGACGTTGGACGCTTTCTTTGTTGGTGGATGTGGAGATCAAACCGTTGTCTAAGTCTCCTAATCAGATTGGGATTGATTTAGGCATTACAAGTTTGGTCGCATTGAGTTCGGGCGAGCATGTTGCTAATCCTAGAGGTTGTAAGGCAAAACGTCAAAAACTGCGTAAAGCACAGAAAGCATTGAGCCGCAAGCAAAAAGGATCTAACAATCGATATAAAGCTGGCCTCAAAGTTGGGCATGTCCATGAAACGATTAGCGATGCACGCAAAGATTTCCTTCACAAGTTGACAACTCGATTGGTGCGTGAAAACCAAACCATCGCAATTGAGGATTTGGCTGTGGAGAATATGCTCAAGAATCGGAAATTGTCCCTCAGTATCAGCGATGCTAGTTGGTCGGAACTGGTCAGGCAACTTACCTATAAGTGCGACTGGTATGGTCGCACTTTGATTAAGATTGACCGCTGGTTTCCGAGTTCTAAACGATGTGGTAATTGTGGCTACATCGTGGAAAAGTTGCCGCTTAATATTAGAGAATGGGATTGTCCTCAATGTGGCACTCACCACGATGTAGCCACAATTACCACATCGTTTAGAACTCGGAAACCAGCGGTCAATCTTAATCAAAGTGCGACCATA
>JANMRU010000238.1:0-1943 GCA_031388585.1 Pseudanabaena sp. SOY_30_concoct_251 | reverse complement strand
AGAATTTGCAGCTATGTCACGTCAATTTTTTGACAAGTCTGGCTATGACTCAACCGAAAAAATAATGGAACTAATCCAGGAAGTAAAACAAGAACTATCAACAGAAAGAGAACAAAAAACTGCAAACTAATTCGCGCCCTTGTCGAGCAAACAGAAGAGTTTACATGTCTCACCCCAAAAGAATGCTTGCAAAAATATGGAATAGGCGATTCCTTGCAGGATGCGTACCGCTGCTAATAATGTGAGTCGTAAATTCGATGGAGCTTAGTTCGTGCATCTTCGATTACTTTTTGTATCGTATTCAATCAATTCAATCAATTCAATCAGGAAGTAAGACAATCGCCTGTCACACTTATTCTAGAAGCTAGAGTTGTAACTCAACTCTGGCAAGCATTCTCAAATTCAATAAGGAGGGCATCATGAGTTTAGAAGATAGAGTCAAGGCAACCGCCAAAAATATTGAAGGCAAAGTTCAAGAAGCAGTAGGCAATCTGACTGGCGATCCCGAAGATCAGTTAGAGGGTAAGGAAAAACAAGCAGAAGCAAAAGTTCGTCACATTATTGAAAATGTGAAAGATGAAGTCAAGAAAAATATTGACTAGCAGGTCATTAGGCATAGCGATCGCTATTTAAACAAATGGTTAACTGAGATCTTGCGCCAGGTTCAATAAGCCAAGCGCAAATGAATTCGCTGCTATACAGACAACGTCTGCCTTCGTAGAATCAGGGCTGCTTCATGGGCAACCAACGCAGGCTGGTTTAGTTTGTATAGACGCGGTTTTAACCGCCAGTTGAGAATGGTAGTTTCATAGAAATTAAGGATGTTCTGTGACCACAAGTATCTCTTGTTCTGGCTAAATTTTTATCACTTCGATCTGAATTAAGGAGAAAAATATGTCTAATCTTATTTGGACTGTCGTTGGTGTGCTTTTCATCCTCTGGTTGTTAGGATACTCAATTAACGTTGGTGGCAGCTTAATCCACCTGCTTTTGGTTTTGGTGCTGATTGGCGTTGTCTACAATTTATTTACAGGGCGAAGTATTTGACAACCATTGGGGCTTGCAAGCAAATAGAGAGGCACATCTATTAGATGTGCCTCTCTATAGGATTTCGTAGAATAGTGGCAAAAGTTCTTATTGTAAATTGATTGCAAGCTCTATTCCTGTGAAACCATCCACCAAGAAACAGTTGAAATCATTCAATTGACGGAGAATTGTCATCAGAGGATTCTTTGATCTCGACACTGAGATTAGGTAAGCCTTCCAAACGTTCTATCGGCTGCAACAGCTCATTTCGAGGCGCAAAGACGATCAAGCCGCCAGGAATACACTCAATAGTTATCGGAGTGCTCTCTGTCACTTCACCATCTACTACGACCTTTTGGGGCGGCTCTGTGGTAATTGTGAGTTTCCTCGTGCGTAAATAGCCAATGTCAGGTCGAGTGGTGGCATCACCTTTGAATGCCGAGGCTAGCAACTCATAGGAAGCGGCGATCGCTCCAGTTTTATTTGCAGGCGCAATGATGGTTACATCCAATAATCCATCGTCAAAAATTACGCCTGCCGATCCCTGAGCCAAAATTGAAGTCGGCGGAGCGGCATTAGCGATCGTAATTGCTGAAGCTGACACATGAATAATCTTATCTTCAGTCTCAATTTTAGCCTCAAATTGTTCCAATTGCTGTAACTGCTCTATTCCTGCCAGAATATATGCGAGTAGCCCGAAGCGATTCTTTGAGTCTCGATCGGCGCGCTCTACCGCCTCTGCCTCAAACCCAATTCCAGCCAGTAGCACCATTGGTTTGTCATTACATTGAGCGGCATCAATGACCCGTGTCTCGCCAGCTAAAATCGTTTGACAAGCTGCTTCTATCGTTATCGGCAAATCGAGCGCATTAGCAAACGCATTGGCAGTTCCTCTGCAAATCACGCCGAGCGGAATT
>JANMRU010000237.1:0-1060 GCA_031388585.1 Pseudanabaena sp. SOY_30_concoct_251 | reverse complement strand
GTGGCAAAAAGAACTAGATTATCGCCTGAGAAAAGAACTATGGTGTTTTATGGATAACAAGATCGCTGTGCGGTTTGAATATGAGTATCACAATGTTGCTGGTGAATGGTTTCGGGCTTATGGCAACGAAAACTGGGAGTTTGCAGAGAACGGCTTGATGATGAAACGGTTTGCGAGCATTAATGATGTGGCGATTTCTGAGGCAGATCGTAAGTTTCGCTGGGAACGCACTTAAATAGCTTTAATCAAGACCACAAACTAGGCTTTCAACTTTTCAACTATTCCCCACCATCTAAATCTATTCTGCTGTTCAGAATTTAACTGCAATAGAGCGTTCAATTAGAATTTTCTTTGTCCTTGTTCCATATATTTTCGTGAGATCAAAATGATGCTTCGTTCTGCAATTATTATCGCTACCGCTACCTTTATGTCTCTTGAAGCTGTGGGTGTTATCAGTATTTCACCTCAGTTGATTAGCCCTGTCCATGCAGCTGAAAATAAGGATGTAACAGGATTAACCAACCAGCAGAAAATTGATTTGATTACCAAAAACAAAGGTGTATTTGGCAACGGAGATCAACTCCGACGTTTTTTCTTTGGCGATCTGCGTCCTTTAGGTGTTCAGCAAGGTGGAACCGGGACAATTGTTACTTTATATAACAAAGCTAATGATGTGACATTTGCTTACTGCTCTGATTTTGATGTGGTTATTGCAGTACGGAAAGGTAAGATATCCACTTTCCCTGCTGCTGAGGTTAAGATCTAGAATCTAAAAATCTTGTATCGAATTAACAAATATTTGCCCTGACTGTTGTTGAGATATGGGCAAATATTTGTTAGATTATTTGCCTTGCAAATTTTTAGAAACTAACTTGTATTTTGGACAAATTCACTGTGCAAACTATGCAGTAAATCTCTTTCAAGGTCAATGGGCAAGTTTATCCCTGAAAAGCAATTTTGATTTTTGGAACAGCTAATTCGAACACTCGCAATCCTACTTACTAACTCACCTTACGCGGATACCTGAGAAGGCTTCAGGGACTGCCACGCAGCAAATGCT
>JANMRU010000193.1:0-3161 GCA_031388585.1 Pseudanabaena sp. SOY_30_concoct_251 | reverse complement strand
GTATTGCTAGCCGCAGTTGCACCAAAAGTTTCAGCCAATACTTGAGCCGCTGCAGGCGCAACTGTAGTTAAACGGGCAAAAGTAAATTCATCGGCGATCACACCACGCCAGCCATCTGTACCAAAGTGAACGGGTGGTTGCATACCTGTAGTTGAAGACATAGATCTTAAAAATTAGATGACTATGGGGAATGGTGAAATGGCTACTCTAACAGTAACCTTAAATTAATATAGACCCATACAGGGCAGTCCAAACCGTCGGTAGGGTCAAGATAATTGATTGGAACGGGATTAGCGCACCAAAGTAGGACTTGATTCGTTAAAGTGACAGAAGGAAACGATCCTTCGTGTCATTAGTTTTATCTTAAAATGAGCAATCAAACAGTGGAATTACTAACCTCAGAGAATGCTTTGCCCGCGCAATGGCAGCGTCCTGATGGCCGAACTTGGAATCGACTGCGTCCTGTTAGTTTTCAGCGTCACTTTACAGAATTCCCCACTGGCTCGGTACTCGCAAAGTTTGGTAACACTCAACTCATCTGTACAGTATCGATTGAGCAGGGAGTCCCTAAGTTTTTACAAGATAGCGGTCAGGGTTGGTTAACTGCTGAGTATAGATTTTTACCTGGATCGACTAAGCCCAGACAACCCCGCGAGCTAATGAAGCTATCTGGCCGCACCCAAGAAATTCAACGCTTAATTGGCCGCAGTCTGCGCTCAGCCCTAAATCTAAAACTGATCGCCAACTATACAATCGCAGTTGATATAGATGTTTTACAGGCGGATGCTGGGACGCGCACAGGTGGTGTTACGGCAGGGTTTGTGGCTTTGCAGTTAGCAGTTGAGCGGCTCATGACAGAGGGTGTATTAACTCATTCCCCGATCGAGCGGGCGATCGCCGCAGTATCAGTAGGGTTAATTAATGGTGAGCCATTCTTAGATTTAGACTATATCGAGGATGTGGCAGCCAGCGTTGACTTAAATGTCGTGATGGACGATCGCTTAAATTTAATTGAAATTCAGGGTACAGCAGAATCAGATACCTACAGTCGCCGCCAACTTAATCAAATGCTAGATCTAGCTGAAACGGGGATAAAAGAGTTACTAGCCTTACAGCAATCTAAATAGATAGTTAATATGCTTCTCCATCAATTCTTAGATTCAAGACAGCAGGGCTTTGACCTTTGAAAATGTTAATATGCCAAAAGTTATAATGCCGTAACGGCTTAAGTCACTTCTGATTTAGGTGGTTAATTGCATGTTTTATAAAGTTTGTGGAGAAATATACTTTGAAAGGAATTCTAATTAGCTTCGGTATTGTCGCCGTTGCTGTTTTAGTCTTATTTTTCGCTAAGGTGCCTGGTGGCTCTGATACAGCTGTCGCCTCCGATCGCCCCGCCACCGTAATCGCCAACAGCATAACTATTGAAGAACCTGTTATGACCGCAATCAATGATACCGATCTAGTAACTACTGAATCTGGCCTCAAGTACAAGGAAATTAAAGCTGGGACAGGTGCCACTCCAACCCAAGGACAAAAAGTTACGGTTCATTACACCGGTACGTTAGAAGATGGCACTAAGTTCGATAGCTCGCGCGATCGCAATAGCCCCTTCTCATTCGATCTCGGTGTTGGGCAGGTAATTAAGGGTTGGGATGAAGGACTATCAACCATGAAAGTAGGTGGTCGCCGTCAGTTAGTCATTCCACCAGACCTAGGCTATGGAGCTCGGGGCGCAGGTGGCGTAATCCCCCCCAATGCTACGCTGATCTTTGATGTAGAACTTCTAAAAATCTCTTAAGTCTATATTTAACAATTTTTGAGTGAGAGAGACTGTACCATGCGCGGTAACTCTCTCACTTTTTATTTAGATGGTCGCATTACCCACTTCCCAGCAATCATCTCAACCTTCATTAAGGTCTCTTCATAACTCAGGATGCGTAACATGGCTTGAGATAAAAAGTAATGAGACTAATATAGCGATCCTATCTGGATTGTGAAAAAGGATTCCTTCGGAATCCTTTTTCACAAAGCCATTTCAATTTACAAATGATTTAGGATTGCTATATGTTAACTGAATGTAAGTTCGTCTGGGATGTCGGCCTGAAAGTTGTGAGTTTGAGCCACTATAATTGCCGTGCGTAGTGGTAAAAATCCTTGTCTTTGCTGTATCCCAACGATTCATAAAGAGCTTGGGCTGCAATGTTAAAAATTTGAGTTGCTAAAATAATTCGGACTGCTCCAGTTGCTCTCGCATAGTTCTCGGCTGCACCTATGAGTAGCTTGGCAACTCCTTGCTTGCGATGTGATTGTTGCACAAATAGATCGTTCAAAATCCAGATACGCTTCATCGATACCGAAGAAAAACTGGGGTAAAGCTGAGTGAATCCAACTCCACAGCCATGTTCGCGAGCTATGAATATTGTTGAATCATTAACTTGCAAACGTTCTTGGAGAAAATGCCTAGCCGCTTCTGGGTCCGAAGATTGTTGGTAAAAAACACGATATCGATCGAATAACGCCACCACTTCTTCCAAATGGTCAGCGCGCGCTAAAACAACTTCCATTTCTATCCTCAACACCACTTAATTAGTTTTTTTGCCAGCCAATCTTTGCATTTATCGTTGGCGATCGCAGTACCAACAAAATCATGCCCAATCAAACACAATTGACGAGGTAATCATCTCTTTTAGTATAACTGCACTCCTCACATGCACTTGGGAAGTGGCATTTACATCGCAGATAATTTCAGCGGTTAGTCACTTTATCCTTTTCTTATCCTCCAAAAGAATGATCTTTCTGTGCCAGGACGATCTGCGATCGCATTGCCTAAATTATTGGGAATAATGGAAGTAGATACCCATATCAAAACTTGCCATGCAAAGCATGGGGGATTGATTACGATCGCATTAGTTTAGCGATCTCGATCGCTGAAAGTTGTGGGGTTTTACTGGAACATGGAAACATGAGGAGTAGGTAGGTAGTCAAATAAGGGTAAGTCATAAGTGTGAGTCGTAGGCGTGAGATAGGCAAGGTCTCCAACAGAATCACAAGACCAATTGAGATAACCTACCAAATTTAAGCGTGTTGAGTCTAATTCAGTCGTACTACTTAATTGGAACAGGAGGGGTCGCTATGAGCGAACTACTATCATTGGAGAA
>JANMRU010000190.1:0-10389 GCA_031388585.1 Pseudanabaena sp. SOY_30_concoct_251 | reverse complement strand
TCGCTTCCCTCAAAGTAGCTTGTCATTGTTTCTATGACGAGGTTATTTGGCTTCTTGACTTACAAACTATTTAGATTTCTTGGTTCCGCTGCGTTTTTCGCGCTTAGCCACTATATCAGTACCCCCTCTCCCTTGTCAATATTTTTCTTTCCCTGTTAACGTCTTCTCCCTTCCTTCCCTCTCCGTATGCGTTTGGACTAGTCTTTATCGTCATTCTTACTGGTAATCGCCAAAAGTCTTTCTAGTTTTTTCACGCTGCTAAGGGTAACTAGAGCTAGTAAAGAGCCAATCAAGCCTATCTGCCAAAGGCCAGAGCCAATACATACGCCCAATGCTGCTGATACCCATATGGCAGCAGCGGAGGTAAGACCACGAATCCTGATTCTGCCGGCTTGGTTATCTGATTGCCTGAGGATTTCTCCAGCTCCTAAAAATCCGATACCAGTCGCTACGCCCTGAATAACGCGGCTCACGGCATCGGGGTTGGGGCGGTTTCCTGCGAGTTGTATCGGCACCATAACGTATAGAGCTGAGCCGAAACTAACGAGCATGTGGGTTCTTAGTCCTGCTGGTTTGCCTGTAACCTCTCGATTCCAGCCAACGATCGCACCGATTAGTAGAGCTAAAATTAGCCTGAGCGCTACATGCAGCCAATCATTTAGAGAAAAGGTGTAGTAGACCAAGTTATATATTTTGGGGGTTTTGTAGTTTCAGTATTCTAAATGGGGTTGATGATCTCGCTAAATCTTATGCCTCAGCCTTTGACTAAGCCTCAACCCAGATTGGGACATACGACCAGGCTGTTGTAAGTTCCTGGTCTAGTTGTTTATATTTTGGGTCGTATTGACCCACTAATTTCCAGAATTTGGGGGAGTGATTGAGGTGTACTGTATGGCAAAGTTCATGTGTAAATACATACTCAACTAGTGGGCTTGGCAGGAAGAGAAGTTTGTAGTTAAGGCTAATGGCATGACGCTGCGAGCAACTTGCCCACAAAGTTTTTTGGCCTCGAACAGAGGCTGTTTGAAAAGGTAATTGGTGTTGCTGACTAACCACTTGTAGCCAGGGCACTAAATATTGATTGGCAATATGCGCTAGCCATAGCTGAAGAGCCTTCTGGCATAGCTTGATATTTTGGGTGTTGCCCTCTAAAAGTATGCAGTTATCGCCGCGATCGCGCCAGCTTAGGTAAAGTGTTTGTGTTGGTTTATACTCAATTTTCCAAGTCTTCCCAATTGCTAATAGGGAAACCTGCTTCGGACAGCTAGATAAGTCTGCTGGATTAGGAAGAGATCTTACACTCTCAACCTTTTTGAGGGCTGATTTGAGCCAGCCCTGTTTATGGAAAATCAGATCTGGTATTTTGGTTTGATCGAAACCCACAGGAACGACGACTTCGATCGCTCCTAATGTGGATACGTGCAGACTCACTTTTTGCGCTCTGCTACTAACCCTAATTGTGTATTTTGGTAGAGACATTCCGCAATGCAGTTACACTTTTAGATCTGAAATTCGGTTGGGGCTTCAACTACAGCCATTTGGTGCATGACTTTAGCAAGTTCGGCAGCAACCTCTGGTCGAGAAAACTCAGGTGGTGGAGATTCGCCTCGGCGCAACATGTCTCGGACTTTGGTACCTGATAAGTGGATGCGCTCTTCTGGGAGACTTGGACTAGTTTTGCTAGTAGCCATGCCTTTAGTACGTGTGCAGTAAAAAGCGTGTTCAAACATGAGGGGGATAATACCTAATTCACCAGGATCAAATTCATCAAAAACGTACTGAGCATCATAGGTGCCGTAGTAATCGCCAACACCTGCATGATCGCGTCCGACGATAAAATGCGTACAGCCGTAATTTTTGCGGAGGATGGCATGAAATATGGCTTCCCGTGGCCCGGCATAACGCATGGCAGCAGGATTAATTGCTAGAATCACTCGATCTTGAGGATAGTAGTGTTCGAGCATGATCTCATAGCAGGTCATTCTCACGTCGGCGGGAACGTCATCGCTTTTGGTCGCACCGACTAGGGGATGTAGGAATAGACCATCGACAATTTCGAGTGCGCATTTCTGGATGTATTCGTGGGCGCGATGAATGGGGTTGCGAGTCTGGAAACCTACGATTGTGCGCCAACCTTTCTCGGCGAATAGTTCGCGGGATTCGGCTGGATCGATCTGGTAGGTGGGGAATTGGGGATGGCGACGGCGTTCAAGTAGCCAGATATCTCCTGCTAAGTAGGTATTTCCTTGGTCGTAGACTACTTTGACACCTGGGTGACGGTCTTCGTTGGTACGGTACACATGAAGTGCTTCTTTGAGTTTATCGTAGGTATATTTTTGACTAAGCTCCAAGATGCCGATAAACATGCCATTGGGATCGTCGAGTCTAACCAGGCTACCCACTTCTAATAGCTCGGCGATCGCTTCGCTGACGGGCAAGGTAATGGGAATAGCCCAGGGCAATCCGTTTGCTAAGCGCATATTCATGACTACTGACTCGTAGTCTGTCTGATTCATAAAGCCTGTGAGCGGACTAAAACCACCGATCGCAATTAGTTCTAGATCTGATAGCGATCGCTCGGTGAGTTGTACCCGAGGTAAGAAATCAGCTTTGCTGAGAAATTCTTGACGCTGTTGCTCCGATACCAAGCGGTTAATTAGTTGACCACCATGAGGAGAGATCGCTTTAAGAGTCCGAACCATAAATTTTTACTACTAGCTACCATCTAGTATTTAAGCCCATAAACGATCGTCTCTCAAACCTAATATTTAGGAGTGGTTTGGTAATCTTAGGGATTTGTTAGTAGGTTATTCGCAGGATATAAAATGTAAAGAGGTTAACAAGCATTAGACGCTAACAAAGCTTCTACAATCTCAACAACATTTTTGCTGGTAATGTCGGGGCGTTGCAAAATCCGCCTGAGTTCAGCTAGGGCTTCTTCATGCTCTTGTTCAAATTTTTTTAAGGGCAGTGGCGGCATCAGACGTTTAGGAGATCGCCCTACCTTGAGGATGGCCTGTCGTACCTGAGCTGTAATTTCTTTGGTGAGTTCAGATTGGGCTCTCTGTCTGGACAATTTATAGCCGCGATCGCTCGTAACATACATTGGTGGTAGGCGGTTGAGGGCAAAGGCAATGATTTCCGGCATATCGATTTGACTGCTGACTGCTGGTGGGACATCGCGCATGAGATGTTCGGCAACAAGAACTACCAATTTTTCTAAAACATTGCTATAGCCAAGCTGAGCCTTTAAGACATAGGAGCCTAATTCTTCATCCTCAGCAGATAAGCCATCTGCGGCTTTGACAGTTTCTGCCCAGCTTAATTTATTTGCGTTTAATTGATCGCCGCGCAGTTTGGAGCGCTGTAAATAGCCCTTGACTCCCATCACAACATTCCGCTTTCCTGTGCTGAGATGCTTGACACGCTCTTGTACAAAAGTCTCATCGTAAACGATTGGCTCCACTTTTTTACGACTCTGTGCAACTGCACAAACAGCACTGGGTAAATCCCGCCATCGTAAGGTTTCTCGCTCTAAAAGTTGGCTCAAAATCACTAGGGATCTGGCTCGACTACTCAGTTCATCTTCTGGCAATGGCGTATGGTCATGCAGTGGATCGCCAGTTTGCAATGCCTGAATTGCCCGCCGAACATGGTTAGAAATATCGACACTTAGTTCATCAAGTGCGCGGTTGTGCTGATGCACCCAACCGTATTGTGTAGTCACATATAGCGGCGGCAGACGATTAAGTGCATAGGCTGCTACCTCTGGGAGGTTAATTTGCTGCTTTAGATCGGGACGCAGGAAATTTAGTTGATCCTGCGCAATTTTTACAACTATGTCTTCAATGACATTTTTAAAGCCTGACATGTACTCCCACCTTAACTGGTACCAGTTAACTCCAGTTTACGATCTTGTTATAGCCACCGACTAGAGCGTTAGGACAGATTTTATTTGGGGTGTGGGGGCAAGGCCCCCCACGGAGTTCTAACTCTCCACCCCGTCCTAACCTAATTGGTGATATCTATTAGTTTATACAGTCGAAAAGCCTAAAAGCCAGATGCCTTTAGCACATTTGCAAGCAACTATTGCCTCACGGCAAAGGGATTGCTGAGATTAGCTCGAAATGGCGTTGCACCCAAATTAGCTGGGGCAATTCTCCATGTGCCGGATTCTTCAAGATACTCAGCTAGAGTTCTTTGCCTACGATCTTGTAGCAAGATACCGTAGTCACGCTCTAAAGCTACATTACCCAATCTTTGCAGAAATGAATAACGTTTGATATAGTCAGCTAGGTCCCAAACATTAGGATTGACACCTACTTTTACTATTCGACTAGTAATATCAATGGAGAGGCTTTCAACTAGGCCTTCATCAACTCGTTCACTTATCCACCAGAGGCTTGGCTGGAATGGTTCAAGCGGGATGGTAACTGATGTAACCTGTGTAACCTGTGCTTGGACATTAGTGGCAAATATAGGTGAGAGCAATAGGAATAATGTTGAGACTATTGGGACTGAGAGAACTCTCCATTTCTGTTTTACGCGCAAGCTAATTATTCCTAGCTTTTGATTCCTTCGCTGATTTATTCCCATAGTCGTTTGCCCTCTTGGGTATGTAGGCGTTGATGTGTATCGCGCAATAGTTGGGGAATATCTAATTTTTCGGGGCACCGGGGTAGGCAATCACCGCAATCGTTACAATTGTTGGCTTTGCTACCTGGGAACCAGTGCCCTGCATTTTCAAACATTTTATAGCGATATTTGCCAAATTCTTGCATGTCGAAGGCTGTTGTCATATTGCGCAACCTTAATATTTCGGGAATATTAATATTTTCAGGACATGGTAAGCACTCAAAACACTGGGAGCAGCGATCGCTACCTAATTCTTCATATTGTCGATCTAGCTTGTCGAGTAGAGCTACTTCCAGAACTGACAGTGGCTCATCATTATCCCAAGCTAGGCTATGGTCATCAAATTCTTGGGGATTGGCGGCACCAAGACTGAGGGTATGTACGCGCGGATCGGCGAGCAAAAAGCGATCGTTTAGCTGCACGGGGGTGTAGGGATTGCACAATTGCTGCAATTTGTTCGAGGGGCTGTATAGCATCCCGCCTTTATCAGATGGCGAAATAATAAAAACGCCCATATCTTTTTCGTGCGCTAATTGCACGGCTGGCTGATTGCGCTGGTTGAAATAGTAGTAGTGCAGGTTAATCGATTCAAACAAGTCGGTATTTATGGCGGATTGAATTACCTCCAGCGGACCATGCGTAGAGAAGCCCACATGTCGAATGATTTTGCGATCTAATGCTTCTTGCACAGCCTTCATACAACCGTTGGGTCGCTGCACCATCTCAACGTGCTCCCAGGTATTGATGCCATGCAGATCGAAGTTATCGATGTAGTCCAAATTCATTTTTTGGAGAGACTGCTCGATATATTGCCGCATTGTATCGGCATCTTGAGTGGGGGTGATTTTCGTCGTGACATAAAGGCGATCGCGCTGCTTGTGCAAGCCTGCTCGGAAAGCTGCACCGATAAATTGCTCGCTCTTGCCATAGCCTCTAGCAGTTTCGATATGGTTGATGCCAAGCTCTACAGCTTTGAATGTAGTAGCGACAGCATTTGCTTCGGATTGTAAATACCGCATGGTGCCGAAGGAAAACACCGATAGCATCATCTCTGTTTTACCAAAACGGCGATAGCGCATAGTTTAATTAGTAATTACAAGTTATTAGTTATCAGTTCCCTTAATCAATTATTACTCATTCACCAATGGCTATTCGACACTGTTATTTTTCTATGCTTGCGATCGCTAGCATTATGTCTATTGCTGTAGTGCAAGTAGCTTGGGGGCAGCCAGTCAATCGAATTACATCACAGGTCAACTGCTCAAAGTCTATGGTGCAGTCTGACTTGAATGCTTGCGCTTCGCAATCTGCTAAGTTAGCGGATCGAAAACTCAACCAGGTCTATCAGACTTTAATAGCCAAAATAAATCAAAGGGAAAAGGTAAAACTCGTTGATGCGCAACTGGCATGGATTCAGTTTAGAGATCGATCCTGCGAGTTTGAAAGTAGTAGGTATGAGGGAGGCTCGATCGCTCCCTTAATTCAATATAGCTGCATTAGAAACTTAACCGAGCGTCGAACAAAGGATATTGAGGCTATTTGATTAGTTCAGATTTATAAGTAACTTTAAAATATGCGCCAGTGTTTATCATATAAGAGCGATCGCCCCATTCCCTACCTGGTTGCTTGGCAATGGCAGAAGGATTTAGTCGAAGCTCGCAAACAGGATGCGAATTTACCTGATGTGCTGCTTTTAGTTGAGCATCCACCTGTTTATACACTGGGGCAAGCCTCTAGCTTTGAATTCCTCAAATTTGACTTAGATACTCCAGACATAGAATGCCATCGCATCGAGCGCGGTGGTGAAGTTACCTATCATGCACCCGGACAGATCGTAGGATATCCCATTCTTAATCTCAATTTCTATCAGCGCGATCTGCATTGGTATCTGCGGCAGTTAGAAGAAGTGATTATCCTGACATTAGCCAAATACAACATCGAAGCACAGAGAATTTCAGGACTCACAGGTGTATGGGTAGGTGAGGAAAAGATTGCACAGGTTGGCATCAAGGTCAGTCGTTGGATTACCATGCACGGATTTGCGTTGAATGTGAATATGGATCTGGCTGGATTCGATCGCATTGTGCCCTGTGGTATTAGCGATCGCTCCTGCTGTCACCTGGCTCAATTCGTTCCCAATCTAAATATTCATCAGGTTAGAGAGGCGATCGCGCAGTCATTCGCTACGATTTTTGATATGGAGTTTCAACCCATTACCTCAGTTGATGAGTATCTGGGATCGCCTACTACCATCCTTGCTGGGTAACTAGATCTATGCACAGTTGATTAATTGCGTCTCTATCTACATCTTTGGGTAACTGCGAACCTTCATGGGCTTTGTCCAATTCATGATAGAGATCGTTCGCGATCGCCATCACCTGCTCGTAATTAAAATCACCACGCTTGATCGCCATTAACCGATCGGCATCTCCTACTTCGCGGCGATCGACCATCAAATTTCCAGTCTCTAATACTTCAATTCCAGTTTGCAATAATCGAATTGCTTGCATGGCAAATTTGCAGTCATAGCCAACTTTGGCTTCCATTGCAGCTCTAGCAGGATTGCGATTCTGCTTCCATTGTTGATAGTTTTGATAATCTCTCAAAGCATTGTGATATCGCTGATTGGTTTGCAACAACCTGATAAAGTCCCCAGAGCTATGGGTGATTTGCTTTGTGTATTCTATTGCAGCTTCTGGCATGGCATATTGTTGCAACACACCTTTGAAATCTATTTCTGCTGTTAATAGATGATAAAGCTGCTCTGATTGCTCTAAAAATTGGATGCGATCGCGGATCAGAAGATATAAATACTCCAGAAAAGCATTGATATCAGATTTGGTCATCAAAACATCGGGCTCAAGGCTAAATTCCTGAGGCTCTGGTTTGTGGGTGGGTGGTTGCAATAGCCACTTGCGATGGGATTCTAGCTTTCTAATCTGAGCATAACCATAGCCAGCATAGGTTTGCCGCACTTTTTTCGAGAGAAACATTTGCCTATGGCTGACCAATACTTTCCCAACAGGGGTCAGGTGCGCATATTCCTTGAACCAGAGCAACTCCAGAATATTAGGATTGTTGTCACCAGATAGTTGTAAAAACTTCCTGAGTTCATAAATACATGTATCTTTGCCTAGGTAAGGGAATAATCTCTCGCCAGTATCCCAACCTCGATCCTCCTGCTCAATTTTGTCAAATCCATAGTAGAAGGGCTTGGTTGCCACAAATACGCCCCTGTAGTCGCGATCGGAGCTATCTGTGTGCAGACCATAGCCTCTTGAGCCAGTCAGCGCCAGTAAAATAGTTCTCTGCTCGATTTCAGTCCGATTCACGCATTTACCAAGCGATCTTGAATCAGTTGGCTGAGGCTATCAGTCCAATGTTGAGCTAGATCTAGAGTTTCGGCCTCTACCATCACGCGCATCACAGGCTCCGTCCCAGAGGCTCTGACTAAAACTCGTCCGCGATCGCCTAGATCCTGTTCAGCGCGATTGATCGCCTGGGTGAGGAAATCGCAGGATTGCCAATTCAACCGAATTTCACGATTTTCGACGCGCACGTTTTTCAGCAATTGGGGAAAGGGCACAAAACTTTGCTGCATCAAATCGGCTAAGGGGGCGCGCTGCTTCACTAAGGCGGCCAAATGTAAAGCGGTGAGTAAGCCATCGCCACTGACACCATAATGGCGGCAGAGGACGTGACCCGATTGCTCGCCACCTAGCATCGCTCCAGATTTGAGCATCTCAGCATGGACATAGCGATCGCCCACGGCAGTGCGCACCATCTGACCACCCAACTTTTGCCAAGCTCTTTCAAAGCCTAGGTTTGCCATCACTGTTGTCACCAGTGACGAATTGGGCAGGCGCTCGGTTTGGAGTAACTCCTGTCCCCACAGATAGAGGATATAGTCACCATCAACCACACCACCATTAGCATCGACGGCCAGAACGCGATCCGCATCACCATCAAAGGCGAAGCCCAGATCGGCTCCAGCTTGCTTTACAGCTTGTTGTAATGGCTTCAGGTGTGTGGAACCGCAGTTGACATTAATGCGCTCGCCATCGGGGCGATCGTGGAGGGAAATTACCTCTGCACCTAATTGTCTAAATACAGTAGGGGCAACTTTGGCGGCTGCACCCCAGGCTAAATCGAGCACCACCTTGATACCGTCTAAACTACCAGAAATTGAATGCTGCAAAGAGTTCTGATAATCGTCAACGAGGGGAGCGCATTCGTGGTAGGTTCCCCAGCAACCCAGGCTAAGGACAGCATTTTTTGCACCTGAATAGAGGTCATGAATCAATTGCTCGATTTCTTGCTGAAGACTCGCACTCAGCTTGATGCCATCGGAACCAAAAATCTTAATGCCATTGTCTTCGGGAGGATTATGACTGGCGGAAACCATGATGCCACCGATAACTTCAGTGGTGATTGCGGTTAGGTAGGCAACAGTAGGTGTGGGGCATAAGCCTAAATTCCAGACATCAAACCCAGCTGCTGTCAGTCCAGAAGCTAATGCCGTGGACAACATATCACTTGAGGTGCGAGAGTCTTGCCCAATTAAAACTACATTCGCGGGTGTGCCAGCATAGTGAGTTTTGAGGATTTGCCCCGTGCAGAAACCCACCTGCAAAGCCAGAGGCGCAGTCAAAAAACTACCAACATGACCGCGTATACCATCTGTCCCGAATAATTTCATAATTCATGCCCTTCTCACACTGGATATATTTGAGTGCTAATCGCTACTAAATGTCAAGCATCGGAGTAGGTAAAAATAAAATCTTAAGATCGTTTTTCAGGGCGATCGCTCTCGATATGTTATGTCAACCATGAAAAATGATCTAACAATTTCCTTAAGACCTGAACCTACAAGCCCCATGCGTTAGACAATGCTAGATCAGCTAGAGTTAACATATTCCTAGACTCTAGTGCAAGGCTACCTTACAACACTTATGCCATCAACCATGAATAGCAACCAACCGATCCCTAAACAAGGTTTGTACGATCCACAGTTTGAGCATGACGCTTGCGGCGTTGGGTTTATCGTACATATGAAAGGGCAGAAGTCACACGCGATCGTGGAGCAGGCGCTCACCATCCTCGTCAATCTCGATCATCGTGGTGCTTGTGGTTGCGAAACAAATACAGGTGATGGCGCGGGGCTTTTAATGCAGTTGCCACACAAGTTCCTGCAAAAGGTAGCTAACTCAGCAGGAATTGCCCTGCCAGAACCTGGTCAGTATGGGGTTGGTATGATCTACGCTTCGCCCGATCCCACCCAGCGTGAACTAAGTCGGCGGGCTTTTGAGCAAATTGTCGCCGATGAAGGCCAAAAGGTGCTGGGTTGGCGCGACGTACCCACGGACAACTCAACTATCGGCAATACGGCTAAAGCTAGCGAACCGTTCATGCAGCAGGTGTTTATTCAGCGCAATCCTGCCCTTGCTGATGACCTTGCCTTCGAGCGCAAACTCTACATCATTCGCAAGCTCTCCCACAATGCTATCCGTACGCAAATCGATCCGTTCTGGTATCCATCTAGTCTGTCGTGCCGCACAATTGTCTATAAAGGTATGCTGATGCCTGTGCAGGTAGGTCAGTATTTCCCCGATCTCCAAGATCCTGATATCGAGAGTGCTTTGGCTCTAGTCCACTCGCGTTTCAGCACAAATACTTTCCCAAGCTGGGAGCGTGCCCACCCATATCGCTACATCGCCCACAATGGCGAGATCAATACCCTACGCGGCAATATCA
>JANMRU010000163.1:0-5586 GCA_031388585.1 Pseudanabaena sp. SOY_30_concoct_251 | reverse complement strand
CTCGGCGCCGTGCCAGGCGGCGTATAGCGCGGCGGTGGTGGTGCGACGTAAGCAGGCTCGGGTTCGCGATACACAGGTGCAGGCGCAGGTTCGCGATATACGGGTGCAGGAGCTACATATGCTGATTCTGGTTGTGCTGCTTGCACAGGTGCGGCAATAGGCTCAGGAGCAGGAACAGGAGCAGGGTTCAGTGCCGCATTTGCCTTTTGGATAATTGGTTCAGTCTGCTTCTTCCAAAAAGCCGTTTTAACCTTGTTGGATGACGCGATCGCTTCTTTCCACTTCCCTTCCTTCAGCGCCTTATCTGCGGCCTTTAAAGCTAAATCATCCGCATTTGCTTGCGTTTGCCATTTTGAGACTAATTCTTGCGCTTTCTTTCCGTTTGGAGTACTGGGTGGAATTGACTTAACTAAGGCGATCGCTTCTTTTGTTTTTCCCTGTTCTTGAAACTTCTTAGTTGCAATTTGCAATACAGTCTCAGACCATTGTCCAAGTAGCTTTTGTGCTTCAGCATAGGATGAATTATTGGGATTAATTTTGCTTGCTGAAGCGATCGCCTCCTCTAGTTTATTTTCCTTCGATAGTTTCAGAGCTTGTGTCAAAAGCACTTTGGCTTGAGTATCGACTTGGCTCTTTTGGCATTCACTTAAGAGAGTTTGAGCATCCTTCCCATATCGAGTATTTTCGGGAATAGACCTCGCTCCCTCAATACACTGCGAAAAATTTCCAGCGTTTTTTGAGGTTTTAACTTGCTCTAGACTCGCTAGTAAGCGTTTGTCTCCTTCATTCTGGACAAAAACATAGCTCGCGATCGCGCCACTAATTGCTACTGCCCCTACACCAAGCAATACGAACTGCTTATTAAATTTAGAAGCAGCAGGCTTGGGCTTGAGCTTAAGGGTTGGATCGTTGGAATTTAGCGGGCGGGGTTGCTGTTGCTGATAAAAGGGTTGGGCAGCTTGCACGTTTGCTGCACCATTACCATTGTTGCCATTGTTACCGTTGACTAAGGTCTCTGGTGCGGTTACTTGCAGTTGTAATTTGGTGGGCGGTACTCGTGTTGCAATTGGCTCGGTGACTGGGGGGATAGCTGGAGAAAAGGGTTGTTGTGGTGCCGAAATATCTGGGATTAAATGATGCGCTGGCAAGACAGTTGGAGCCTGGGTTGGGACTACGGTTGGCGGGACAGTTGCCGCAATTGGCATTGGCACTTTTTCTAAGGCCACAAGTGCCTCTGAGGCAGATTGATAGCGCTGTGCAAAGTGGGAGCGCGACATTTTATCGAGAACATCTGCTAACTCAGAACTAATGGAAGGGACGAGATTGCGCCAGACAACTTCACCTGTTTCATATTCTTCGGGTAGTTGATTCGGCGATGTTCCCGTTAATGCATGAATCGCGAGCATTCCTGCCGCATAAATATCACTGGCATATTTTGGCCTACCATTAGCCTGTTCGTTAGGCATATAGCCATAGGTGCCAACCGCAATTGTCGAGCAGGTATGACCTTGAGGATCGAGTCTCTGGATGCTGGCTTCTTTAACTGCACCAAAGTCAATTAAAACAAGACGATCGTCTGAAAAGCGTCTAATTAGATTCGCTGGTTTGATATCACGATGGATAACACCTTCTCGATGGACAAACTCTAGAATTTGCAGTAAGTCCTTTAGCATCCGAATCACATAGGACTCACTTAGCTTCATACCAGGTAGAATTTCTTCACTCAGTACCTGACCTTCAATAAACTCTTGGGCTAAATAAAATTCTGCTCCTTGTTCAAAGTGAGCTAGCAGGGATGGGATCTGGTTGTGCTTGCCGAGTTTATAAAGAGTTTGAGCTTCGCGATCGAATAATTTCTTGGCCGCTTCTAATACTTCAGGACGAGTATCTAGCGGCTTTAAAAGCTTGATCGCACATTTAGGATGTCCAGGCAAGTGCATGTCTTCAGCAATAAAGGTTTGACCAAACCCTCCGTGACTGAGCTCTTTGATGATTTTATAGCGAGAAACAAGTGTTAGTTCCAGCATGACTATTGCTTAATTGATGCTTAACTGCGCAGCTCAACTCTAAGTGTAGTTCCTCTCGGATGGAAATTGTCTAGGGCGAGGACAGTTTAGCTACTGGATCGCGATTGTAAGCACGAGGTGTAATTAATTTCCCCTGATAAAACCTGGTTGTGGAATTACCGATTAGTACAGTTGTAAACATATCGATCGCATTGAGGTCTAAACTGCCTAAGGTAACGATCGCAATTTTTTCGTCAGGACGATAAGCTGACCTTACCAAGGCAACAGGGGTATCTGGATGGCGATGTTCTAGAAATATTTTGTGCGCGATCGCCATTGGTTCGGTTCTGGTGGCAGAGCGGGGATTGTAAAATGCCGTCACGAAATCAGCTTGTGCCGCCGCGACTATACGCTTGCGAATTATTTCTAACGGTGTGAGCAGATCGCTAAGGCTGATCGCACAAAAATCATGCATTAAGGGCGTACCAACCCTGGACGCTGCCGCCTGCAATGCTGTAATACCAGGCAATACCTCTACATTCGGAATGCTACCATCCCATCCCTGCAACTCTAGCTCTTCCATTACCAATCCTGCCATACCGTAGATGCCGCAGTCACCCGAAGAAATCATCGCCACAGTTAGTCCCCACTGCGCCATTTCCACCGCGCGCTTTGCCCGTTGACGTTCCTGCGTGATGGGGGAGGTTTCCACAATTTGCCCAGAATGTAATAAGGGCGTGATTTGTTGCACATAGAGGTGATAGCCAATCACTACATCTGCCTGATTTAAAGCGCTCTGCGCCGCAGGCGTAATTTGCTCTAATGCTCCAGGGCCGATCCCAACTAGAAATAGTTTGCCTTGACGAGCAGTAAATTCTCTTTTGCTGACGGCGATCGCTAGCGTTACTGCTCCCGTCAAATCGGTTTGCCGAAATATTTGTTTAGTAACTAAAAGGTTGGATTCACTCTCTTTGTCTAAAGGGAATTCAGAGGATTTGGCATTCCAGCCAATAGTCTCATCCTGTTGTCTTGCGGCTAAAATTGCCGCTGCTTCGGCAACACTGGGTGTGCCTACTTCAGTTTCTACAACCAAACTGGGATTGGGAACTGTGATAGATCGCAACAACTCAGCAGCATAACAGCGAAGGGGTAAATTGCGATTCCGACAAAGTTCTAACAAGCCCACTTCATCGGCTTTAAGATCGATGCTAGCAATACCCGCGATCGCTTCTTCTGCCAAGTGATTAATCCGAAAAAAGTATTGAATCGCAGCCTCGATTAGTTGTGCGGATGTACCTCGTTCGCAGCCAATCCCCACCCATAAAACCCTAGGATGCCATTGCACTTTGGGAATATCGGCATCGGCAGAGAAACGCCTTTGGTTGGCGCTAATCCAGACTCTCGCTTTGTCGGTAACTGTCGATTCCCTTACCTCCGAAAAGCCAAACTGAAACGGATGCCCTGGCGGTAAAGCAGTTTGCCACAGCGTAGAACCAGCTTCTTGAATCACTTGGATAGGTTCCTGCCGCGCGATCGCCCCAGCCACAGCATTCCAATCCCCCGTTCCGCGTTGCCAACCATACGGTTCGCCCAGAGTATCAATCGCTGGCAAGTGCAAGCCTTCCGAAGCATTGGTAATAATTACTTCTGCACCCAGTTGAGCTGCAATTTCCCTGGTGAGGCGATCGCCACCGCCTAGATGTCCACCGCAAAGGCTAATCGCAAACTTACCCGCCTCATCTACCACCACTACAGCAGGATCGGTAGCTTTATTCTGCAACAGCGGTGCTATCAGGCGCACTACAGCACCTGTAGCTAGGCAAAAAACAAAGCCATCATATTTTTGCCATATGGAGGCCAGATGTGTCTTGAGATCGGTATTGACGGCTTGAACCTCGACCGTATTTAAACGCTGAAGTAAAGATTTGCCTGTTGGGGTAACGGCAATGCCTGCGATAGATCGATCGTTCATGCTAAAAAGTTGTAAGACGGAAGGATATATCCTATTTGATTTAGCGATCGCATTCAAACCTACGCGCATAAAAATCTGCCAGCTTTGGTGGTCAATGCTTTTAATTGGAGATAACAGTGGGGCTTTGCTTGCGGTTTAACATGGCAACCACGTTTTCTAGCATGATTTTAGTTACACCAATTTTCTAAGGGAAATACTTTTACTGATTGCATGCGTATGAAATCACGGTCGGCTGAAACAATGGTCAGATCGTATTGCAATGCGGTAGCGGCGATCCAGATGTCGTTATCATCAAAACCCAAATTAGCGATCGTTGTTCTTCTACGCTTCTCTTTCTCCTTGGGAGCAAATTGCTTAAATAATGCTGCTTTCAACTGGCCATAGGCAATAGCAGTCGTATCATCTACAAGATAAATCCGAATATCATCTAGAAACTCACTTAAACGAGATAGATTACTCACCTGCTTCTTAGAGTTTTCCATCATAAAAGTAAGTTCTCCTTGCACAATCACACAGGTTGCAATTTGAGATTCATCGATTATTGCAATACGGCGAATGACGTTCGTATCGCCGAGAATGATTCGGCTACAGTGGTTAGTGTCTAAGAGGTACATTATTTAAAAGGATCGATGTGCTCACCAAATTTTGCTTTGGAGCGTTTGTCATAAACCATTTGCAGGCATTCTTCAAAGTCATCACCCTGCCATGTGCCAGCATGTCTCAGAATAGAGCGTCCAGATGCAGGGCGGTAGGCCGGCTTTGCTTGTAGTTCTAGAGAAGTTAGTTTTTTTGACTGTTTGGCTTTAATAAAACTCGCAAAATCAAGAACTTCTTCTAGAAGGTCCTCTGGCATTGACTCGATTTCTTGAATTAGTTGTTCTTTTAGAGTCATAACTCCTCTTTTACTTACTCAATGGAAAATTGGGAATGGCTGAATCGATCGCACTCATAGGCACAATTATCACATGTAGGGCATAGGCTATTATTACTCCTTCTTACTGGTGCAAAAATGAATAATATTAAGCGATCAAATGCTTGGCGATCGCAATAGGAAAATTTGCATCTTTTCTCGCCATAATGTCAAGCAAGAAATAATAATTTGTACTGCAAAATATTTATAGCTAAAACCTAGGCAAGTCAGGTGCGTATAAGTTAGCAGTTTAGTGTTCCCAATATTGCCTTTTTGTGGAATAAACAAGAATTTTCCGTTAGAATTTAATAATGTAATTTACTTCGACAACGACTACCATAAACTTAATTACATAATCAATAGAATAGGTCTGGGGGGAATATGGATTTATCAAACTCAGGGGACACCCATAGAATATGGGAAGAACTCATTTTGTGTGAGTGGAGACATGCAAATCTTCCCGAAGGCAAAAGGTTTTTGGGTAGTTTAAATATAGATAGAAAGAATTCTAATCAGCTTTTAAGAATCGTTGGCAACAATTTGAAATCGCATCTAAACCAAGGAGGAAAAATAACTTATCTATCCCTCTGCAACAGTTTTGATGTTAGGAAAAATTGGGTAAAAATTATTACTGCAGCTCTATCTGAATATGCTTACTATTACTCCAGTTCTGAGCAAGGCTTTTGGGAAGGTTTTTG
>JANMRU010000157.1:0-4774 GCA_031388585.1 Pseudanabaena sp. SOY_30_concoct_251 | reverse complement strand
TGCCAAACTTTAGGAAGCATATGGTTTTCCATATTACAGGCAGCCCTACTACGAATGAACGGTTTTGCTGGTGCCCCAATGGCAATTCCTACGGTTCCAGTTTGACACCGCGCAATATGGGTCTGGGACGACTGAATCATGAAACCTCACTTAAGCAGTTCTACTTCTGCAATGCTTCATCTGGTTATCCAGGCTTTGCTCCCACTTTTTGGACCGGAGCATTGCTATATCAACGACTGTCTGGCGACGTAATTTTAGGTAAGAGATAAGCAGAAACAGCGATCGTACACTATCCATTCCATAAACTTAGAGGTCAACTATGAGAATTGCAGTAATTGGCGGCGGAGCCAGTGGTATGGTCACAGCCTACCTGCTCGACAAACAAGGGCATCATGTCACAGTGTTTGAACGACAACCCATTTTAGGCGGACATATTCGGACACTGAACCAAAACGTGACCCCGAATCAGTCCAACTGCGATGAGATTTTGGAAAGTGGAGTGCTCGAATTTCCGACTGTGTTTCACAACTTCATCGCGCTCATGCAAGAGCTAGAAGTGGAACTAGAACCCGTCAATATTGGTTCAGCCATGTTTCTCAAAAATGGCAGCCACTTTCTGTCAGGAGTTACGATCCAGAAGAACTTTACGGGTATCCACAGGCTGATTGAGCATTTGCGCCTCGATACTATCTATGCCCGTTCTGCTGGGTTATGGGTGAAAACGCGATTTACTGATGTCCAAGATTTCTCCAATCAGCCACTCTCACAATACCTGAAATGTCCATGTAATCGCAATACTTGGCTCAAATTACTAGTTATGTATAGCTACTCAATCCCCTTTGCCCTAATTGATGATTTTCCCGCAGAGTTGGCGATTCCTATTTTACGTGACTACATCGCAGTCAAATGGCTTAGGGTTAAAGGTGGTGTCTATTCTTACATTGAAAAGATTCTATCGCGATTTAAGGGTATGGTTTTGCTGAATGTAGAGATTGACCGTATTTTTAGAAGCCCAGATGCCATCGAAATTGTGCGATCGACGGGTGAAGTTCAGGAGTTTGATAAAGTCGTATTTGCTACACCCCCCGACCAGGTGATGAAGCTGTTAGCAAACCCCACTGCTGCCGAAACCAGACGATTTTCTGCTTGGAGAGCTAATTTTGCGACTACTTTACTTCATAAAGATGCGACCATATACGACCACAGTGGCATTAAACAACCCTCAGAATTTGATTTCTTTCAAACAGAAAGTCGATGGGGGTATAACAGTTGTCTAAATCAGCTTTGTGACATCGCTTCGCCACCAAATTACTTTCTATCGTTCCAACTGGAGGAACTGATTGCTCGCGATCGCATTATCCATACCCAGGAACATCACACGCCGTTATATACTACTGAATCGTTTCGCTACCGCGATGAAATAGTTGCCACTAATGGTGAGAATAACACCTATCATGCGGGCGCTTACCTCGGCGATGGCTTGCATGAAGGAGCGATCGCCTCAGCCTATCGAGTCGCTCAACTGGTTGGTTTAAGCCTTGTCGCGATCGCTGCGATCTAAAAAGATTCTTAATTACGTTTGATATCATATTCAATCAACTCACTCAGTTCGTTCAGGAAGTCAAACAACCATCTGTCACGTTAGATAAAAATGGGCATAGACAGCAAAAGCTTTTATATCAATATCCCCATCAGCATTTACCTCGGCAGCGGATCTGGTAACTATTACAAAAAATTAAAGGAGTCAAGATGCAAATACTGATGGTGCTGACCTCACACGACCAGCTCGGCAATACGGGTAAAAAAACTGGTTTCTGGCTCGAAGAATTCGCCGCCCCTTACTACACGTTCAAAGATGCTGGTGCATTCATCACGCTAGCTTCGCCGCGTGGTGGTCAGCCGCCGCTCGACCCCAAGAGCGACACTCCCGATTCCCAGACTAAAGACACGCAACGCTTCAAGGCAGATTCTGCCGCACAAGCCGCTCTCGCACAGACGATCGAGCTGTGCAAGGTTTCCGCTGACGATTTCGACGCTGTATTTTACCCTGGTGGTCACGGACCGCTCTGGGACTTGGCTGAAGACGTATGCTCGATCGCCCTGATCGAAGCCATGCTTATTGCAGGTAAACCAGTTGCCTTAGTTTGCCACGCGCCAGGTGTACTGCATCATGCCAAAGCCGCCAACGACGATTCTGTGGTGCAAGGTAAAGCTGTAACAGGCTTCACTAATACCGAGGAGCAGGCAGCCGGATTAACCGAGATTGTCCCTTTCCTCGTCGAGGACATGCTCAAGCAAAATGGTGGGAATTATTCTAAAGTAGCCGACTGGCAGCCCTATGTCGTCAAAGATGGTCTGTTGATTACTGGGCAAAACCCCGCATCCTCTGAGCCAGCGGCCAAGGAACTGCTGGAAAAGCTCGGTCAGCTTGCCACTAATAAATAATCTGAGAGGCTCTGCCAACGGCAGAAAAATATAACAGATCTGATGAGCTACGAAATTCGGCTAGTTTCCCGCCCCATTATTTCAAACTCATGAATACTCTCACCCGCGCTCGCGATCTGATTTACACAGACTGGACATTGATCGAACCTGAATTCGATCCAGCAAAGTTGCGTTCTAGAGAAACCATCTTTACGAGCGGTAACGGATATTTAGGGACGCGGGGCAGCTTTGAAGAAGGCTACCCCAAAGCGTTGCCAACTACCCTAGTAAGTGGGTTGTATGACGATATCCCCGTGGTGTATACCGAGATGGTAAATTGCCCTGATTGGCTGTCAATGGTGGTCATTGTCAACGGTGAGAGGTTTCGGCTCGAAGTTGGGGAAATCCTTAACTACGAACGTCAGTTGGACTTACGGCATGGCATCCTGAGTCGATCGGTACGCTGGCGTAGCCCGATTGGCAATACGGTAGATTTACGGTTCGAACGCTTTGCTAGCTTGGCGGATCAGCAGGTATTAGGACTGCGCTGTCAGATTACGCCGATCGATTTTAATGGCACGATCGAGGTTCAATCCAGCATCAATGGCTATCCCGAAAATCAAGGCTTCGACCATTGGGAACACCTCGATCGCGGCAAGACAGAACATGGCGTTTGGCTCCAGGTTCGCACCCGCAGTACCCAAATCGAACTGGGCATGGCGGCTAAAATGACGGCAAACGGCACTGATGCTTTATCGCAGACGATTAATACGCCTGACTGTCCTACCTTGACGACTATTTTTATCGCCACACAGGGACAAACAGTCAGTATGGAAAAAGTGGTAACGGTATTTACCTCTGAGGAAGTGGAACAACCTGTTCGAGCGGCGCAAACTAAATTAGCCAATCTACCCTCCTATGAGATTCTGCTTGCGGCGCATCGGCAGGCGTGGGAAGGAGTTTGGGAGCAAAGCGATATCGAGATTGAGGGAGATAGCAATGCTCAGTTGGCAGTGCGCTACAACCTGTTTCAACTCTTCATTGGTGCATGTACCGATGATGCCTGGGTATTCCCAAACAGCATTCCTGATAGCGTTCCCGCTAGAACGCTGTCGGGATTTGGCTATCGGGGGCATATCTTTTGGGATACAGAGATTTTTATCCTGCCCTTTTTTACCTTAACGCAGCCCGCGATCGCCTGCAGCTTATTGACCTACCGCTATCACACTCTAGCTGGAGCGCGGCGCAAAGCATTGCATAGTGGGTATAAGGGAGCAATGTTTGCCTGGGAAAGTGCGGCTACTGGCGATGAGATGACCCCCCGCTGGACGATGCCCAACGATCCCTATGCGGAAGCTGTGCGAATCTGGTGCCGCGATCGCGAAATTCACATTAGTGCCGACATCGCCTATGCCGTCTGGCAATACTGGCAAGCAACAGGCGACGATATCTGGCTGCGAGACTACGGGGCTGAAATTATGCTCGATACTGCCATCTTTTGGCTCAGTCGAGTGGAGTGGAATGGCGAGCAAAAACGATATGAATTGTGCGGGGTAATTGGAGCCGATGAATACCATGAGCAGGTGAATAACAATGCGTTCACTAATCGGATGGTACAGTGGCATCTCGAAAAGGCGATCGCTGTTTATGAGTGGTTGCAAAGCACGTTTCCCGATCGCGCGATCGCGATAGCACAAAAGCTACAACTCACGCCAGATCGACTGCAATGCATCCATACAACAATCGCCCAGATCTACATCCCTTATGCTGCCAGAACGGGAATAATCGAGCAGTTCGATGGATTTTTCCAACTTTGGGATATCAATTTAAGCGAGTTCGAACCGCGCACGCGATCGATTCAAGCGATTCTCGGCATGGAAGAAACCAATCAGCGACAGGTACTCAAGCAGCCTGACGTGCTGATGCTCCTCTACCTGATGCGCGACACGCCAGAATTCTCATTTGATACCCTCCAAAAGAACTGGAACTACTACGCTCCCCGCACCGACATTAGCTATGGATCTTCCCTTGGCACCTCCATTCACGCGCTGCTCGCCGCAAACCTAGGGGCAACAGCAGATGCCTATAAATATTTTATGCAGGCAGCCTCGATCGATCTCCAAGATACTTTCGGTAACACTGCCGACGGCATTCATGCAGCTTCCGCAGGCGGTGTTTGGCAAGCAGTAGTATTTGGCTTTGCAGGCATTCAACTAATGGATAATGGTCCTACTGCGGTTCCCCATCTGCCGCCCACTTGGACTCGCCTCAAATTTAAACTGAACTGGCGCGGCACTTGGCATAACTTCGATTTATCGCCCTCCCATTTTCAATCGCCCGATGTTCGTGG
>JANMRU010000108.1:0-1666 GCA_031388585.1 Pseudanabaena sp. SOY_30_concoct_251 | reverse complement strand
GTCACTCCTGAGCGTCTCAGCACAAGCAACGTGCAATGCGTCAACTGCCTTGAGTCCATTATGCCCCAATTCTTCAGATCTCTGTCGGATAGCCTCATCCACCACCTGTCTTGCTTCTGCCATCTGAAGATAGCGATTCATGGCTTCTTGCTTGAGGGGATAAGGATTGCGACTATTTTCGTATTCCAGTACTGAAGAACTGACTAAATCGACCATTCTTGTCTCCACCATTTGTAAAATTATCACAACGGCTTGCGATTCCAGAAAGATTTTGGGCTGGGTTTGATCGTCGAATGGGCGATTATAGGCACTGGTGTCTAAATATACTTTTATCATGCAGTTGCATAGAGCAAATTCAGCTTATTGTATCTCGCTGATTACTCAAGCTGGATGCTGATTTGTCTAACCGACTATTTGCAAGAACGTCTCCACAAATAGACTGAGAAGCCTAATGCCTTGTTGGGCATCAATTACCGCACCTTAGTAACAATGCCATTTTTGATTGAAACCAAACCATCCATTGACTTGCCATTGCCGTTGCAAAGTATCCGAATATTTATAGTGCCGTCACTAGAAGCAGATGCAGAACTCGCTGAACAGGCTGCTGGCAGATCGTTGAGGAATTTCTCCGCTACTGTTACATCGGAAGAATTAGTGTAAGTGGCACCTTGGACAGCCGACGAACGTGAAGAGTTGCTGTTACTGTCTCCACAAGCTTGCAGGGTGACAATAATGGCTACAATGCTTACGAATTTTATTGAACTCATAACGGCTCTCTATTTTTTGTAGGCTAACGGTTGAATTGAGCGGTCGCAGATGACCTCGAACTTAGCATCAATATCTTTCGTCAATCCGATCCAACGCCGTGTTATGCTTTGAGTGCTTAAGTGATCGAGAACACCTACTAGATAGCATTTGCAAGTTCTAAGGATTAACTGAATTAGGTTTGTTTAGTTTGTCGGCTAAAGCCATTACTTGAATTGCAAACTGTTGATACGGTTCTAGAGAACCTTTCATAAAGAGAGGTATTGTGTATCGCAAGCTATAAATTGCAATGTAACGCTGTTTCTGGATAATCGACATTACTACAAGAACAACACCAGAAATTATTAGGGCAAATGCAAAGATGGGAGACTCGTTCCTTGTAAGGCTTGTCACCAAACCCACTAAACCCAATATTCCAAGTAACACACCTAAAATCAGCAATATGTATATTGGTGCGGCATGAATTTCTATACTATCTAAATTTTGTATCCGCGTCCATGACTCTTTCTTTTCTAGTCCGCTTTTAACCGTAGTGTGTAAGTTATCACCATCAATTCTAACTGAAATTGTTCCAGTGGTAGGAAGTAAAACACCATTCCAGACTTGCGCGCAAGAACCAGTGATTTCAGAAACTTGAATTCTACTTCTCATGTTTAGCTTTGATAAGATGAACTTTTGGGTGTGAGCCTAACGGTCGAATTGAGCGGCAATCGATCGCCTCGAAATCAACACCAAAATATCACAATATTGTCCGCTCCAATGATGTTATGGGGAGACGAGCGCTAGAAAGGCTGAGGAGACGACCATCCAACGAGCGACAGAATTCATGTCTACTAACATATCGTTCGCTCCAGCCCTACAATTCCAGATCGGTTCAAGAAAAGCTTAAAGTAAAAAAGTG
>JANMRU010000077.1:0-14951 GCA_031388585.1 Pseudanabaena sp. SOY_30_concoct_251 | reverse complement strand
TTCATTGAAAAACTGCTCGGCAATTTTGGCTCCAATTACTTGCTCTTGACCAAGAAGAGTGACATTACTGGTTTGGGCAACACCGATGCCGATGGGTATAGGTGTATTTCCTGATGTGGAGATCGGGGCTGTAGTAACCGGGTTGGGCGTATTTGTCTGATTGCAGGCTACAACCAGTATGCAGGTCATTAAAACTGTAATCAGATGCTTAAAAATTCTTTTCATAAAATTCACGCAAACAAGTCAATATTTGGATCTGACACCAATTTAAATAGTCGATCTTAGTGATGGGGATATGCGCCCACCCATCCGAATCATTTTAAATTGGCATGACAATAGCTAAGGATACAGGGAAATAGCCCCCCAAATGCCTGTTTCCAGACTAATTGTGTCGTAAAGTTCAGTTGGCTATTGGTGTATAGCCAGGGATCTTAGTGATATCAATCTCATCGATTTGTTCGGCATCTAGATACTCCTCTGCGTAACGCAAATAAACTTGCCCTGAGATAAATAGATCGAATAGTTCTGGATCGATGTGGCCATCCAACTTCATTTTGCCCATAATATGCAAGCACTCTGACAGAGAGTTACCTTTTTTATATGGTCGATCTTGAGCTGTAAGCGATTCAAAAATGTCCGCGATCGCCATTATTCTTGCTGGGATCGACATTTGCTCGCGAGTAAGCCCTTTGGGATAGCCCTTGCCGTCCATCCGCTCGTGGTGACCGCCAGCAAATTCCGTAACGCGGCGCAAATTTTTGGGGTAGGGTAGGGCTTCCAGCATGTCAATCGTTACGGTAATATGCCGATTAATAATGTCGCGCTCTTCAGGTGTAAGAGTTCCCTTTGTGATATTTAGGTTATACACTTCATCCTCCGAGAGGAATGACACTGATTGCCCTGACAGTCCCACCCATCGATATTTGGCTATCTCTCCTATCCGTTGCTTGCTATGCTCAGACATATACTCGCCACCAATATTGCAGGATCTGAGAAATTCACGATCCAAATCTATTTGTGCCAGACGTTGTTGATATTCTGCTTCTAATCGGGCAATATCTGTAACCAGATCGCGCTCTAGCGCTTCCAATTTTTGACACAAAAAATCAATCTCAGCATCTCTTTTTAGCACCTCAAATCTTGTATCAATTAGATTGATGCGATCGAAAATCGTCTCCAGCTTTGTGGCTTTGTCTACCACATGAACAGGCGTAGTTACCTTGCCACAATCATGTAATAGGCCAGCAATTTTTAGCTCGTAAAGCTCTTCGGCCGACATCGTGAAATCTTTCAATATGCCGTGACTAGTATTACAAGCAGCTTCAGCTAGCATCATGGTTAAACTTGGGACGCGGCGACAGTGACCGCCCGTATAGGGAGATTTCTCATCAATGGCATTAGCAATCAAGCTGATGAATGACTCAAACAAAAGTTTGAACTCTTCCACGAGATGATGATTGGTAAGCGCGATCGCCGCCTGGGATGCCAAAGATTCCGCAATGCGTCCAGCGTGGGCAGAAAAAGGAATTATTTCCCCAGTCGAGGAATCGATAGCATTGATTAATTGCAGTACTCCAATTAATTCACCCTCATGATTTAGCATGGGAACGGTAAGGAATGACTGGGAACGGTAACCCGTTTGGGCATCAAAGGTACGGGTACCAGAGAAGTCAAATCCCTCAGCTGTATAAGCATCAGTAATATTTACTGTCCTTTTGGCGATCGCTGCATAGGCTGCGACCATACAATTATTGGGATTACCACTAGAATCATATAGGGGAATGGGATGAAGTGGGATAGCTTCACCAGTGGTACCTCCTCGCATAATTTGCAAGGAATCGTTGACCATTATTTCAAATTTGAGCTGGCAAGCCTCTATGACCGAATATATGGTCCCCCCATCAGCATTGAGCATATTTTTAGCTCCCAGCAGAATCATCTCCAAGAGAGTATTTGTATCTCTTTGGGCAGATAATGCAATACCGATCTCATTCAGTTGCTCGATATATTTCCATTGATCGCTAGTTGGGAATAATTCACTCATCAGGTTTTACCCCTCTACTTACTCAAAGGAACAACCTGTAAAACTTCCCCGCGCCAATTGCTAAGACCAGTTTCAGCACTGTTTAAGCCATAGTTGCCAAAGAATTCCTTACAATCGTTGCGGAACAAAAAACTACCTTTCCCCTGTTGCTTAGATTTACCTTTGCTGGAGGTTTCTTGCCAATCAAAATTAAGAATATCCCCATTCATAGTTCCCACAAGCTCGCCTTTGATCTTGCCGCGATCGAGATTGTGAAATTCGTACTTGCCCTTTACTTTTGACGAGCCAGATTCCTCTTGAAAGGTCATATTGCCCCAGTTACTCTGCCACTTGCCATTAAGCTTAGTTTGACATTTGAGATCGCCTATTGTAGACGAAGTAAAGATAAAGCCCTGATTGGTGAGGGCATAACTAGAAACAATGACAATGACAAGAGTTACACCTCCAGCTATTAATAGCGGGGTTGGGGGCAATTTGAAGTGCCGAGGGGAATTACTCTCCGTCTCACTACGCTGAAGCGAACGACTAAGTCGCAAAACAGTAGTTCGGACTTTTGCGCTCAAAACACGCAAGCTTTTATTAACCTGGTGCATCAGGTTTCTAGCCATTGTAAACAAACCACTCCTACTACCCTTTAGCTGGAATCTGTAACCTGAAGGTGGTTTCATTTTTCCAGTATCTCTAGCATTTTTACTTATTACTTAGCTTACTAGCAATCTTCGTGTGATGTCTTGCAGGGAAGTGCAAGACTTATGTCTGTAGACTTTATAAAGCCAACGCCTAGTATCGTTAGGGCAGATTTTAATTGGGGTGGAGGGTGAAACCCTCCGCCCTGTCCTGACCTAATTGGCGACAGCTATAAAACCACATCAAGATGCGATTAACCGAGGTTAGGATATGACAAGTAACTCTGAGTCTGTGCGCCAAATATTTGACCGCATTGCACCTGTATATGACGATTTAAATGATTGGTTGAGTTTGGGGCAACACCGTATATGGAAAAAAATGACGGTTCGCTGGATTAATCCGCTTCCTGGGCAAAAGCTGCTGGACTTGTGTTGTGGTAGCGGGGACTTGGCAATTATGCTAGCTCGGCGTGTTGCTCCGTCAGGCCAGGTATTTGGTGTAGATTTTGCCTGCGCGCAGTTAGAAATTGCTGCCCAGAAATTAGCCGCATATCCTCGCCTTCAAAATTGCGTGACTTGGCAAGAAGGGGACGCCTTGGCCTTGCAATTTGCCGATCGCACTTTTGACGGGGCGACAATGTCCTATGGGTTGAGGAATGTGGTGGATATCCCCCAATGCTTGACCGAACTGCATCGCGTCCTGAAACCTGGCGCGATCGCTGCGATCTTAGATTTTCATCGTCCGTCCGATGCGCTTGCGAAAAGATTTCAGCAGTTTTATCTGGATCGAGTAGTAGTGCCAGCGGCAAAGCTGCGAGGAGTAACCGAGGAATACGAATATATCGCACCAAGCTTGGCCAGATTTCCCATTGGGACAGAGCAAGAGAACAGCGCGATCACTGCAGGGTTTACCAAAGCCACTCATTACCAAATAGCTAATGGCATGATGGGGATTTTGGTGCTCACAAAATAAATGGTTAAGCTGGCTTGAAGTGTATGAATTGCTTGGGGTTAGCGATGGAGTATCAAAGACTTTTCTAGAGATAAAAGTTGATATCCCGCATCAGATGGAGACACAACTGAAATAAATACCAATGGCCGATCGCCGTGGTTAAATACCCCATGAATACATCCAGTATGGGCAACTACCACATCTCCTGCTGCAATCTCCTTTCTAGTCATTGCCTCATCCAAATAATATTCTCCCTTGCCGCTCAAAATAGTCCAGGTATCTTGCCCGTTGGGATGGATGTGCGGGGGAATCTCCTGTCCTGGTTTAATATGCCAAGCTACAACAACTGCATCCTTAGACTCCGTAACGACTGAACGAATAGGCTCATCGTCAGTCGGCTGGAAAAATTCAGAACTTTTAAATATTCTGTTTGTACTCATGATTGTTCTCGATCGCGATTATGAATAGACAATATAGCCAACGCCTAGATCGTATTGACAGATTTTAATTGGGGGTGTGGGGGCAATGCCCCACGGAGGGGTTCTACCCCTCCACCCCGTCCTAATCTAATTGGCGATCGCTATAGCAGCAAAAATGTGCCGCTTTTGAGAATGATTCAAGACGTAATTGTCTCAGCGATCGCGGTAAAGCATTGTCTCACTGGTAACATTACGGCTACTCAAAATAGAACCCATACCTGTGCCGATCATTAACTATTCATGGGAGTGATGATCGCTTCTAAACCAGACTGAAGTAGCATCTTTGCCTGCTCGTCAGCAGCAGCGCGATCGCTATAAGCACCAGTTTGAATCACAGAACGCCCGTTGTATCTCGATGTAAAAGCATTGGGCACAAGACGGCGCACTGCTTCCTTTACCTCCGCCGATGTGACTGGAACGATCACGCGATAGCGTAGAGAAGCTCTATTATCTGGAGTAATGACTGAAGTGGCAGGAGTGGAAGAGTTAACAGGGGGGAGAGCCGTTACCGCAGTAATCGGTGGACGCACAGCGGTATTAATCTGTCGCGCGATAATCCTGCCTCTAGGACGACTTGTGGATACTGGAGGTAAATCGCGCTCAATTAAAATAGTGGTAGGAATATCCTCATTGGACGTGGGAGAATTCGATATCGAAGAGGGTCTGGCTACTGAGGGTGTTGCGATCGATGGCCTGGTGATACGGGGCGGTAGCGTAGTGGTGCGTGGCGGTAGTGTGGGGCGGGAATAGGATGGTGAAATTACTTTCGGTTTAAAGGGGACATTTGAGTTAGCGATACTAGGCGACCTTGATACAAAGTTGGTGGCTACGGTATCAATGGGGCCGACGATTTTACTGCGATTTAAGTCATTTCCAGCGGCGGCAAATGCCATGCCTGAAATATTGTGAATATCTTTAACCTTATTATCTCGAATGCTATTGCGGCCAGGGTCAGCAACCGTGCCAAGATCGGGAGCAGGCTGGCCGCCGCGATCTTTAAGGATTACTACCCCGTTACGGTTATTGTTGGTAATGATATTGCTGCGTAAAATTGGGGTGGCTACATTGGAAATGATGATCCCATCAACATTGTTATTGATGCGATTGTTGACGAGCGATACCTGAGATTTTTGCCCAATTGATAAACCAAAACCCGTATTATCGAATGTGTTACCACGAATCTCGCCTGAACTAGTACCGACCGCTGAGATACCGCTACCTCTGTTTTGGGTAAACAGACTACTAACGATCGCCACATTGGCATCACCAGTCAGGAAAATACCATCATGGGTGGTTTTGCTGAACGTACTGTTCGAGATCACAACATTGCGCTTCGATTCTACCCAGAGGGCATAACCTCTAGGGTTGCTATTTGTCAGCGTAATGCCATCAATAGTTGAGTCATTCTCTGCCAGCATGGCCACAGTTTGGCTCGCAAAAGTTGGGCTGATGAATTTCCCACCGCCAGAGATCGTTACGCCTTCACCTCTGGAATTACTATTGCCGCGCAACACAATACCTGGCGGTAACTTGATTGGAAATATTTCACCATTTGCTGCGTCGTAGTTGCCTGCTGCCAGTTGAATTACTGTGCCAGGCTGAGGGTTAGTGCTTAATACCGCAGTAATCGTCTTAAACGGTTGTGCCTGCGTCCCTGCTCCCGTAGCATCTGTACCATTAGGGGCAACAAAAATAATCGACTCGCTTTGCTGAGCTATTAGTAAAGTTTGGTTAGTCTTCGCTGAGTTTTGTTGATTTAGATCTAATCTTGGCGCGATCGCTATTTCAGCGTTGGCCCCCCTAGCGCCTGAGGAGCAACCTAAAGCGATCGCAGACGCGAACATTAACCCCAATTGTCCCCAATGCTTGGCCATGATTTCTAGTTCCAGAAATTCGTGTGAGTATGCTACCAGAAAAACTAGATTATACAGATATAGTCAAGCGGGCAGTGGTAGATATATCAGCAGTCAAAGCATTCCATATACAAGTAAAAACCGCGATAAACTATTAGCAGCTTCTAATCGCGTTCACAACAAACACAATAAATATGGTTCAGTATACGCTTGCTCAAAGCCCAGAAGTCGTGCTTACAGTACCGGGGAAAGATTCACCCAAAGCACGCGAAAAAGCTATGGCTCAACTAGTTGAGCTGATGGATGATGGCCAACTGTCAGCGGAACTGGAGGATGGGTTTAGCCCACAGCAGTTTGTCGAAGTGAAAGAGCTACCGATGCCCGCAGCCAGCGAAGGGGAGGATGCAATTACACAGGCAGTCCAGATATTAAATAACCTGGCAACCCTAAAGGTAAAAGTGCAAGAACTCCGATCGGAGGCAATGAAAGTGCGTGCCCAGGTTGATATTCTATTTACAGACGAACCAGTTAGCGAAGAGGAGATATCTAGTTTGCGGGAAGGGTTCAAAGTGCTAAAAAACTTTGCCTTATTCAACCTACGGTATCAAGATGCTAAATCCCAGGCACATCAGGCCAGGGAAATCCTAGATCGGGCACTGCAATCCCCTGAATCTGCGAAACCAGAACCTCCTGAACCTGCGAAACCAGAATCAGCTAAATCACCTTCTCCAGAGCCAGGTAAGAAATAGCGATCGCATTTCCGAGAAACATCTAGACCCATATAGTTTCTGGGGCATTGCCTCTAAGGTAATGTTCCTAGACTTTTACGAGTTTTTCTAACCCAAGATGGGTTAATTGACTAGAGGTCACATGGGAAGCAAAATGCAGACCTGAAGCGTAGTGAAGGTGGGAGTATTCCTTTTGGCAGTAGCGATCGCCCCACAAATTAACATCTCAGCAACACATCTCAAATAATTAATGCGAACGGAGAGATATGAGTTTAGTGCTTGGGCAAGACAGCCATACCTATGATGCCTATTTTCTCGTTACGCATGGCAGCAGAAATCCAAGTTCATGGACTGCGTTGCAAACGCTGATTACTTGCATGAATACGCTCACTAAAGTATCTGTTGGAGGTGGTTGCCTGGAAGGACAGCCGATCGCACTTGCACAGCAACTACAGCAGTTTTGCGAAACTATTTCCAAACATAGCGTTCTAACGCAAATCAAGGTAGCTGTCATCCCATTATTCCTGCTACCTGGTGTACATGTGCGAGAAGATATTCCAACTGAAATTGCGATCGCCCAACAGATGATTATCAATTCTATCAAGCAACCAATCGCTTTAGAATCAACTCCATTTCTAGGTACGCATTCACAAATTCCAACATTATTGCAATCTCAACTTACCGCTCTCACAAAGCATCCCAACCACACGAACAACCATAATATTGGATTTATCTTACTTTCCCACGGTAGTCGGCTAATTGAGGCATCCCAGACCATAGAAGCCTTAGCAGATAAACTAGGAGCGATCGCAGCCTATTGGTCAGTACCACCCGATCTGAATATGCAAATTGAGCATCTAATTGCACAGGGAAAAGAGAGCATTGCGATTGTGCCATACTTCCTCTCGTCAGGTGGGATTATGGAAGCGATCGCCCAACAAATTTCTTCCTATGGCGATCGCATACAAATTAGCATCGCTCCAATACCATTCTCTCATTCTCAAATTAGCCTACTAGCCCTAGATCTAGCAATGCTCACTTCCTGATTTATACTGTTGCTTCTCCTGGGGCAATGCCCCCACACCCCCCATTAAATTCTGTCCCAACGATCTAGGCGTTAGCTATATCTATAAAAGCGAAAACCCTCTCATAGAGAAGGTTTAATTGCGATCGGAACGATAGGATTTGAACCTACGACCCCCACTACCCCAAAGTGGTGCGCTACCAAGCTGCGCTACGTCCCGAAATTTCAGCTTATCTATGATACCAGATAAGGACTAGTGATGAAACAATATTGTCAAAAACGCAAATAGCTAGTTTAGAATCAGCGCCCCTTATTTTTTTTGCGATCACTATTATTAGACTGTGCTAGTAAATAAATGCGATCACTTAACTGCCTGAGTAATTGCGCTGTATCAGCATCAGCAGCTTGCAGTTGTCGCACTTTTTCACAGCTATACATAACCGTGGAGTGATCTTTGCCGCCAAACTCTTCACCAATTTTTGGCAAACTGAGACTGGTATGCTGACGCATCAAATACATGCCAATTTGGCGAGCTTGACTGATTTCCCGCCGCCTAGAGTTTCCTTTTAAATCACTGAGGTCGATATTCAGGAAATCTGCTACCACGCTAAGTACTAGCTCTGCCGAAACCTCAACGGGTTCTTTAGGTGGATTAAGCACAGGTGCAACATTCTCCACCGTCATGGGTAGCCCAGAGATCGAGATATAGGCAACTGTGCGCACTAAGGCTCCCTCTAGTTCGCGAATATTGGAGGTGTAGCTAGAGGCAATATGATGCAGCACATCGCTGGGGATGGGTAAATTCTCGTACTCTGCTTTCTTTTGCAAAATTGCCATCCGCGTTTCTAGATCTGGCACCTGGATATCAGCAATTAGCCCCATGGAAAATCTGGAACATAGGCGCTCCTGTAGGCGAGGAATTTGAGCAGGTGGGCGATCGCTTGCCAGGATAATTTGCTTGCCCGTTTCGTAAAGTGAATTAAACGTATGGAAGAACTCTTCCTGGGTATATTCCTTGCCCTCAATAAACTGAATATCATCGACCAGGATCATGTCAATGTCGCGATAGTGGTCGCGGAAATTCTGCATGCTGTCCTTGCGGATTGCCGAGATCAAGTCATTAGTAAACTGCTCGGTAGAAACATAAAATATTTTGGCAGTCGGGGCAATTTCCAGTCGATAGTGGGCGATCGCCTGCATCAGATGAGTTTTACCTAGCCCTACCCCACCACAGAGAAATAGAGGATTAAATTCGCGGCCAGGTGCCTCTGCTACCGCTAAAGCAGCGGCATGAGCCATGCGATTTGTCGAACCAACCACAAAGCGTGAAAATACGTACTTGGAATTAAGCGTGCTATTTTTCGGTAAGTTGCTTGCTTCGGGTACGTGCATCGCTGCAGGTGTTTTTAGCTCTAGCTGGGCTGGATTAGCTACTTCTGGCTTCTCTTCCTCGCCTTCTACTAGGTCTTCAACCAAGACTTCTTCACTAGTTTGGCCAGTAACCACCTCAATTTCTACGGTGTAACCCAAAATTTGAGCAACAGCATCGCCAATATTTGGGCAATAATATTTAACCAACCAGTTGCGTGCAAATGGGTGAGGAGTGCGTATTGTAAGACGTTCTGGAGTTAGCTCTTCGGGTTCAGCCGTTTTAATCCATGCTTCAAAAGTAGGACGACTAAGCTGTACTTCCAACAGGTCAAGTACCTGGTTCCAAAGAGTTTCTACAGAAATATCCACAGTTTGTTCAAACTCAGACTGCAAAATAGGTATAGATAGGAGATCAATAATAACTTCTAGCTACTTACACTGATGCAAAATCAAATCTTTAGATTATGAACCAAGGCTCTAGACTAGCATTAACCTTAGGCGATCCGGCTGGGATTGGCACGGAGATAGTTCTAAAGGCTTTAGAAAACTTAAAACATTCTCAGACCTCAGCTAACATAACTGTTGTCGGAGATCGCCGTCAAGTAGAGTCGGCATATTCGCATCTGAAAACTTCAGTTCCAGGACTCGCTAGTCCTGACAGTTTTGAGGTGCTTGATATTGGTACTAATCTTGAGACTAACTGGGGTGAACCTAGTGCCGCCAGCGGAGAAGCTAGTTTTATTTATCTGGATACGGCGATCGCCCAAACATTGGCAGGTAAATTCGATGCGATCGTCACTGCCCCAATCTCTAAATCGGCATGGCAGTTGGCGGGGCATGATTTTCCTGGTCAGACCGAACTGCTAGCTCAACGCTGCGATCGCACTGATTTTGGCATGTTATTTGTGGGTAAATCGCCATCTTCTGGTTGGTTATTGCGGGCTTTGCTGGCAACTGTGCATATCCCCTTAGCTGATGTGCCAAAGGTATTAACCCCCGCTTTGGTAGAGCAAAAGCTGAATCTGCTATGGAGATCGCTGCAAAATAACTTTGGTCTTGTGACCGCCAGAATTGCGATCGCAGGGCTTAATCCCCACAGCGGCGAGCAGGGGCATCTGGGGCGCGAAGAACAGGATTGGCTTATACCGCTGCTGCGCGACTGGCAGGCCAGACACCCAAACGTGCAAATTGATGGCCCCATCCCGCCTGATACTATGTGGGTGAAACCTGCCCGAGCCTGGCACAATCCAGCCCAAACTCATCTGGGGCACGATGCCTACCTGGCGATGTATCACGATCAAGGATTAATACCCGTGAAACTGCTGGCCTTCGATCGCGCCGTGAATACAACAATTGGCTTGCCATTTATACGAACATCCCCCGATCACGGCACAGCCTTTGATATCGCGGGTCAAGGCATTGCCAGTGCAGTGAGCCTGGAAGCAGCGATCGCCCTTGCTACCGAATTAGCACCCAAGCAGCGGCAAAGTAACGGTAAATACGGAACCAACACCTAACTCACTTTCCACCACGATTTCACCACCAAGGATGTCAACATAGTTTTTCACTACGGTCAAACCTAAACCATACCCCGAGGTTTCCCCAACATTTTGGGCGCGAAAAAAGGACTCAAATAAACGCGATTGAGCTTCAGGTGGAATGCCAATTCCCGAATCTTGAATGCGAAAGATCGCCACACTATAATTGCTGTCGGGTTTCAGTGGACTAGATTGCTGGGATGATATGGCGTGGGAGGAATCTATATCTTGAGAGTTTTTGAATTTAGAATTTTCTCTAATGCATTCCAAATGTAGGCTTACAATACTGCTCTGGGCAGAATATTTAATCGCGTTGGAGAGCAGATTATGCAAAATATGATGTAGTAGTTTTTCATCTAAATAAGCATCGGTATAACTACTGTGATTGATAAAATTGAGGATGTGGCGATCTCCCACTAGTTCTTGAAAGTCCTCAATCATGCTGCAACAAAAACTTTCCAAGCTAAAGAATGTGGGACTTGGCTCCAGCTTGCCTAACTCGGATTTGGTGATGGTGGTAATGTCATCTAGCAGCGCAGTCATGCGCGAAACAGCCTTTCTAATGTGGGTGTAGCGTTTGGTTTTCTTTTCCTCAGATAGTTGATGGCTTTGGTTTTCTAATAGGTCAGTAGATAGGTAAATACTAGAGAGGGGAGTGCGAAATTCATGGGAAAGCACCGATACTAGCTCAGATTTCAGGTTATTCAGGGATTCTGCCTCAAGACAGAGTTGCTCAGCTTTATCTAGATCTGCGCGTAAACGTAGATCTGACGCACGCTTGTTGAGGACAATTTCGACTGTCGCTCTTAATTCATGGGGTTTGAAAGGCTTAATTAGATAGCCAAATGGTTCAGCCGCTTTAGCGCGTTGTAGAGTATCTTCATCCCCAAAAGCAGTCATATATACCACAGGAATCTGCCAGCGATCGTAGATCTCGATCGCGGCGGCAATACCATCAATTTCCCCCTTCAACATGATATCCATCAAGATCAGATCGGGTTTCGCGATTGCAGCTTGATTGACTGCCTCTGCGCCGGAGTCAACTATACCAACCACATCATAGCCCTGTTGATGTAGCCGTCCTGCGATGTTTTCAGCCGCGATCGCCTCATCTTCGACAATGAGAATCTTTGCCCTAGGCATAGCTTTACAACCTCTCTCTGTATTGCAATTCATTAAAAGTTATCCTGAAGCGAGTGCCCTCTTCTCGGTCTAACTCTATAACCCCCTCTAGTTGGCGGGTTAACATGCGTACCAGCCTTAACCCTAATGAGTTAGTGCTTTGCCAATTAATATCATCACGAATCCCTATACCATTATCACCTACAACCAACACAAACCGTCGTTTTTTATCTTGTTTTTGGGATTCAGGATGAATATAGAAATGCAAGCTTAATATCCCTTGACGCTTTTGCGGAAAAGCATACTTAAGAGAATTAGAAACCAGCTCGTTAACGATTAAGCCGCAGGGCATCGCTGTTTCGATATTTAGGGTAACTGGCTCTAGATCTAGCTGCAATTGTACGCAACCGGGATAGCAATTGTAGGAAGAGAACAAGTTGTGGACCAAATTTTCGAGGTAGAGATCGAAGCTAATTGCTCCCAAGCTAGGAGATTGATATAGCTGTTCGTGAATCAATGCCATCGTATTGATGCGATATTGGCTGTCGTTGAATAAAGAAATTATGCTGGCATCATCGATATACTGAGATTGCAAGTCAAGCAGGTTGGAAATTACGTGCATATTATTCTTGACACGGTGGTGAATTTCCTTAAGTAGTACTTCCTTTTCCTGTAGTGATGTTGCAATTAATTGCTCAGATTTTTTGCGATCGGAAATATCTGTTGAGATCCCACAAACTGCATAAATATGTCCTTTAGCATTATGGAGTGGAAATTTAATCGACAGGAAAGTTTTGGCTTCTGCTCCTTGCGAAATAGATTCTTCAAATTCCTTTGACAACTCTTCCGTAAATACCTGCAGATCGTTTTCCCACAGCATATTTGCAAGATCTTCAGGGAAAATTTCTAGATCTGTTTTACCTAACACATCGCGTCGAACCACATTGAAGAGAATTTGGAACCTGTGATTGATTAATATATATCGCCCTTGTAAGTCTTTGAGATAGATGATTGCTGAGGCGTTATCGATGATGTCTTGCAATCTGGCCTCACTTTCCTGTAAAGCTGTTTCTGTAGTCTGATTATCTTTGAAATTCTCAGAATGATCGGAATCAGTCAGTAGCGATCGCATCTTTTGCTCGGTGATAATGCCAATACAACCACCATCGCAATCAATAACTGGTAGCTGCTGCACATTATATTGTTGGAAGAGTGCAAGCACTGTATGCGGCGTTTCTAGATCGGCATCGATTACCTGCGCCTTTAATGGTGGCATTAGAGTGGCGATCGCGGCCAGATTGCGATCTGGGTGTTGAGAAACTAGCTTTAGGACATCTTTCGCAGTCAGAATACCACTGGGAATCTGATTGTCCATCACTAGCACATAGTCATGACTAGAAAAGGCAAGCTGCGCGATTACATCTTTTAGGAGGGTTTGAGCGCTGACAGTTGGGGGACAATGTTCAACAAAATATTCAACAATATGACTAACATGCCTGGGGGGAAATGTGGTCATTTTCTATGATTACAGCCGTTCTGGGTGCATAACGGTAACAGGGACGGGAACTGGTTCAGTATTTGGTAATTCGGGATGTAATGGTTCGGGTAATATCGGGTTTAATTCGCTTGCCCTGGCGATCGCTGTCTGAGTCTCAGGTAGCCACCCTAGCAGGGGCAAAGGCAAAAGATTAGTAAGATTAGTAATCAACACTAACAGCCAGAGATTAGTAAAGTTGACATCCGTTACACCCAAGAAGTAGGTAAAGCCTGCCCCCAACTGATAGGAGCATAGTGCAGCCACATTCATCACAGACATCAAGAGCGCAAACAGAGTTGCTTCAATCCCTTCGGGACAAAGGCGAGCGGCCAGCACCAGTACTGGCATGTAGGCAATTCGTCCTGCCACGGTCAGAATTAAGCTATCACCCATGCTAAACCAGCGATCGTCGATACCAAGACTGCGATTAGCGTGAGTAATTAGTACGAGACTTGTTAAACCTAGGATTGTTGAGATTAGAGTTGTCCACAGAAAGATCCGCCGCATTGGCACAGTCTTGAGATAGCGCTGGAAGATCCAGACCCCAAGCAATCCAGCTAAGCTGGTAGCCAGGCGAACCGTGCCCAAAAATTCGGGATTAAAACCCAGCTCGTTGGTCGAAAAGAAGAAGAACGCCGTGTCCGCTGATGGTGTTGCCTGCCATAGAAAAATAAATGCTGCTGGTAGCCAGATTTGCTTGGTTGTAACCGCTTGGCGGAGTTGTTGCAATTGATGCTTGATATTTGGGTTGATGCCGACGATCTTCGCACTAGTTGAACTAGCAGAACCAGCCAAACCATCAGTGAGATTCTCGGATTTTACGGCGCGATCGCTAATGGCAAAGGCCGCGATCGCCACAAGCATGGGTAAGGCAGATGTAATCTCAAATACGACCTGAGTGCCCCACCTTTCCAGAATAAAACCACTAAAATAGGCCGAAGAAATTGCCCCAATTGAAACCGCTGCCCAACTAAACGATTGTAGAGAACCAGCATCACCTTCTGACTCCTTGCGGGCGCGTTGCACTACAAGAGCATCAGTGATGGCATCAGAGCAGGCAACAGATAAAGAACCTAAACCGATCGCGATCGATGCGGCAAGTGGAGTTTTCACTACCATTGCCATACACAACCAGGAAACCGTACCTAAGATGCTAGACAAAACCAGATAGGGTCTGCGCCGATAACCCGCGATCGGGAAGCTGTCCGAAATCATGCCGTAGATAGGCTTGATCGTCCAAGGTACCATTGCAATCCCGACTAGGGAGGCCACCTCTGCAGGCCCAAGACCAAGCCGATCTTTGAGAAAGAAGCTAACTGCTAGATGCGCCAAACCTAGCGCTCCCTGCACGAAATAAACTAGAGCGATCGCCCATAGTTCCAAGTCGAACTTAAAGTCTTTAAACCAGTTTGCTTTTTCTGATCGGCTTATCACAGCAATGATTAAGAAATATCAACAATTGTAATCTATCTTAACTCCACTAAGTGATAGTGGTTTCCCCTACTCCAAGAAATCTATAGTTGGGGGGTATCATGAGGGCAGGTTACTGAACGCATATAAAAACGCATCGGCAGCCAACAGTTTTGAACGGTAAGGGCATATAGTCATGAGATTCTATACACTTGGTGGCGGCGGTAATAATGGCGATCCATGGTCTGGCTTGCGATTCTGGCTGAC
>JANMRU010000177.1:0-40241 GCA_031388585.1 Pseudanabaena sp. SOY_30_concoct_251 | reverse complement strand
GTTATGTGCTTTATTACCATTTTTGAGTCAATCCCGCAAAGATGAACGATTGAAAAATGCTTGCCTCATGCTAATACGAGGAGGATTATTTATCGCTCTTGGCTGGTACTCACCGCATGGTTTATTTTTATATTTTTTAGCTTATCTCTGTTTCATTAACATCTTGCGGTTTGTAGACTCCTTTCAACATACCTACACCGTTTTTCAGCTTAACCAGAAAATTCCCACTTATAGCATGGAGCATGAAGAAACTAATACCTATTCCAATCTTGTATCCTGTCATTGGAATTGGCCGAATTTACTCTTTCTCAACTTTGGTTATCATAATGCCCATCATCAGGTAATCCATTGTCCCTGGTATTTGCTTCCTCAACTTGATGCTGAATTATATCCTCCTGATTATCGCCAGCACATTTCACTTTCGCGTTTGATAAAAAACTATCATCAGTTTCGGATTTATCGCTTGTTTAACGATCAGGGCATAACGATCGACACAGATGGAGGTTTGAACTTAGAAAAATTTGTTGGTGGTATAGGTGTTTCCTTTTTAGTTTTGCGCGAACCCTTTGACTGGCTGAAGATTCCCGCACTCTCAATCGATGCCGTATAGTCGAGAAATATTATAAAGTCGATCGCTTCCAATTATCTTTCCCTGCATCGAGAATGTCTGGGAAACATTCAGTTTTCAAGACAGGGTGTATTTATACTCCGCCTTTAATAATTTCAGGATAAACTGAGATTCATAACTTAAGATACCTGGAATAGCTTTAAGTTTTTCAAAGAAGCCGATTAGCTCAGTATGTGCGCCAAAAAAGACATCAATAACAATGTTAAATCGTCCTGAAGTGATTGCGACAAATCGAACTTGCTCTTCCCCTGCTAAAACCGCAGCGACTGTATCAATAACACTATTTTCTACTATTAGAGAAATAATTGTGACATAGGGAGTACCTAGTTTCTCGGGATTAGGCCATGCTAAAACTTTGATTGTTTCAGTTTGGAGTAACCGTTGGACTCGATAGCGAGCAGTTGCCTCTGGCATTTCTAGCCGTTTAGCAATTTCAGTAAAGGACATGCGTCCATCTGTCCGCAGCAACTCAACGATCTTCTGATCTATATCATCAAGTTCTGCACTGTTGCTCTGATGTTGTTCACCCTGCGTCATTACTTTCCTTAATAAAAACAGTGGACTTCTATTCCATAGCTGCCGCCAATTAGGTTAAGTCGGGGTGGAGAGCAAGAACTTCTCCGTAGGGGCATACCCCACACCCAAATTAAAATTTGTCCTAACGATCTAGGCGTTGGCGGTAAAACTACGAAATCAGCAAATATATAGCTCAATACCATAATTTCATTAACCAAAACTGTTTTTTATTGTTTATTGCGTTAACTTTATCCCTATGGCCTCATCTAATCCTGATTCCGCTCAACCGATTACGCCCCTTTCCGGTTGGTTGGGGTTAGCAGCTGTTGTTTCTGCTTCTACTCTGTGGGCGATCGCTGCCAACCTTGCCTCTAGTCTGTTTAAGCTTGGAGTCAATCCCCTTACCTTTGTGGGTATAAGTGCTTGGATTGCCGCGATTGGACTGACTCTACCGCAATTGTTATCTGGGGAACTCAAGCTGAAGCTGCCTTCAATGAATAGATCGAAGCTCTTGCTGAGCGTTCTATTCATTCTGATTGAAGCGCTTAGCTATCTGACGATCGCGAGGCTTTCGGTTGCGGTTGCCGTAGTTTTGTTCTTTAGCGCCCCCAGCCTAATTGTTATTTGGCGGACAGTGACTACCCGACAAATACCATCATCAACGATTGTGCTAGCGCTCATACTCTCAGCAACAGGAGTTCTTTTAGTCTCTAAATTGTATGCAAATACTGGAGAGAATCTAGAAAGTTTTGGGATTCTCATTGGGCTGTTAGCTGCCCTATGTTTCGCCGCCTACACTCTGGTAAGCAATATGATTACAGCTAACGAAGCACCTTTAAGTATACTATACCGAAACTTATTGATCGCCAGTTTATTCTGGTTTGGTTACTTGCTGACACAAGGGATTCCAGCCCAACTTCTTGAGCCAGGAAATTTACTTAAAATGCTTTATATCGGATTGGCGGGAAATCTACTCCCAAATCTACTTTATCTGTGGGGAATTCAACAAGTACAAGCAGAGCGGGCGGCGATCGCGGCGACAATCGAGCCAGTCATCGCATCCATTTTGGCATGGCTGTGGTTTCAGCAAACCCTCACTCCCTGGCAAATTATGGGAGGGATATTGATTTTAGCCGCTGTCACAACTATTCAACTACACAATCCCGAATCGAGATAAATAATGGAACTCCTGATGTTGCGATCGCAGAGGACAGACCCAACAGAGCTTGTTGAATGCAATTTGGCAGGAACCTCGTGGATGCTTTTACGGATCGAGCGAAGGCGACAATGGCTCGAATGAAACTTGTGCTTGGAATGAGGGATTGTGACTGACCTGCTGTACCTGTGTAATTAGTTGCTGCGTCTTTTGATAATTAGCAACTTTTCCCTGCTGTTTATATATTCCCGCCGCTTGTTGGAAATCCTCGATCGCTCCCTGGCGATCGCTTAATTCAAACCGTGCAATGCCTCGGTTAATCAGAACTTGAGCATCATTGGGTTTTAGCTTGAGTACCTGGTTATAGTCCACAATTGCCCCATGCTTATCCCCCAACTTAGAACGAACTACACCTCGATTGCCATAGGCTTCAGCAAACTTAGGATTAATTTTGAGCGATCGATCGTAATCCTGCAAAGCGCGCTGGCTATCCCCTAATCTAAAACGCGTAATGCCGCGACTATAGTAATTTTTGGCATCCTTGGGGTTCAGCTTAACGGCGCGATTGAAATCTTGAAGTGCACCCTTCGCGTTGCCTAGTTCCGCCCGAGCAATACCTCTATTGCTATAGGCGCTAGCGATTCTAGCGTTAAGCCGCATGGCCTGCGTAAAATCCCTGATCGCGCCCTTCCTGTCACCGCGCTTATACTTAGTAACACCTCTTCTTAAAAAGTCCTCAGCTCTTACTCTAGCGATCAGAACTGGCGCCGAACCTTGACTTTCAGATGGTAGGGCGATCGCACTACCGATCGCACTGAAAGCAAAGAAACCTAGAACAATAATATTGGCGTAGATGGGTAGCACGATCAAACATTAACCCCTAAACCTTACAAGCTAAAAGTCGAAATCAAAATCAAAATCTGGCTCAGAGCGTAATGTACCTAAGCCAATATCCTTTGAAGGGATCAGCTTTACTTCATAGTAGCCCAAAATGTGATTAAGCTCAGGATTTCCCCTTGACAAACCAGTGACTCCCATCGCAATCATCACTGCACAGTTACCTTTAGTATTTTTGCAGCGCTGTTGCCATTTCTTGCGTACGCGATCGAGACCAATATCTTCTTCTGAAAATTCACCAAATAGATGCAGATCGCCATTGCCCATGACTACTAAACCAAGCTCGCTGCCCTCCCCCAAAAAAGATTCAGCAGGATTAAAGCAAATCCCCTTGATTCCGCCAAATTTTTCAATCTCGCGGATTAAATCTAAAGCTTTAGGGCGCGAGGTCTGAATTAATAAGCCAGACAGTGCCTCACCTTTTTCCGGGAAAGTTGGCTCGGCTAGATAGCGATGCGTTGCAGCTGTGCGTATGCTCTTGACATTACTCCAGGGCATCGCTAAAAGCTGAAATAGCGCTTTGTCAGGCCATAGATCCTCATGGATAAGCGGCTCATCATCTTCAGACTCTGCTTCCGCCAAGCTATGAATTTCTTCGGATAGCTCGGGCATAGTTCTCACGGTTATAGCCAGGGCAGTAGTAGCTTCATGCTCAGCCGTAGTAGGAACCTGAATATTGTACTTTCCCTGCAAAACAGGTAATTTCCCAGATTTGAGCTTACTATCGTGCTGGCTCAAAAATTGATTAAAGCTTTCAATCGCAACAGTTAGCGAAATTGCCTCATCATCATACAGAAATGGTCTGCCACCTTCTAAGGGATGCAGCATCCCAAAAATTGGATAGACGCTATCGTGTGCGACAGGCCAGCCTTGAGCCCGCATGTAATTTAGCTCAGCCTCCTCCAGAGACTCCGTTGATTCAAACAACACAAACAAACAATCTTGATGCAGAAATGTCTCTTCTAAATCCTCATCAGAGTCATTTGACGCAATGCGCTGCCGAAACTGCATGAGTGACTCTTTTGAGCGGTAAAAGATTACCCCTTGCTCTAGTCCCAAACGCCCCATCACTACTGCATAGAGCGTGTCCAAATCTCGACTATTAATCTCGATCAAGATCACCTCGTGATCCCATAAATATTCCCAGGGCGAGCGGTGTAAAAGTATATCGGCCTGGTGGTAAAGGTCGCGTGCTTGTTCTTCAGGTACGGCCGGAGGAGAATCCGTAGCATGTTGGACGATATTGGCAAAAATTTCATCGATCAGGGGTAACTGCTCAATGTACTCGACTGATATATCCAGGTCTTGCAGCACTCCACGCAAATAAAACTGCATCGAGCGATCGCTGAGTAAGATTTTCTGAGGCATTCCAGGTTTGGCAGGAGATTGCGGACGCTCCATAGCTTGCAATAATGCACGTACAAAGGCTTCCTGACCCACTTCAGGTTCAACAATGTCCATTGCTCGCACCATACCCATGCTGCCATCCACCCACATAATGCATTGGGGTTGATCTTCATCGCCAACATTTTGATGAAGGGGGATCAGATTAGTCCCATCTTGCTGGCTCCGTGCTTTTGGCAACGGGCGGCGATCGCCCTCCCATACAGTGGGGGCTTGCTTAAGTTTTTTCAGGCGACGAAGAGTGGAACTATTGAGCGTGGTCATCGAAACCTCCATGCGTACCTCTAGCATTTGACTAGAGAAATTGAATCGGGATATTCCCAGAACCTTAGAAAAAGCTTTTCCTCAGATTTCTACTTTAAAGCACAAGTATCACCAAAATACCTTCCCGCAAGATTTTCCGAGCAGTGAAAGACCGTTAGCTAGTCAAACTATAACAATCCTAATATGCATTTTTACTGCAAATTGCAACCAAACCCACCACTGATAAATCATTAAAACCCATGCGGGGGGCTGCGCCCATGCGACCAGCTTTTTGTGGTGGACTCGATCAAAAACTGCTGTAAGTTGTGGGTGTGGGGGCTGCGCCCCCTCCAAGGAGTGGAACCCCTTCACCATGTGAACCAAAGCTGATTCAGGCTAATTCAATATGTAGTTATACTTGCAAATAACTTTGATTATGAAAAGCAAACACTTTTTATCGCAGAAATCAGTAAAACCAAGTCGGGGCTAATGGCGATCGCCATCCTTCGTTACGCGCCCAGCGGCCTTTTTATTTTAAGTTTATTTATGCTCACCTACTTATATTATGCCGATTGGGCTGCAAACTCCGCCTAGAAAGGCTAGCATTGTGCTGAGACCCAAAGAAATTTATCAGTAATTGAGCGACAACCTAATGAATGAACTAAAACCAATATTACAAGAACTAGTAGTACAGCCCGTGGCATTTATGGGTGGTTTAGTGTCTGGTTTGCTGAGACTAAACCTCAACGAAGACCCCTTAAGGTCATGGCTAGAAAAGCAAGGTGCATCCCCCGCAAGCACTTCTGGTAACAGCCAAAACAGTAAAAATAGCGGCCCTCAGTCAATTTCAATCGATTAACAACATAAAGACCGATAAAATTATGGACTGAAGCTAGGCTATAATGTTTTCATCATGGGGCCGCACCGGTTTCGACGTCTTAGTGGAAATTATCCTATGATGCAGGTCGAGAGTGAGTATCCTCTCGCTAATCAAGGCTCAAAACAAGTACATGCGAACAACATAGTACCCTTTGCTCGTAAATCAGCTCTAGTAGCTGCCTAAAAACCCATAACTCGGTTCGAGCTCTAATATGCCACTCCGTTAAGCGTATTAGATAACCCCAACGGATGCTGAGGGCGATTTTCTCTGGTGAGTCGTTCTTTCAAGAAATCACTAGTGCATCCCGCTACCAGGGATAATAGGTAGTTCCCTCCACGAGGATTAGAGTGGATAAACCTGTGAATGAGTGGGGCGTTATGAGCTATTACGGACGGCAGTTCGACTCTGCCCGGTTCCATTAAAGAATCCCTCGGCGTTAGCGCCGAGGGATTCTTAGTTTACTAACTCATGTTATGTGTTGCATCTTAAAACATCCCACTCCACATAAGTTAATTAGCAAACCCCGAAGGTTATTACTAAACAGGACTAAAGCACAGTAAAACTAAAATCGAATTTTAAGGGGTTTGGGGCGTAGTCCTCAAACTCCCTCTCATTGTTTTTTGTGGATCTGACTGCGTAATATAGCTATCGCCAATTAGGTTAGGACGGGGTGGAGGAGTAGAACCCCTCCGTGGGGGCATTGCCCCCATACCCCCAATTAAAATCTGTCCTAACGATCTAGGCATTGGCTATAAGTCCTAGCTAAAGTTATTGCTTTAGATCGGGAGGTAGCATCACCTTATCAATGACATGAATAATGCCATTGCTAGCTTTGACATCTGCCTTGAGTACTTTGGAATCGTTCACCATTATTTCTTGGCCAGATGCTTTGACATCAATGGGGCTTCCTTCTACAGAAGTTACTTTACCTGGTTTTAGATCGCTAGTAGCGGCCTCACTAGGAATTACGTGATAGGTCAAAACTTTGACTAGTTTATCTTTGTTTTCGGGCTTAAGTAGGGTTTCGACTGTCCCCTTCGGCAGTGCCGCAAAAGCTTGATCTGTAGGAGCAAAGAGGGTATAAGGACCTTTGCCAGATAAAGTGGCATCAAGATCGGCAGCCTTAATAGCCGCCGCCAAAGTCTTGAAAGAGTTGCTGGAACTTACCATTCCCGCAACCGTGGTAGTAGACTCAGAAGCAGCGGGTGCAGATGGTTGCTCTGACGAGGAAGGCTTGCCTGGTGCAGTGGGAACAGCAGGACTTTCAGAAGAAGAAGGCTTTACGGGGCTAGATGGGCTAGCGGGGGGCTCAGCAGCAGGCTTCTCAGAGGGAGAAGTAGGGGTTTCAGAAACCGCAGGCTTTCCTACTACCGGCTTCTCGGCAACAGGCTTAACCAGAGTTGGTTTGACAGGAGTAGTTTCCGCAGTTTCTGAAACTGCAGACTTCTCAACAACTGGCTTAGCAGGCACAGCAGTGCGCTTTACCGTGCTTGCTGGCTTGGTTGAGGTAGCAGCAGGTTTTGATTCAGTAACTACTTTTTTAAGAGGTTCTGCCACGGCGGGAAGACTAGCCACAGCCATGAATCCTACTAGACCAGTTAAGCTGACAATTTTAGACAAGTAGCTATTCACTTTCATAATCTCCATTATTCGCTATGTGAGCGGATGCTTAATTAATCTTTAAGCTTTCGGCCATTGTGGCGAAGTAATAGAACTCTCACATCTCCCCTAAGAAGTAGATGACTTCAGCTGAATCCAACATCTCTAGAGAGGATTAAAATTTTCCATAGCGAGATGTAGAGGGAGATACAAAGATTCCCCAAGATGATTCGCTTTACAATTCTTTACAATCAAGAATCTTTTTCGTGAGAGATGCGTCATTAGGATGTTAATGTACTCTCAAACATAGTACTTACGACTATTTAGTGAAGTATTTCATACTTCCAACTAATTAAGTTGGTATTCGTTTTAGGCAAGTTTAATTACTCTCTCAATTGCGCTCTTGATCTATGGCTAATTTAATCAACAATTAGATCGAGAGATTAAGCTCTAAGCTCGTTAAATTTTCCCTGGTAGAGTTGCGATCGCCGAGAATTAGGCTAATTTCCCCCAGATAATTTAAGCAGATTTTTTAGAACAAATTCGTTTTTGAGCGCCCAATAATAGCTGACCAAATGGGAACGTGGCCCTAGGGTTAATTCGCCAAGATGCCTATGCCTAAAACCCAAATAAACTTCTGAGTCGCTGACGCACCCAGATTGTGAAGTCTTTGGGGTCTTCAACTGTATCTACTAAGCCAAGTTGCTTGAGCTGCTGTTGAGTCAGAGCTAGTTCCTCTTGACGCTTGCATATTTCCTGGGTAATTAGTTCAGCTAGATTAGGATAGTTGCGTAGTAGGTTCTCAAAGCCGTTATGGTTAACGGCAAATAGAGTTGTTTCTTCTAAAGCTTGGACAGTTGCAGTACGAGGAACGCCAAGCATTAGAGCTAGTTCTCCTACAAAATCCCCCATTTTCATGATGGCAATATGCTTGTTTAGTTTCAGCAGCTTTACTTCTAGGGAGCCTGACAGCACAATATAAAAAGCATCGCCGATATCATCCTCTCGAAACAATATCTCCCCAGCAGCTATACTTTTGCGATAGCCAGCTTCTATCAGATGACGAAGCTCTAAGTCAGCAAAGTTTTGGAAGTAAGATATCTGGCGTAACATATCCCGTAGAGATTGTTTCTGCGTTGAGTTACTCTCAGGTGCAATCATCTCCTGTGGATGCGATCGCGCGACCTCATCTATCTTCTGGGAATGCGATCGCAGTACTTCAGGATTTTTTAACCACATCTCTGTTTGCACCAAAGGAACTTTAATGCCATGCAAGCGCAAATCTCGATTGATGCGAAAGTAAAGCGAGCTTCGGATCTGTGGTTCGCGATCGATGCGATTGATCCATACCCATAACTCAAACAGCAGAGCGCTATCACCATATCCTTTAAAGATCACTTCAGGTGGGTAGTCATGCACAACATCGGTTTCGGCAAAAGCAACTTTGGCTAGTACTTCGGTCACAAGTAGTGGATCGGTATCAAACTCTACTCTCACAGGTACGTGAATTCTCGCCATGTAGTTGTCATAGCTCCAGTTTACTAGCCGATTTTCCGCCAAAAAACTGTTGGGAACGATTACATAACCTCCATCAATAGTGCGTATTAGAGTCGAGCGGATAGATATCTCTTTGACATATCCAGACAATCCCTCAAACTCAATAAAATCTCCAACTTTTAACTTTCTTTCAATTAGCAGTGTCAGACCGCTAACAAAATTTTTGGTGACATCCTGTAAACCGAAGCCAATGCCAACACCTAAGCCACCTACGACTAGCGCCAAAGAAGCTAGATTAAGGCCAATGCTTTGCAGTACGATGATGAATCCCACAGTACCGATACCGTAGCTGACTATTGTGGCGATCGCCGCACGATTACCCTCATCTAAACCTAACTTGACAAGGAGATGCGATCGCAGAAAGTTTTTAAAAATGCGTGCGAGGAAAACGATCGCAAACAACGCTAGCAAAATCCCACAGGTCAGACTGAGTGATACAGCCGTGTCACCAATTTGAAATAGTGGTGCGTTAAAAAACTGCAATATGGTAGTTAGAAGTTGCTGTAGTTGAATATCCACAATCTAGTTAGGCCTACACAATGGAAAAGATCTTGAGTTGTGGGAATTTACGGTTATATAGATTTGTCCCAATTTCTCGATCAAAAAGCGGGCCGCAAGCCCCTAGCGATACATATAAGGTCTAGCCCGTTGCGGCTTTAGCCGCCCAGAAGTATATAGCCAAGCTTTATATATTTTTATTATATTCAGGATTTACGCACCATGAAAGATAAAACCCAGATTTAAAGGGGTTTGGGGCGTTGCCCCAATTGATGGCATTGCCCTCAAACTCCCTCCTGTTGTTTTTTGTAGATTTGACTGCGTAAGTTCTAATATTATTTAGCTTTATGCCGTGTAACTATAGATAGATTGAAGTCCAAATACAAGCACAAAAATATCACCTAACTTAGTAGCTATTTCGTCTCACCGTTGGCGTTGCGACTATTTCAGCTATTACAGCAAATTGCGACCAACCCAACCCCAGATCGATCGTTAAAACCCATGCGGGGGCTGCGCCCCTGCGACCAGTTTTTTGTGGTGGACTGGACTTGATCAAAAACTGCTGTAAGTAGTACATTGAGAATCAAAAGAATGTCTAATTATAGTTGTCAGCAAATATTAATCACCCTAACCGATCGCTTACCACCAGATCCCCACACCCTTACCAACCTCACCTTACCCCTCACCGCTGAGGAGCGCCGCCGCAGTCGCAAACAATTCCTCACCGCCGAAGGCATAGAGGTCAGACTGCATTTAGCCAGAGGTACTGTATTGCAGCACGGCGATCTATTAGCTAGCAAAATTGATGCCAACGCTACCAGGCAATTAGTAAGGGTAGTAGCTAAACCAGAGTCAGTTATAACAGTTACCGCTCATACATCTCTTGAACTGCTGCGAGCTGCCTATCACCTCGGCAACCGCCACATCCCACTCGAAATCACCCTCGATTACCTCAGACTAGAGCCAGATTCGGTGCTAGCTGACATGTTGCATCGCATGGGGCTGAACGTAACCGAAGAGATACTGCCCTTCCAGCCAGAAGCTGGAGCTTATGCCTCTCATCACAACCACAAAGGTGAGCGAGAATCCAGTCACGAAAGTGGATCTCATTCCCATGCCTGATGCCATTACCCTGATGCGCTTGCTGCAACTAGCAAGTTCGGCTTTACCAGTCGGAGCCTATAGCTACTCCGAAGGACTGGAATATCTAGTAGACAGTGGCAAAATCGATAACCGCGATCGCTTGCAACAATGGCTAACTCAAGAACTACGCTTCGGTTCGATCCGCATGGAAGCTGGGATTTTAGTACGCGCTTATCAGGCGATCGCTTCTCAAGATATCGATACATTGTGGTATTGGAATGATTGGCTCTCGGCAACGCGAGAAACCGAAGAGTTGCGTCACCAAAGCTGGCAAATGGGACAAAGTTTAGTGCGCCTAATGCAAAACTTGCAGCCGAGTCTGGATTTGTCTTTAGCAAGAGATAAAAACTATAACTTTGCGATCGCTTTCGCGATCGCGGCCGAACGATGGCAAATCGATCTCGAAACTACTGCGATCGGTTATCTCTATAGTTGGGTGAGCAACCTTGTGGGAGCGGGCGTGAAACTGATTCCGCTCGGACAGACCGCAGGGCAACAGATGCTGCTCGATTTGCAACCCCAGATTGCCGATACCGCGAGGGAAGTTATGCATCTTGCCGATGACGATCTAGAAGCATGTACCTGGGGATTATCGCTGGCGAGCATGGCGCATGAAATCCAGTATGCGAGGTTATTTCGCAGTTAAAATTTACTTTGTAATGCTAAGCGATATGTTGGCACTGTCATGGATAAATTACGTGGAATCGATGGCATTAAAATGGCGATTCGCACTCAAAAGATCGAGCCAAAATAATTCTTTGGTTCTTCCATGAGAACTATCTAGATTCTCACACGATATTGATATGGGCAGAAATTCGTGTCTACCTTTCTCTTAGTTTAATCGCTTTGCTAGCCGCATTTTAGCTGAACGAGAGCGAGCATTTGCCGATATCTCTTCTTCCGTGGCGACGATCGGTTTTTTGGTCATAACTTGGAGGCGACTATCCTCCCTAAATGTGTGCTTTACCAGACGATCTTCTAAACTATGGAAGCTAATCACCCCAATTTTCCCATCTGGCTTGAGCCAGTCTGGCGCATGGTGGAGCCAGTTCTCTAATATCTGCAATTCCTGATTGACGGCGATGCGCAAAGCTTGAAACACTCTCGTAGCAGGATGGATTCTACCGTAGCGATAACTGCGCGGCACACAACGGGAGATCGTCCCTGCTAGTTGTGTAGTCGTATCAAATGGCCTTTGCGCCACGATCGCTCTAGCAATGCGTCGTGATAACCTTTCTTCTCCAAGTTTGAAAAAGATATCTGCTAATTCTACTTCATCACTGTGGTTAATTAGCTCGGCGGCAGTCAGGGTTTGTCGGCGATCCATGCGCATATCCAAATCGCCTGTTTCTCTAAAACTAAATCCCCGTTCTGGTAGATCTAGCTGCGCCGAACTCACTCCCAAATCGGCAAGAATACCATCAAAGTGATATCCACTAGCAGGAGAATAGTCGTTGAAGTTACCATGCCAAAACTGCACTTGCGATTCGTAGGGCGCTAACTTTTGTTTTGCTGCCGCGATCGCCATTTCATCCTGGTCGATCGCAATTAGGTTCACATCTGCAGCCGCTGCGAGGATCAAGGCACTATGACCACCACCACCCACTGTGCAGTCAAGGTAATGTCCTCCTGCGATTATTCCTAATCCCCCAATCAGGGCATCTGCTAGGACAGGGATATGATGAAAGTCTGGTTTTGAGTTAGCCAAAGGGAAATTAAAAATTGCGATCCAATTCAAGGATATCAAGTATAGCAATCAGTTTGTATTTGTTTCAGGGTGAAGGACTGGAACCCCTTGGTTGGGGATACGCCCCCACACCCCAAACTTACCGTTTGTATGGGATTGCTGTATTTTGCTGCGAAAGAATCCAGGTTACGGCTTCAGGTAGATCGGCAGCAATGCAATCAGGCTGCACGGCATGTTGATAGGTACCAGCCAGCACCTGCTCGCCGTAACCGCTAGATACGAGGATGCCTTTACAGCCAGCATTTCGAGCCAAATCAATATCTGTAGCTTTATCGCCCACCATAAAGCTGCGGCGCAAATCTAGATCGTGTTGCCAGGCGGTTGCGACTAACATGCCAGTATTCGGCTTGCGCCAGGTTGAATGATAGGTGAGTTCTGGATTAATGCCGCCCTCAGGGAAACTTAGGGAACCACAGTAATAGAGCGCATCCAGGTGTGCATCGGCTTCTTGCTGGAGCAAGGCTTGCAAGCGATCGTGCAATGCATTGATGTGGTCAAGCGCATAATAGCCTCTGGCTGCTCCAGATTGATTGGAGACCAGGCAACAAAAGATATGACGCTGGTTGAGCGATCGCACTGCCGCCGCCGCACCTGGCATGAGTACTAAATCTTCCAGGCGATAAATGTAGCCAGCTTCTTGATTAAGAACGCCATCGCGGTCAAGAAACACCGCAGGTTTAAGCATAATAATTGCAAGTTTTTTAGAGCTCAAATCGAATATAAACTTAATTTTACAGAATTCAATAATTTGTGTTGTAGAGATCGCAAATTTGGAGTTTCAAAGCTGTTTTTTTGGCGATCGCCTATAATACAAGTCAGATAGCCAGGACGCTTTTGAGGTTAGCTCATGCTTCAAATAAATCTAAAAAACCTGCCCACTAGCGACGAATTAATCGGCTCAGATGATACACCCGTGGATAACGAAGACCAGAATTTTGTCCCAAATGTCTTGCTTTTTTTGTTGGAATATATCTGGGAAAGTCGTGATGATTGGTACTTTGCTGTAGATATGGGTGTTTATCACACCACAGGATTAAATCCAAAAGTCCCTGTTGTCCCAGATGTTTTTTTGAGTTTGGGAGTGGAGCGACGTAAAGGCGGCGGATCGCGCAAAAGCTATGTGGTTTGGGAAGAGCAGGATGTCTTACCCATATTCACGCTAGAGGTAGTATCGCAAACACCGGGTGGAGAGTATGAAGAGAAACTGGCGATTTATAGCAAGCTCGGTGTGAAGTACTACGTGATTTACAATCCCAGATTTTGGCACAGAGATGGGCATTTACCATTGGAAATCTACAAATTAGTAGAGGGTGATTATCAGTTGCAGTTAGGCGAACCATTTTGGATGCCAGAGATCGCTTTAGGGATTGGACGCTATGTATTACCAAGCGATCGCTTAAGACGTGAGGTTTTGAGTTGGTTTGATGAGCGGGGCGATCGCTATCTAAGTGCCGAAGAGCAAGCACGTCAGGCTAAGGAGCAAGAACGCCAGCAGAGAGAACGATTGGAGACATTTTTGCGGCGGAACGCATCCGTTTAGGAATCGCAAGGCATCGACCCTAATCAACTACCAGAATAAAATAGGATAGGGAATAGAATCAATTAAAAATGTGATCGCCAAAACTCAATTACACTAGGATCTTGATATAGAATGTCTTCCTACCTAGACTTGAAAATGTTGAAACGCACCTTCCATTGTCAAACCTTCAATGAGATCGCCACTATCCCTACCAATAATCTCACCAATAATCGCAGATTTCGGCAAGCGATCTACTAATGTTCTAGCGATGGAAGCAGGCAAGCATAAAACTAGCTCAAAGTCTTCCCCACCATATAGCACCCAATCAATTGCGTTCTCTTCTGCAATGAACTGAATGACTTCTGCGATCGCAATCTCTGACCAGTACAAGTGTGCACCTACTCCGCTCGCTTGACATATTTGAACAATCGCATCAGCAAGCCCATCACTGCTATCCATTCCAGCGATCTTGAATTCTTCTGGGATATTCAATTGTTCTTCTATAATTCGCCAGATCAAAGGTGGCACATCTAAGCGTGGAGTCGGTCTTTGATGCGATCGCTTCAATGAGAAAATGACTTCATCTCGCTGCGAATAACCCGCAAGTTTCTCATCTAATTCTGGATGCAACAAAAGTTCGAGTCCAGCTTTGGATAAACCATGATTACCCGTTACAACAATTAAATCGCCAACTTTTGCCGTGTGGCGTTGGATAGCTCTACCCATAGCCACCGTACCAAATGCGGTTACGGATAGACAAATATGAGGCGATCGCACCGTATCTCCACCGACCAATTGCGAACCATACTGGCGTAAGCACTCATCAAAGCCGCGATACACTCCAGTAACCCAATCTACAGGTGTGGTTGGTGGCAGTCCCAGAGCGATCGTCATACCCCACGGTGTAGCACCCATAGCGGCTAAATCGGATAGATTCACCGCTGCCGCTCGCCAACCGACGTCTTCCGCACTGGTGGTGGCATCGCTAAAATGCACGCCGTCAATTAGCATGTCGGTAGTTACTACCAGCTCGCGACCTTCTGGCAGCGAACCCATCACAGCAGCATCATCGCCCACTAAGTCAGAACAAAATGGGCGAAATAACTTCAAGAGTCCTTGTTCGCCCAAATCTTTGACCAAACGATTTTCCAAGCTAGCGATCTGTACAAATCGTTCGGGTAACTCGGCAACTAGTACCTACATCTCTACATGAATCTAAAGAATATCGCTTAGATAATGCGGCAGTAGAACCCCACCCCGTACCAGCAGCACCATCATCAGACTCAGCGATGCTGCCGCAGGCATTGCTAAACCACAACAAGGCGCGGCAATCGCCTGCTCCAGATAGACCATTACATTCAGCTATAGCTCTCCTTTCTGCTTCATAGCGACTGCGATAATTCCACGCATAGCCCTTATCTCCTGAAGTGCGCGATCGGGCGATCGCTCCATAAAGGCTTTGAGCAGAAGTCGCTGTTGCCCCCATTGAAAAAATTGGTATTGCCACAAGCCCAGTTAAGAGTGCCCGATGCCACAACTTACGAATTCCCATGAAATCTCCTCAAAGTTAATTGGTTTATATAGGTTTGTGTGGTGGTTGGCTTGTCGTTCTGTTCAGAGCGTAACACCAGCTTCATTCTTGACATAACTCTCTAGAATATATTTTGGCATATTTTTCTCAAATGACAACTCCAATCGTCTCTAGTGTGCGATCGGCTCCGCCATTAAGCGTTCCTCCGGCAGTTTTAATTACCAGTAAATAGTCAATCGCCTCCTGGCTGATGATTTCTCCAGGACAAATGACTGGAATACCTGGTGGATAGGGACAGATTAGTTCGGCACTCGCACGACCAACTGAAGCTTTAAAGGCGATGCGATCGCTCTTCGCAAAAAAAGCAGATCGTGGAGAGATTTGTTGGGTTAATTGCGGCGGTCGCCCCAGATGCGCTAAGGGGTAATTCAAACTCCGATCGTTGGCTATGGCAAGTTTAGTAAATGCCGTAGTTAATCGCTCTAGATCGGCAGTGGTATTACCAAAAGTCAGAATGAATACAAGCTGACGAAGAGTAGGCATTTCAGCCATGACACCCAATTGTTCGTAAAGTATGGCATCGGCATCAAAACCAGTCATGCCCATCCGATCTACCATCACCGTCAACCGAGTTAAATCGAGGGTGGGTAAGCGATCGCAATCTAGCGCTGTGAGATTGGGCAAAGAATTAATATGAGAGCGAGCCACATCTGCCAAAACCAAAGTTTGAGACAGTAGCTCCCTACCATGTAATGCCATTTGTCGTCTTGCCACATCCAGCGAACTCAGCAGGAGTATATTGGGACTAGTGGATTGGACTAGCTGCAAAGACTGGCTGACCCGATCTGGTGACACCAAATCGCCGCATAAATGCAGCATCGAAGCTTGAGTCAAGCCAGCATTGACTTTATGTGTAGACTGCACGACTAAATCTGCACCCGCTGCCACCGCCGACATGGGCAGATCGGGGTGAAAATGTAAATGTGCTCCGTGAGCCGCATCCACCAGCAAAGGAATATTTTGGGCGTGGGCGATCGCTACTAATTCGGCAATTTCGCCACAAACCCCAAAGTAATTTGGACTGACTACCATCACAGCTTTTGCATCGGGGTGCAAGATCAGAGCCGCTTTGAGTGTGGCCGCAGTAACGCCCAGATCGAGATCGAACTCCGTATCATATGCCGTCTCCAGATAAACTGGCTCTGCCCCACAAAGAATTAGCGCCGCGATCGCTGCCTTATGACAGTTACGCCCCAACAAAATCTTGTCTCCAGGTGCGCAAGTCGCCAATAACATTGCCTGAATGCCACAGGTAGAACCATTCACCAAAAACCAAGTGCGATCTGCCCCATAGGCATCAGCCGCTAATTCCTGAGCCTCTGAGAGCGCCGCTTCTAACCCTGGCAACTCTGGTAAGTCTAGGCGAAATAGATTGTCGCCCATTACTGCAGAAAATTCTGGATCGATGCCACGACCGCGCTTATGTCCTGGCATGTAGAACGGGGCACGATTGTCATGCAAATAGTTGCGCATGGAATCTAGCAAAGGGGCTAGGTTTTGATTCATCAGAAATTTCTTTTACGCAGTCCAGAAAAATAAGTTTGACACATACAGGTGCAATCGGTATATTATAGAATTTGGCCAAAATTTTGCTTTGACAAGAAGCAAGAAATATGGCTACAAAAAACCGTTTGCCATCTGGCATCACACGGTAACACAAGGAGTATTAGGGAGATAAAGAGTGGCTCGCATTGCAGGGGTAGACCTTCCTCGTGAAAAGCGCGTCGAGATTGGCTTGACTTATATTTTTGGCATCGGGTTATCGAGCGCCAGGAAAATTTTGGCAGCAACAAAAGTCAACCCCGACACCAGGGTAAAAGATCTTAGCGACGCAGATGTAACAACCTTACGCCAAGAGGTTGAGAGTAATTATCAAGTCGAAGGAGACTTGCGTCGTCTTGAAGGCTTGAATATAAAGCGCCTCGTTGATATCGGCACGTACAGAGGAAGACGTCACCGTCTAGGCTTGCCTGTCCGTGGACAACGTACGCGTACCAACGCGCGTACCCGTAGAGGTGGCCGCCGCACTGTAGCTGGCAAGAAGAAGGCTCCTTCGAAGAAATAGTAATGTTGGGCATTGTCTATCAGTCATCAGCAATTCAGTTAGCAATCAAACTTGGCGATCGCCCATACACGCCATAGCAAATAACCGCAAATAACCAGATACTGATGACTGCCAAATACCAATCGCCATCCAACAAAAAATAAAAACAACTAAAGCAACGAAATCACCAAACTATGGCCCGCCCAGCAACTCGTCGCACCGGTGTGCGCAAGCAAAAGCGCAATGTACCAAATGGAATTGCCTTCGTGCAGTCTACTTTTAACAACACAATTATTACGATCGCCGACACTGCCGGTGATGTTATTTCTTGGGCCTCTTCTGGTTCCAGCGGATTCAAAGGTGCCAAGAAAGGTACTCCATTTGCAGCACAAACCGCAGCCGAAGGTGCCGCAAGACGTGCGATGGAGCAGGGAATGCGGCAAGTTGAGGTTATGGTCTCCGGGCCAGGCTCAGGTCGCGAGACCGCAGTAAGGGCGCTCCAAGCGGCAGGGCTAGAAATTACTCTTATTCGAGATATTACCCCCATCCCTCACAATGGTTGTCGGCCTCCCAAGCGTCGTCGGGTCTAATTTCGTTCCTACTTGTAAATTTTAATCCTAGTCAAATCCTTCTGAGATCGCATCGGTACAAAAATGGCAAATTTCACGGTTGAGTGTATTGAGTCTTATGAAGATCCCAAAAACAAGAGCCAGTACAGTCGGTTTGTACTGGAACCTCTAGAGCGAGGTCAGGCTACTACCGTTGGTAATTCTCTAAGGCGGGTACTGCTGTCTAACCTAGAAGGTGCAGCAGTAACAGCCGTGCGTATTGCCGGCGTAAACCATGAGTTTGCAACGATTCCTGGTGTGCGCGAAGACGTTCTGGATCTGATTCTCAATATGAAGGAGATTGTACTGAAGTCGTACAGCTCCGATCCCCAGATCTGCCGACTTGTGGCCAGAGGCCCTGGTACAGTTACGGCCGGCGATTTCAGTTTGCCGACAGACATTGAAGTGATCAACCCCAGCCAGTATGTTGCCACGCTCTGCGAAGGCGCAACTCTAGAAATGGAGTTCAGAGTTGAAATGGGCAAAGGCTATCGTTCGGTTGAGCGCACCAAGGAAGAGGTTTCTGCAATTGACTTCTTGCAAATTGATGCGATCTTCATGCCTGTGCGCAAGGTTAAGTATATGGTTGAGGATGCCCGCGTTGGTAACGCCTCTGCTAGAGATCGCCTTGTGATTGAAATCACAACCAATGGCAGCTTGACCCCACAAGAATCGCTCTCGCGGGCAGCTGATGTCTTAGTCAGCCTGTTTACTCCTCTCCAGGAAATCACACTAGCGCCACCCAAGGAATTGCTAGAGGATGATGGTGATGAAACCAAGCAAATCCATATTGAGGAATTGCAGCTTTCAGTCAGAGCCTACAACTGCCTGAAACGCGCTCAGATCAATACGGTTGCCGATCTACTGGACTATACCCAGGACGATCTACTGGAAATCAAAAACTTTGGTCAAAAGTCTGCTGAAGAGGTAGTGGAGGCTTTGAAGCGTCACCTCGGGTTGAATCTACCGCAGGAAAAGGCACCAAAACCAGTTTGAGGAAATAATTCCTGGACTCGCTCGTAAATGACTCACAATTAGTAAAAACAGTAAGTAAAACATATGCGTCACGGTTGTCGTACCCCGCAACTTAGCAGACCCGCCGATCAGCGTAAGGCACTTTTGCGTTCCCTTACCACTGAACTGATCCGCAGAGGCGAAATCAAAACTACTAAGGCCAGAGCCCAAGCAGTTCAAACTACTGCTGATAAGATGATCACGCTTGCTAAAGATGGTTCTCTCCATGCTCGTCGCCAAGCCCTCAGCTATATCTTCGACAAAGATCTCGTGCATTCTCTATTTGAGAGTGTGCCAACTCGCTATAGCGATCGCGAAGGTGGCTATACACGTATTGTCCGCACAATTCGTCGTCGCGGCGATAATGCTGAAATGGCTGTAATTCAGCTCGTTTAATCTCAGTTATCTTTAATTTTAGTAGCCGTTTAGAAACCATCATGGTTGCTGTCGTCAATCCATCTATGCATCGAGTTGCCCTAGTCATTCAGTACTTGGGCACTCGTTTTCATGGTTGGCAGAGACAGTCAAACGGTATCTCTGTGCAGCAGACGATTGAAGATATATTGACTGGTATCTGCAAACACAAGGTGATTTTGCATGGGGCGGGGCGGACTGATACTGGCGTTCATGCGGCTGCACAGGTAGCTCACTTCGATACAAACAGTCCTGTGCCGAGCGATCGCTGGGCAAAAGTACTGAATGCTTATTTACCTGAAGATATTCTGGTCAGAGTTTCAGCGGCAGTACCTTTGGAGTGGCATTCTAGATTCTCGGCCACCTGGCGGCGTTATCGCTACACAATATTCACTAATGCTACGCCCAACCTATTTGTGCGCGATTATAGTTGGCATTATTACATCGATCCCCTGGATCGAGATTTGATGCAGGCGGCGATCTCACCAATGTTGGGACATCACCACTTGGCAGCATTTCAGCGTGCTGGGTCAAAGCGCCCCCATGCTTGGTTGACTGTGCAGTCAGCCCAGTGCTGGCGAGAGGAGGACTTTGTCTACATTGAAATGCAGGCAAGCGGCTTTCTCTATGGCATGATGCGGTTGTTGGTGGGTATGCTGGTAGAAGTTGGGCGATCGCGTCTCAGCGTTAGTGAATTCACTCAGATTTGGCAACAGCAGCGCCGAAGTGATGTGAGATATGCGGCTCCCCCGCAAGGGTTATGTTTGCTGAGTATTGGCTATCCACACAATCCCTTTGCTGGCGCATCTGAAACTGCAACTAAGTTAGCAAATTCGGTTGTATCCTTACAGAGGCCAGTGGCGAGATTGCCTGGGGAGATCGCCATGCAGATTTGAACATCTTAAATATTTCTGACGCTCCGCAGCTTCTAAGCATAAGAACCAATATCTAAACATCTGAAACCCGATCTAGATCATGACTACAACTAACTTCAATCACAACCGTACCTTCTTACCCAGTGAGACCGATCACCAGTGGTATCTCATTGATGCCGCCGACCAACGCCTCGGTAGACTATCTGTTGAAATTGCCAGAATTCTGCGTGGCAAGAACAAACCCACCTACACTCCTCACCTCGATACAGGTGACTTTGTGATTGTAATTAACGCCGAGAAAGTAGCGGTCACTGGCAAGAAAAGCACGCAGAAATTATATCGCCGCCACTCTGGTCGCCCAGGTGGCATGAAGGTAGAAACCTTTGACAAGCTAATCAAGCGAGTACCCGAACGCATCATCGAACATGCGGTGAAGGGAATGCTACCTAAAAACACCTTGGGTCGTCAGTTATTTACAAAGCTGAAGGTATATACAGGCGAAAATCATCCCCATGAGGCTCAACAGCCCCAAGTACTTAAAATCAACACTATTCCTGGAGAAAAATAGAACATGCAAGCCACCGATCAATCTAATCGTGCCGTTTACTGGGGCACAGGTCGTCGTAAGACTGCGGTAGCCAGAGTGCGTCTGGTTCCTGGTAGCGGTAATGTTGTCATCAATGGTAAGCCTGGCGATCTTTATCTTCAGTTCAATCCCGACCATATTTCTGGCGTTAAAGCTCCCCTGGAGACTTTGGGATTAGAAAATGAGTATGACGTCCTAGTCAACGCCCATGGTGGTGGTGTTACTGGTCAAGCTGATGCGATCAAATTAGGTGTTGCGCGCGCACTTTGCGAGTTAGCACCTGAAAATCGCAAGCCCCTCAAAACCGAAGGGTATCTTACCCGCGATCCTCGTGCCAAGGAACGTAAGAAGTATGGTTTACGCAAAGCGCGTAAGGCTCCACAATACTCGAAGCGTTAATTTATCGCTCAATTCAATAAAAGCTTTAAGCCTGCGATCGCAGGCTTTTTTCATAGAAGGGTGAGCTATCCTGTTGATTAGAACGATCGCCCCGATCCTGAGTTTGTGTTACCAGAGGTCTTGTGCATGAGTGATTTACAGGCAATGCTGGCAGATTCTGCCTATCAAGCCTATACCTACGCCTATCCCCATAAAACCGCCTATCGCCCACTTGAGAATGCGATCGCCCTCAAGGACTTATGGTCTATCGAGCGTCGCGATGCCTTGTTCTTATACGTGCATATCCCTTTTTGTGAAATGCGCTGCGGATTCTGCAACCTATTCACTCAGACCAATCCCCAAGATAATTTTGTCGAACTATATCTGGCGGCTCTGCAACGTCAGGCTACTAGGGTAAAAGCAAGTTTGGGTAAAGTGCAATTTGTGCGCTTGGCAATCGGTGGTGGCACTCCCACGTTTCTAAATGAGACCGAACTAAACGCCTTGTTTGACACAATCGATCAGACGATCGGTGCCGCGCCTCACCAGATCCCCGTTTCCGTCGAAGTATCGCCCCAAACTGCGACAGCGGCAAAACTAAATCTACTGCGATCGCGCGGTACAGATAGAATTAGCATCGGCGTGCAAAGCTTTGTCGAAGCGGAATCATCTGCTGCCGGCAGACCCCAAAAAGTTACAGATGTCGAGCAAGCTCTAGAGCGTATCCGTCAAGCTGGTTTCCCAACCCTAAATGTGGACTTAATTTACGGGTTGCCAGGTCAAACTCTGTCTAGTTGGTTGCGATCGCTAGAAGCTGCGCTCAGATATACACCTGAAGAACTATACTTGTATCCCCTGTACGTGCGCCCCCTAACTGGATTGGGACGAACTCAGAGACAGTGGAACGACGATCGTTCCATCTTTTATCGTGAAGCGTGCGATCTGTTGTTTGCTCATGGCTATAGCCAAATCTCGATGCGGATGTTTCGTGCTAGTCACGTTGAAGCTGAAACAGGCCCCATATACTGCTGTCAGGAGGATGGCATGGTGGGCTTGGGCTGTGGCGCTAGATCGTACACCCAAGCTTGGCACTATGCCAGTGAATATGCGGTGGGGGCTAAAGGTATTCAAGACATCCTGGCTGATTACGTGAGTAGATCGACCGGTACCTTTGATTTTGCCGATTATGGGTTCAATTTGAATACATCAGAACAGCGGCGGCGCTACGTACTACAATCTCTACTCCAACAACCAGGATTATCGCTTCAGAACTATGCTCGGCGTTTTGGCAGCGATGTATTTGCAGACTTTCCCGAACTATCCGAACTGGAGATATTGGCATTGGCAGAGCGCGATCGCACAGTATTGCAATTAACCGCAACAGGGATGGAACACTCGGACACAATTGGGCCATGGCTATATTCTGATGAAGTCAAGCATCTGATGCAGAGTTACTCATGGCATTAAATCTTTCCATTCTCTATCGCGGCCCCCTCTCCAGTTGCAACTATGGCTGCGAGTATTGTCCCTTTGCCAAGCGCTCTGACACTGCTGCGCAACTAGCTATGGATCGCAAGGCGCTGGATCGCTTTGTCAATTGGGTCATTGCACGCAATGCAGACCAGATCGGCATTTTATTTACACCGTGGGGTGAAGCCTTAATTCATCCCTGGTATCAGCAAGCTCTGGCTCAACTTTCTCATCTACCCCAAGTCGTTAAGGTGGCAATTCAAACTAATCTCTCTTGTAATTTGGATTGGGTAGAACGATGCGATCGACAGAAGTTGGGTCTGTGGACTACTTATCATCCCACTGAGGTCGAACGAGATCGCTTTGTGCGTCGATGTTGGGAGTTAGATCGTCGCGGCGTGCGTTTTAGCGTTGGGATTGTGGGATTAAAAGAGCATCAAGCTGAAGCCCAAGCTTTGCGCCAGGAGCTACCACCTCATATCTATTTATGGGTAAATTCCTATAAACGCCAGCCCAACTACTACTCAGCTTCAGAAATAGAGCAGTTTGCGGAGATCGATCCACTGTTCCCAATCAACAACCAGATCCATCCTAGTCTAGGTAAATCTTGTCGTGCTGGTGATTCTGCGATCGCAGTTGATGGCGATGGAACGATGAGGCGCTGCCATTTCATTCCCGATGCGATCGGTAATATCTATGCGCCTGATTTTGAGCAAAATCTGATTCCATCTCCCTGCACAAATCAGAATTGTCGCTGTCACATTGGCTATGTCCACATGCACGAACTGGGATTATATGAAGTGTTCGGCTCTGGCATTTTAGAACGAATCCCTGAAAAGATTCTCTGAACAACGTGAGTTCGATCGACCGTTTTGCTAGAACTTGCACAGATCAATACAGACTTGCATTAACTCTTTGTTGCTTTAATACCTGAGCATATAGCTGTTCCACCTGGTCGATATTTTTATTCAGAGTATAGCGCTCTAAAACTCTTTGCCTTGCCTTTTTGCCTAGCATACTCACCATCTCAGGGTGCGAAACAAACAGGGGCAGCAGAGTACAAAGCTGAGATATCAACTTTCTTGTATCGAGAACGATACCTGCACCATCTGAAAGCACCTCTCCATCAGCACCCACATCGGTGGCTAAACAGGCTACTCCACAGGACATCGCCTCTAATAGTGATAAGGAAAGACCTTCAACGAGAGAAGGCAGAATAAATACGTCTGAGCCTCTTAGGATTTCGATGCGACGTTGTTCGTCTGCGATAAAGCCCAACCACACTATAGTTGGATCTAAACCATAAAAAGCCTTGAGGCTAGGAGCCAAAGGACCATCACCCACGATCGCCAGTTTGCAAGTGCGAGGTAATTTAAGTTTGCTCCAAGCTTTGAGTAGTGCCTCTACATTCTTCTCGGGTGCGAGTCTGCCCTGATAGACAAACAAATGCTCAGCATTCAGTTCAGCTTTGATATTGGAATAACCTGGTGAGAATTTTTCAGGATCGACACCATTAGGCACGATCGCGATACGACTGCGGGGTACGCCTAGTTTTTTGAGCAGATCGCGTTGCACGCCCGAAAAAACGATCACCTGGTCGTAGTCTGCGAGCGAAGGTGCATAAATCTGATAGGTGAGTTGTTGGGTACTGGAAGTAAGATTGCGGCGCTTAATATCAAACGGGAGGTGAAAGGTCGCAATCAGTGGAACGCCAATCTCGGCACAGATTTCTGGCAGGCGGAAGTCTAGGGGAGACAACGCTAAAGATGCATGTACTAAGTCTGGCTTGAGGCTATATAGGGCATCCACCAAGAGCTTGTTAGTGCGCAGCGTGGGCACGGTATAAATGGTGGATTTGTATAAGAAGGGTAAAGTGACCTCATGACATTCCTGAAAACTATCAATGGTCGATTCTTCCCCTCCATTTTCCCCTTCACTCTCGGACGCAAAGTGAAGAAAGCTAACCCTATGTCCTCGATCGAGCAAAGCATTTGTGATTTCGCGACCGTAGGTGACGTTACCACATACGGGTGTTTTCTTACCTAGCCAAGCTATGTGCATTAATTACACGATTCTAAAGTTGCTAACTAATAGTCAATTTACTTACACATTGTCGCTTCTTTAAGTTAAATAGTCCACTAGGCACATAATCAGGAAAATATGGTATTTTTTCTAGCCCTTAAAATTCAACCAATCAGTTTCCCTACAATCGCGATCGCTGAACCTACTAATAAAGCGATTGTAGCAAGAGATCCAATTGCAAATCCTGGGCCTCTTTTCGCCGCTGCGGTATAGTAGCCCCAGGCATAGCCAATTCTGCCCAATACCCAAACGCCCCCGATCGCGGCACCCCAAACTGGATTGTTAAAGATACTGAATAGCCAAAGGCTTGGCAAAAATATGACGATTTGCTCTAGCGTATTTTGGTGGGTACGAAAAGCACGCTCAAAATTCTCATCTCCAGTAATGGCTGGTACAGGAACTTTATATTTAGCGCGAGCGATGCCCACACCAATGCCAAGACCAAAGTAGAGAAGCAAAGCTAGAACTGTAACTAAACCAGGCCAAGCAAGTAATTTGATATCCATTTTTAATCTCAATATAGTAACAAGTTGATTCCATCTAAGAATTCCGCACATCAGTGCAAATTCTGAAGGGGTAGTGGATGGTGCGTGCCTACCCCTTCTTTGTCCATTGGGATAATCTCCTAAAGCGAGATCGCATTACGCAAATAATCAACCACAGCATCTATATCCAGGTTAATGGTTTCTTTAGTGGCTCGGTTGACTAATTCCACCTTGCCCTCAGCAATACCACGACCCGTGACAATGCGGAAAGGAATCCCAACCAGGTCAGCATCCTTGAATTTCACTCCGGCTCTTTCATCGCGATCGTCAAGCAGAGTCTCAACCCCTGCTTGGTTCAGCGACGTATAGAGTTGCTCCGCTACTGCCATCTGTGCTTCGTCTTTGACATTAGGCACAGAAACGATTGCATGGTAGGGCGCGATCGCCACTGGCCAGATCATCCCATCTTTATCATGGGACTGTTCTATGGCTGATTGAGCAAGGCGCGAGACCCCCAAACCATAGCAACCCATCACCAGGGGTAGATCTTCACCTTGTTCGTTGGTATAGGTAGCACCCATCGCGGCTGAGTACTTCGTGCCCAATTGAAAAATGTGCCCTACCTCGATGCCTCTAGCTGTTTGTAGTATTTGGTTGGGGTCGTGGATGGCGCGATCGCCAGGTCTTGCCTTTCTAATATCAACAGTTTTGGCAGGTAGAGGGAATTGCTTGCCCCAGTTTGCACCGACGACGTGATAGTCAGTTTCGTTGCTACCCGTGACAAAGTTTTTGAGATCGACAGCGGTGCGATCGACCAGGCGCAGGAATGTGTGGTATTTGTATGGGTAGCCTTCCTCAAGAGCGCTTAATCCCAGAAATACTCTCAAAGCAGCATCCTGACTTCCGATATTTTGTCCAGGCCAGTTAGTCTTGCATTGTTTAAAAAAGTTTAATAAATCTGATAGAGCAAAGTTATCACTTTCATTTGGTCTCAGGGAATTAAAAGTAGCTTCAATAAGCTCTGCTGGAAACTGGTATTTAAATTTCAATAAATTCTCAAGATATTGGCGTGATAGCTCTGCTGGAGGTTTTCGTATATATTCATCCTTTAAATCGGGAGCAATGTAACCTAGTGGCAAAGCGTCTGCTTCTTTAACCCAAATCTTTTGCGAATCTTCATTCGACGCATTCAATGCCAAGATGTTTGTAAATTCATCTTGATAACCAAGCTTTACTAACTCATTTTGATTAGCAAGCTTTATCAATTCATTCAAAAGCTTAATTTCATTGACTTCCTGATCGCCGCGAATACTTATTAGCACCAATACTATTGAGACGTCGGTATATGTAGCTTCGTAAAGTACATTCTTGACGACTTGTGTTGGTGAGCATTTCAAGAATTTACAAAGTTTTTCTATTGTTGTAGTTCCTGGCGATTCTCGTTTTTCGTAGGGGCTAAATGGCGATGCTACGGCATCAGGTGGCAGAGATTCCGCCTTCTCGACGTTGGCGGCGTAATTACCGTCAGGGGTGTAAAGGACTTCATCCTCACCTGCATCGGCCAATACCATAAATTCCTGGGAGCCAGAGCCACCGATCGCGCCGGAATCTGCATCCACAGATCTAAACTCTAAACCGCAGCGCGTAAAAATATTGCGATAGGCACGATCCATATCGCGGTAAGTCTCTTTCAAAGACTCTTCGGAAGTATGAAATGAGTAGCCATCTTTCATGATGAATTCTCGTCCCCGCATCAGACCAAATCTGGGTCGAATTTCATCGCGGAACTTGGTTTGCATCTGATACAAGTGCAGCGGTAACTGGCGATAGGAGCGGATCATTTCACGGGCGATCGCCGTAATGATTTCCTCATGGGTGGGGCCTAAACCTAAAGAGCGATCGAGGCGATCGGTAAGCGCAAACATAATCCCTTCAGCTTGGGTATAGGTATCCCAACGACCAGATTCTTGCCATAGTTCCGCTGGTTGTAACTGGGGCAGCAAGCATTCCTGTGCGCCTGTGGCATTCATTTCTTCTCTAACAATGCCAGAAATTTTTTGGAGGACGCGCCACATTAAGGGTAAGTAGGCGTAAACACCGCTGGTGATGCGCCGAATATATCCGGCTCTGAGCAGGAGTTTGTGACTTTTAATTTCCGCCTCTGCTGGATCGTCGCGCAGAGTTACCCATAACATTTGAGATAGACGCATTGATTCTTAATTTGATTCTTAATTTATCTAAAAACTGGATTGACTAGAGAACGCTACTAGCATTCAAAGTAAATCGATAGGGTTATCCATTCTGTTCTAACCAAGCTTGTAAATCTGCGAGGGTCGCAAAATCCAACATTCCCAGTGCCATTGCTTCCAATTTTTCCAAGCTTAGACTAGTAACTCGATCGCTTACTGAATTGGATAATGGGCCAATCTTCTGTTCTAGTAATCGTAAAACTAGCGATCGCTCGCCCTCTTGCCGACCTTCTTGCCGACCTTCTTGCCGACCTTCTTTTAGAATTTCCTGATAAATCACAGATTCTCGCATCATACCCTCCTGAAATAGACGTTGGATTGTACTCTTCTCAAATTTTAACCCTGCCATGATTTGAGTATAGCTAGAAATTTCAGCCCGTTGCTTGGGCTCTAACTGACTTATGCGATCGCTTATTCGTTGCAACAATTGCTCGGGATTTTGTGTCGCCGTTAATGGGGCTAAGGGGAGTAAGACCGGATCGTCTAGCAATCGTTCAGGATCTTGTTCCCAAAGACGAATAACTTGATACTCATGGCGGGTATTTTCGACCTCAAAGATAGTTTCAATTATGGTTCCCTCAGGAGGAGGCAAAAGGATGACAACAACTTGAGTAATGGGCAGACGATACAGGCGATATAACCTAACCCAGTAGTCTAGCATTCGTAGCGGCAATGGCGGCTGCGATACCAATTTAGTTTGGTACTCTAAGTGAAGAATACGACCTTGCAGTCGCAAAAGTGTGACATAGTCGGCTCGAATTGGCTCAATACTCAATTCGGTCTTAAGCACTTCTACCTCAGATTGTGGTATGCCTAAAACCCAAGAAGCAAAGCGATCGGGATATTTTTCGGAAAGAAGTTTGCACAGATTATCAAATGACATGATGTATAAAATCTATTACCTCTAAGCCCTTAAAACTGGAGTCGCTAGGGGACGATAGACTTTGTAGTCGATCGCAGGAAAGATATTATCCATATATTCGACTTTTTCCAGCCAACCAGCATCAATTTGATTGTTGTTGATATCCTCAAATAGTTTGTTGAAACGTAAAAGATGCGATTTTGTTCGACGCACGGCATAGGGAACCATCGTGCCTGTACTCATGATAAATGTCCAGTCAGAGGATTGGGCTAACAGAAGCTCGCGAGCAGCTTGGTTTAAGGCTTTGCGCGCTAATTCATCGGCTGGTTCCTGCCGCGCCAGCTCGATCATGCGTTCTGTGGCTTTATGCAAATGCGGATATACCCAGGCATTGGTGTCATTCAGCCAATATTCGTGGAAGCCCTTAAAACCCCAACTCGATTGGGCAGGACGTGCTACCTGTTGCGTAGGATTTTCCTGCAAGTAATCGGCAAGATGTGTGAGGCGAAATACCTTTTGGTCGAAGTAGGCTTTACGGATCGTGTAATCGATAAACCACGGCCCCTCATACCACCAGTGACCAAACAGTTCAGCATCATAGGGCGACATCACAATCGGCGGGCGACCCATTGAATGATTTAAATGTTCGATCTGTTTTTCTCGATTAGAGCAGAAGTTAGCAGCGTGCTCGGCGGCTTTTTCCCTAGCCCAGTGCGGATCGTAAAGCTGCTTAGCACCTAGATCTAAATTCTGACCTGTGATCTTGTGATACTTAATCCCCGTATTTTTGCGCTGGCCGTTCGGCATGATGAAAGGCTTGATGTAGTCATAATCAGCTTCCCAGCCTAAATCTTTATAAAACTCCCGATACACAGGGTTACTAGGATAGCCTACCCGTGCCGACCATACCTGCTGTGACGATTCCTGGTCTCTGGCAAATACGGCTACGCCTGATTCTGTATAAATTGGGGCATAGGTACTATATCGGGGACGGGGCTGTGCATACATAATGCCATGCCCATCGGAGATGAAATAACGTAAGCCTGCATCGGCGATCGCGCGATCTAAGCCATCAAAGTAGGCGCATTCAGGCAACCATATGCCATTGGGGGCTTTACCAAATTCTTGTTCGTGGTATTCCACCGCCACCTGTATCTGCGCCCATACTGCCTCTGGATACATTTTGATCAGGGGTAAGTAGCCGTGGGTAGCACCGCAGGTGATGATTTCTAGATTATTGCTGTCTAGGAACTGCTTAAATGCGCCGATCAGATCGCCATCATAGTGTTGCCAGAGCGATCGCACCCCAGCCAATTCTTTTTCATAAAATTCGGCGAGGTATTTGATATGACTGTTAGATTTATTGCGCTCTACCTCACAAGCCACCAGCTTTTGCAGGAGCGTTAAATGTGCGTCATAACGCTCCTGCAACAATGGATCTCGTAGCATTGACACCAGTGGCGGCGTCATGGTCATCGTGATTTTAAAGTCAATACTGTCTGCCCGCAGCCCCTCAAATACTTTAAGCAGGGGGATGTAGGTTTCTGTAATTGCCTCATAAAGCCACTCTTCCTCTAGAACATAATCGCTCTCAGGGTGGCGGACAAATGGCAGATGAGCGTGTAGAACTAGTGCAAGATATCCAGAGGTCATATACTAGGGTTTCCTTGTTGGCAATTGATGGACGTAAATGCCAAATGCCTATACCTAAGCCATTTTAGGATATACAGGTAGCAGTTGATTTTTTTGTTAGCTAGCGGTTGTTTGAGTTATCCTCCATTAGATTGGCTAGCCACATACTGCCGCCAATCAACATAACTAGCCCCACCCAGCCCCACCCACCTTCACCATCAGAATAACTCCCACTGCCACTACTGGAGAAACCTTTAGCAAATACTGCATCCGGAGCTAGCGTGTTGGCAACTAAGAGTGTGAGCGCAAGCATAATCAGGACTTTAGCTGTAGTTGCTGGTGTATTTTCGGGAGCAGGGCGATCGCCTAGATTGTTGCTAGTTGCTTCCATGGCAAGGAGCGATCGCTGCAAATCGTCGGCGACTTGTGGAGGTAACTCATCCGATCGCTCTAGCATTTTCTTGAATAAACGCGATAAATCGATCTGAGATAACAATTGCTTGGCGCTGCCCAACCATTCGGCGGTCATGTGAGACGTGTGATAGGGATGCTGAGACGGTAGCAAAGTCTGTGGATTAGTTTCGGCGCGATCGCATTGCTCTAGCCACACCTTTGCCAGCGATTCCAATTGCAAGGGATCGGCAGAGGATGGCGATGTTTGGCTGGATTGTAGTTCAGTAGCTGGATCGATTTCCAAAAAATCTACTTTAGGTTCACTTTGGGCTTCTGCATGATTTAAATGAGCGGGATCGGGGTTGAGCAGGTAGTAAAACAATTGGGGTGAGGCTTGGGTATGCGCTGAAACCTGATGCCGAATAGCAACATTTGTTTGGTCAAACACAAATGCATTAAGGAGGCGATTGCGCCTCAGCTCTTGCAAGTCACTCGGCAAAATCATCTTACTTAGCTCAGATTTAGAGATTTCAGTCTCTGAGGCCAGCAAGAAACCCCAGTCACCATAACCGTGTTGGCGAAAGGAGGGAATATCGATCTGCATCGGCTTGGGTAGTAAGCCAGCCGCCAGGGTTGTTTGGTACAAGCACCAGAAGCCCTGAGCCGTACGCTGTGGGGAAACTGCATTCTGCGCTATGATGCCACCGGTGACAAGCGCCTGACGCACTAGTCGGAACCATTCCAGGCTATAGATCTGAGTTTCCTGGTTAGTTTTGGGATAAGTAAAATCACCGATAATCACGTGATATGGTGCGCGATCGCTTTGAAATGCTTGCTCAGATAACCAGTTAAAGGCTTCACCTACTTGCACCCTAACTCTAGGGCTAGTCAAACTATTTTGATTGAACGGTGCAAATTTAGTTCTACCCAGGTTTAACACCTCGGCATCATAATCTACTAAATCGATCTGACTTACTTCGACGAATCTCAGTGCGTCTCTGGCCGCGAGTCCATCACCACCACCACAGATCAGCACGCGTAGCGGTACTTGGGGGAAGCGTTTCACGGCCAGGGCGATCGCAGGAATCACCAAATACTCGTGATAAATAGCCTCATCGGCGCTATGAAACTGCAACTCCCCATTTATGTAAAAAGCAATACCATTTGCCTGATGCTCGATAAATAACGATGCTGTCACAATCTACCAACCCCCAAACAGCATTAATAACAAACCTAAACCCACCAGCGACCACGCGCCAACCCACTGCCAGGTGCGATCGTCTTGCTGCGATCGCTTGAGCATTGAATCCATCCAGGGTGGATCGCCTTGTCGCGATTGACTGCTAGCTGAGGTGAAAGCGGCAGAACTTAGAGCAGCTCGCTCCACATCTGAAAACTCTTCGGGTGTGACGGATTTGGTGGAATAGACGCGGACGGTTCGATCTGGCCAGGCTTCTAGGGCCAAATTCCAAGTGCGATCGCGATCCCAATAGTCCCATGTGGTACGAGATACATTGCCTTCAGCGCCTTTGTAAGCGCCTGTTGTGGTAGATTCAAAAATATATATTCTCCCCAGAGCCCGCAACTGGTCGTAGGGTTGTCGATCGCTGATGGCTTGCCAGAGGCCGTAACGAATATCATCGCCAGGGTGCATACCAGATAACTGGTTGAGTGAAATTTCCTCAGAAAAATACCAATTGACTAACGTATCAGGGTTGTGAGGGTCTACTTCACGTAGCAGATAGTGCTCTTTTCCTGAGGGCGATCGCAGTAACCATTCGGCGGTTTCGTAACCTTCGGCATCTTCGTAGGTACTATAGTCATCGACCTGCCACTGCATACCTGCATAGGTAACGCGATCGCCAGACCGTAACCGTTGCAAACGAGCTTGTGTAAAAACTGATGGCATACTAATAAAGTAACTCTCAATCTTGGATTCAGTTTAAGATAAAATTAGCCCAACGTAAGATAAAAACCAACAACTTTAAAAAGCTTATGTCTTTGCTTCTATCTGGTCCTATAGTTTATGCCTTGGTTGCAGGTACTTATCTTTTCGTCGTCCCCCTAGCGCTATTGTTCTACTTTAAGGCGCGTTGGTATGTGACAGGCTCATTTGAGAGAGCATTCCTGTGCTTTATGGCGTTCTTCTTTTTCCCGGGGCTACTGCTATTTGCGCCTCTGCTCAATTTCCGTCCTCAACCCCGCCAAATATAGATGCGTCGTATTGAAGCTATTGCGATCGTCCTAGCGTTTTTCCTATTTGGGGGAAGTGCGTATTTTGGTCTCCAGTTTTTTGGGATTGGCGAATTAAATGCAGGGATCTGGAGTCAGGTGGTACTGGTAGGTGTTATCCTAGCATGGCTTTCCAGCTATGCGTTCCGTGTCGTCACCAAAAACATGACCTACGACCAACAGCTAGAGGATTACAAAACCGCTGTTCTCAAAAAACGGCTAGAGGAAATGTCGCCAGAGGAACTAGCTCAACTTCAGGCTGAGGTGGCAGCAGAGACGCAGAGGCTGCAATCGATTGATGGAGAAAAGTAAATCAATTTGGGCGCTATCCCATAAATAACTGATAATAAGTTAATTCTTGCCAGCTAGCAGGACTATGAGCCAGCTCTCCCCGTACCAGCTATTCCCCCTCAAAACGCTAACTAAGCGGATGAGTAGCTTTGGCTTCCCTGCAAATCTAGATAATCGCACTGCCAAAATCCAAAAGTGGTTAGATTTCATCGCGAGTAGCGATCGCTACAATGCGGTAACTGACGCTGAATTTTTGCATGAAATCTTTGTTGATGTTTTAGGCTATCGATCGCCTTTTTATCCAGATTCTAAGGGCTGGGAACTGGAATTTCGACCTACTCCATGCCTTGGCTTTTTCACAGAAGGAACATCCCACGTGGTTGCGGAGATTTTCCCAGGTGAGATCGATGTTAAGCCAGAATCTATTCATGAAACAACGGAGTGGCTGATTGTCACTAACTATAATGAGATTCGAATCTATCACAAATTAAGCTCACCACTGTTTTACCAACAGTTTTATCTTGACAGATTAACTAACCTTGACAATTTAAAACAGTTTTATTTTTTACTGTGCCGTCGGACGCTTTTAACTGGGGCGGCAAAGGCGCAAGAAACTTCACGCACGCTACAACTACTAGAGGAGTCTCGACAAATTGAATCAGATATCGCTAAGGATTTCTATAGTCAATTTCATAAAATTCGCTTGCAGTTGATTAAAGACTTCCAATATCGATTACAGCAACTGTCTCAATCGTCAGAACTACAGAATGGCGCAGATGACATCAAATTTGTGGCGATCGCTCAAGCTCAAAAACTATTAAACCGTATTTTGTTTATTGCTGTTTGCGAAGATAGACAACTGCTGACAAACGGACTGCTCAATAATGCTTTCGGCTTTTACAATCCATATACTAACCAGCCTGTTTGGGTAAATTACAAAGCTGTTTTTAACTGGATCTACCAAGGGAATTATAGATCTAATTGGCAAGTTAATGCCTATGGAGGTAGTTTGTTTGCTCAAGATGAGATCCTAGATCGGTTCTTATTTGTTGGTGACGAATTATGCCGTCAAATCAAAGAACTAACGCGTTTTAACTTTAATGAAGAAATATCTAATACTGTCCTAGCTTTTGTGCTGGAAGAATCAACTAAAGATATAGCTTTACTGAAAATGGAGCCAGATAAGTCATCGAAGCGACGTAAATACCATTTTCCACCAAAGTTATTACAAAATATCAGCTCTATCAGTAGTGCAATTCAATATTATCTCGCCGAAAGATTACCTTTACCTAATCCTAATGTTGATTCTAGCGATCTAGATGCTTTAGGATTCCTGCGATCTCGCCTGAGTAGCCTACTCAAGCTTAAAATCGTAAATCCAAACTGTGGCTCTGGCCTTGGCCTAGTTATTGCCCTCAACTATTTTTTAATCGAGTATCGAAAAATTGAGAGCGAACTGCAAAAATTAGATATTCCTTGGGAATTAGAATTATGCGAAGGATTTCCTGGCTTCAAAGAGCTAGAGTTAACTGAGTTTATTTGCAAAAATAATCTGTTTGGGTGCGATCTCTCGGCTGAGAATGTCGAAATTACAAAGTTATGCCTGTGGTTAAGGACGGCACAAAGCGATCGCCCTTTGCTCTCACTGGATGTCAATATTAAGCTAGGAGATCTGTCTAGCCGCAATCTAGCTTCAAAATTCGTGGAAATATTTGAGAAAGATATTGATGAAGACTACCTATTATTGACATCATCTGCCACCAAGCTGAATACAGCTGTGGTGGCGGAAACCTAAGACTCACAACCCATGTTTTTGTTCGATCGCAGTTGCCTCATTGGCAATGGTTTTGTCTGCCAACAAAGTGAAAGTCGAGCATCCTGATGGGGCAAGCTTCACCGTAATCGGGGCAAAGAATTCCCAGAACGCGACCGCTTTAGCGATTTGACCACCATAATCTTGGTCTTCTGGGCACTTTTGTATCTTGGTTGTCGCAGAAGCCAGAAGCAAACTAACTTGGTTAGCAAGAAGAAAAACTGGGGTGCAAGGATTCGAACCTCGGAATGGCTGGACCAAAACCAGCTGCCTTACCACTTGGCGACACCCCAACAATTAAGCTTTAACAATATATCAAAGATCGCTGGGGTTTTGTCAACTTAAATTTTAAGTATTCCACTATTTTTTTATTGTTGCGACTATTATTGTGACTGGCGAGCACCTTACAAAGCTTGTAGAGCCCTTTGTGTGCGTCCAACCCATTCTGTATTATTAGCGGCTTGATATAGCCTGAGTGCTTCTTTGTAGGAGGCGATCGCCAGCGCTGTTTCTCTTTGCGCTGTATAAAGAGCGCCTAAGCCAAAGTGGGCATTAGCAAAATCTGGATTAAGTGCGATCGCTTTTTTATATGACTCTAGTGCCTCCTTCATATTGCCCTGCTCGGCTTGGACTAGCGCCAAACTTGTGTAGTCTACCCATAGCTCTTCTTTGCCTAGCATAATCGCCCGATTCAAAGCCTCAATTGCACCTAATGGATTACCCTCTGACCGTAGTAGGTTACCCAAATTGCTGTAAGCAACACCGTTTTTAGGGTCTGCTTCTACGGCTTTCCGAAAAGCGGCGATCGCCTCGGTCAATTTATTTTGGTCGGATAGTGCCCTGCCTAAATTATTGTAAGCGGCAGCATAGTTGGGACTGAGTTGGATGGCTTGCTTGTAGGCAGCGATCGCTTCCTCTAACTTGCCTTCACGACGCAGCGCTAATCCCAATCCATTGTAGGCGTTAAATGATTTTGGATTTAAGACCACACTACGGCGAAAGGCGGTAATTGCTTCGGCGGGCTTACTGTCTTGTAGCAATGAGTTACCCAGAGATGTAAATGCATTATCGTTTCTGGGATCGAGCTCTATGGCGCGTTGGTATGCCGCGATCGCTTCTGGATTGTTGCTACCCTCGGCTGACAATGCAATGCCAAGATTGTAGTGGAGGTTGGGAAACTTATTATCCAGCACAGTGGCTTGTTTGTAAGCGGCGATCGCCCCTCTATAATCTTTTTGCGCATACAAAACTACCCCCAATGCATACTGAGCTGTGACGTTATTGGGGGCAACCTTAACCGCTTCACGAAATGCTTCGATCGCACCTTTAAAATCGCCTTGGCGGCGCAAAACCGAACCTATCCCACTGTAGGCTAGGGCGTAGCTGCGATCGAGTGAGCTCGCTTGACGAAATGCGGCGATCGCCGCCGCTAGATTGCCACGACCCTCTTCGGCTAAACCAAGGTTGTAATAGGTAGGAGCAAGGCTAGCATCTGCCTTACTCTGCTTAATTACCATGTTGTAAGCATCAGCCGCAGCAGACATTTCACCTTTTTTATATAGTGCGATGCCGAGGCCATAGTAAGCAGGCGTGTAGGTACTGTCAATTTGAATTGCTCGACGATGGGAAGCGATCGCGCCTTCTAAATTTCCCTGTTGTCGGAGCGCTACACCCAAACCATAATGGGCTGGCACAAAGATAGGATCGAGTGCTATTGCTTGTCGATAAAGCCTTGCTGCCTCAGACAGCTTGTTTTGTTCTCTTTTCGCGTTTGCCTGTTCTACTAAAGCAGTAACTGAATTACTCGGCCTTTTGATTGCTGGTGCTGTAGGAGTAACATTCTGAGCCAAGAGCAGAGAATTTGGTAGAGCTAAGATACTCCATAGCAGAGGAACCATACCAATTACAGAAAGTTTGGTCAGGACTTGCTCGATCATGTGAAATACAAATTGTGCGAGAGGAATCAAGACAAGAATTGTAGCGAAAAATCGTCCCCTTAACCTCCCCACTTTGGTTGAACTTGTGTCTTAAGGATGATTGCAAGCTAGAGATACTCTGAAAAGCAGCTTACGGTGAGCTTGAAAAATAATTGCCCTGAAACTATAAATTTGATCCTGAAATCACCTGAATTTTTGGTATCCGTAAATGCGATCTATTTTCTTGCATTTCTTGTGCGATCGCCTCGATCGCTTCTGCACCAGCAATCTGCAAAGCTTTCAGTAAAGTGGCGCTGTCTTGCACTAAGCGTTCCACGTCGATAGTTTCAAAGTGGGGCTGGAAACTGCGCAGACGACCGATCCCTTCACCCAGCAAAATTACCGAGCCACGCCAGTTTGCATTACTAAGGTGATATAAGCCAACAGCAATTTGCAGAATCCCTTGATAAAAAATCTTTTCTGGATACATCGCATCCATCCAAATTGCTTCTAAGGTATCATGACAAGCATAAAATTCAGTCTGATTAAACTGTTCTATAGCTTTGCCAAATTCTATATCTATTTCCGTAGATTCACCTAGCATGATTTCCCTTAAGTTGCGATCGAAGGCAAGGGCAATCTCAGGTGGATTGCCCTTGCGAATCAGAGTAGGCTCATTTCAACACCATTTCCCTATATAGCCAACGCCTAGATCGTTTTGACAGATTTCAATTGGGGTGTGGGGGCAATGCCCCACGGAGGGGTAGAACCCCTCCACCTCGACAACCACCTAATTGGCGATTGCTATATCTATTTTTTGGATGCCGTGCCATAGAAGTAGTAATCAGCCGTATAATCTACCTTCACTTCTACATCCTTTTTTGTGGAATCGCACCCCTTGGAGGGGGCTTGTCCGCCCACAGTGTTGAGGCGCTGAATGTTATTCACTTCACTCAATATCCCTTTACCCTCATGAGAAGTTACCTCCAATAATAGCAAGGGAATCGCATTGGTGTTAGGGGAATCTGCTTTCGCCTTTACTTTGCCTTGGATCTTACTTCCATCTTTGTGCTCCCAAGTTGGGCCAGCGTAATGTTTGCCGATCTCTTGTAACTTGTCGCCCTTGGGTGTGAGCCTGATGTACAGATTTGCTTCTGGGGCTTTCAGCTTCCAGCCAAACTTCTGACTGTTATTTTCCTTGGGCTGACATGTGTAAATTTGTACGCCCTTTGCGTAGGTTTCCAAAAGAAGCCTTTGCTCCTTCGGGAGTTGCAACTGAGTAGGGACGACGGCTGTGCTTGAAAGTGCTATTTCTTGCGATCTCTTATACTCGCCAGCAAAACTGTAAGAGCTGAAGCCAGAGAGGGTGGCAAATACCAATCCAGCACAGATGAACTTGAAGTTTGATTGCATACAATCTCTCCTTTAACTATCCTTAAGCACAAAGTTGACTTTTTTGTATAGCTATCGCCAATTAGGTTAGGACGGGGTGGAGGGGTTCTACCCCTCCGTGGGGTATTGCCCCCACACCCCCAATTAAAATCAAAATCTGCCCTAACGATCTAGGCGCTGGCTATAACTCTGTAATTAGTACGAGACCAATAAGTTTTTGGATCGAAATTTGTTTTCAAACTTAACCAAGACGTTGGTATCTCATGCCAGGTGATTGCGCGATCGCGCCCATTAGCTCCAATTGCAATAATGCCCCTGATATTTCTCCAGTTGGTAATTTCACGGTTTCGACAATGCGATCGAAACCCACTGGTTCGCCAAAGGCGATCGCTTCAAGAATGCGCTGCTGGACTGGCTCCAGTAACGGTAATTGCACTTGCCTGGATATTTGTGTTGCTTCGATCTGAGATTCGCGATCTAACCCTGGCATAGCACCTAGAGACAACATGAGTTCATCAATCCCCAATATTATCTGCGCACCGTTATTAATCAATTTAAGACAGCCAAGGGATTGAGGAGCATCTAGCGAACCAGGTAAAGCAAAGACATCTCGACAATATTCATTTGCTTGGTGGGCGGTGATTAAGGCTCCAGATTTTTCTGGGGCTTCAATTACGATTATGGCGCGGCATAAGCCAGCAATAATGCGATTGCGGGCTGGGAAGTGGGCGCGATCTGGTCTAGTTCCATTGGTATATTCGCTCACAACTAAACCAGATTTGATGATTTCCTGATAGAGAGATTGATTTTTGGGTGGATAGACTAGATCGACTCCTGTTCCTACGACAGCGATCGCATGACCTTGAGATTCCAAACATCCTCTGTGAGCTTCGGCATCAACGCCATCTGCCATACCAGATACGACAGTAAATCCATTCTCTGCCAATGCTTTGCCAATTTTTTGCGCCCAACGCCGACCGTAACCACTAGGGTTGCGTGTTCCCACGATACCAACAGTCGATCGTTCCGTCCAGGCTGTTAAATTCCCCAAATAATGCAGTACTAGGGGTGGATCGGGAATCTCCCATAGTAGTTTGGGATATCCAGGATCGGATGGAGTCCAAAAGTAGGGATTATTTTGCTGATAATCCTCTAGCACTTTTGACGGATCGACCTCCAGACGTGCTGCTACTATACTTGTAATTGTCTGCCTACCAATTCCTTCTACTTCCAGTAAATCTAAATCTGGAGCATCCCAAGCCACAGCAAGGCTACCAAATCGCTGATAGATGCGCTTGAGCAATACAGGGCCAATCTGAGGGATCTTCGCCCACGCTAGCCAATATGCTTGTTCCATTACAGAATGCCGTTAAAGAATGCGATCGCATCCTTAAGCGCCACGATAAAGGTATCGATCTCAGCTTGCGTATTATAGAAATACAAACTCGCTCTGGCAGTGCCGCTAATGCCTAAATAACGATGTAGTGGCTGGGTACAATGATGTCCCGAACGAATTGCTACACCTGATTGATCCAGCATTGCTGAGAGGTCGTTAGCATGGATTCGATCTCCAACATTAAATGAAGCTAACCCTGCGCGATGCTTCAATGGCCCATAGATAGTAAGGTCGGGAATTTGCTGTAGTTTGTCTAATAAGTATGCAATCATCTCCTGTTCATAGTTGTGGATATTCTCCATCCCGATTGCCATAAGATAATCGACGGCTGCTCCCAATGCGATCGCTTCGCCAATTGCAGGCGTCCCAGCTTCAAATTTATGGGGGATATCGGCATAGGTAGAGCGATCGAGAAATACTTCGGAAATCATCTCCCCACCACCAAAAAACGGCGGCATCGCGCGTAGCAAATCTGATTTCCCATAAAGAAATCCAATTCCTGTGGGAGCACACATCTTGTGGCCGGATGCCACCAACCAGTCGCAATCCATCGCTTGCACATCAATAGGCATGTGCGGGACGCTCTGACAGGCATCAATTAGGACTTTGCTGCCAAGGTCATGGGCAAGTTTGACAATCTCTGCTACAGGACTAACCCCACCCAGGGTATTGGAAACATGAACTGTAGAGACTAATTTAGTCTTATTGCTGAGAAGGGATTGATAATGTTC